>NZ_JBAWYV010000152.1:0-7337 GCF_037143375.1 Rhodoferax sp. | reverse complement strand
CTTTCGCAAGCGAAGATATGAACTTTCAACATGCAGAGCGGGCCAAGCGTGCGGCTGAGTTGGAAATCGCCAACAAAGAGTTACTTTTTCAAAATGAAGAGAAGGACAAACGTGCGGCCGAGCTGGTCATCGCCAACAAAGAGCTGCTCTTTCAACATGAAGAGAAGGACAAACGTGCAGCCGAGCTGGTCATCGCCAACAAAGAGCTGCTCTTTCAACATGACGAGAAGGGCAAGCGTGCTGCCGAGTTGGTCATTGCCAACAAAGAACTGCTCTTCCAAAATGAAGAAAAGGCCAAGCGTGCGGCTGAGTTGGTAATCGCTAACAAAGAACTGCAGTTTCAACATGACGAGAAGGCTAAGCGTGCTGCCGAACTCGTCATCGCCAACACTGAACTCGCCTTTCAGAACGAAGAGAAAAGCAAACGCGCTGCAGAGTTAACGTTAAGTATGGAATTGGCCAATGTCGCAAACCAGGCCAAGAGCCAGTTTTTGGCCAATATGAGTCACGAAATCCGAACCCCCATGAATGGGGTACTGGGTATGCTGACTCTACTCAAAGAGAGCAACCTGAACGACCGCCAGCGTGACTACGCGCAAAGGACCGAAGGTGCTGCCCGCTCATTGATGGCGATCCTCAACGACATCCTAGATTTATCAAAGGTAGAGGCGGGCAAGATGGATCTTGACCCCGAGCCTTTCTGCATGTCCGACGTGGCGCGTGATGTGGAGACCATCATGACAGGCAATCTGAATGGCAAAAAGATTGACTTGACGTTTGACCTGGACCCAGCGCTACCAACCTTGGTGATGGGCGATGCCGGTCGTCTCAAGCAGGTGCTGATTAACCTGGGTGGAAACGCACTCAAGTTCACAGAGCTTGGCGAGGTAAGCATCCGGGTCCATGTGCGCCGCCTTGAATCAGCCAATGTCGTTTTAGCTTTTGAGATCATTGACTCCGGTATTGGTTTGACGCCAGAGCAACAACTTCGGATCTTTGCCGGCTTCTCGCAGGCCGAGGCCTCAACCTCGCGTCGCTTTGGCGGCACCGGCTTGGGATTGGCCATCAGCCAGCGACTGGTGGTCCTGATGGGCGGAGAACTCAAAGTCACCAGCAGCCTCGGGGAAGGCAGCATGTTTTACTTTGATTTGAGCTTGCCGCTGGTTGAGCAACAACAGTGCGCGAATAACGAGACGACCCAAAGTATTCCTTCAACAGAAGTTCCAGCTTCTGGGCTCAATCTGGCTGGAGTGCGTGTGCTGCTGGTGGAAGACAACCTCATCAACCAGATGGTGGCGCTGGAGTTGCTGGGTAATCAAGGCGCCTTGGTGCAACTGGCGGAGAACGGTCAACTGGCCATCGACGCGCTGATCGCCACACCGATGGGCTTTGATGTCGTCTTGATGGATTATCAAATGCCAGTGATGGATGGTCTGCAAGCAACCCGGCACATTCGCCAGCAACTTAAACTGACCCAGCTTCCCATCATCGCGATGACGGCTAATGTCATGGCATCCGACCGTGAGGACTGCCTGGCTGCGGGGATGAATGACCATATTGGAAAACCTTTTAATGTCAAAGAACTTGTGGCACTCCTGCTGCGATTACCTTTGCAATAGATCCTCCTTTTAGCCTACATTGTTTCCTCCTTGACCATGTGGCTGCTGTTCACCGTGAAATACGCATAAACCAGCTCATTGGTTGAGTCTTTAATTTTCTGGCGCAGGCACTCTCTTACGCTAATTGACGTAAAGCTTGTTCGTATCAACTTTAAAAGTTTCAGCATGGAACGTCAGCAACACGGCGGGCATTTAGGGAAGGCCAATGACTCCTGAGGGTCTGCAAGAGTCCGCCGTTTTTCTCCGAAGCCGACCTTTAAACTGAACGGCTGCAATGGAGAAAAACGTGGACCTGCAAGGCAGCGGGAACCGACGTAGGTCTTCCCGAAATGCTCGATCCATACCCGACATTCACCCCTGTAGCCTGACCGTCAGCAATGTGGAGTCGATTTTTCGCATAGCTGCTCTGGCTTCTGACCATCAATGGTCATAAAAATTGATTACTTGTGTGGTGAATTCAAGACCTTTGGCTGTCATTGGATTTGATGCTTTGCCAGCCAGATTGCCGTCATTGGGTGCGACGAATTATTCGTTGACTCGAACGGCGGTGAGATAGCGTGCTGAAATAGTGCTCTATGTGATTCAGAGTACTGTTTCTGAGTTGCCAGCAGCTTCCCAGTCAATTTACGCACGCATCGTTATAACCCCATCAAGTCCACTTCAAAAAAGGCTCCTTGTTTGCGGAGCCTTCTCTTCTTTACCTGCGCTTACTGCAGTGTGTAGGGTACATAGAAGTGCACATACTCCCTGCCACTTGCATCAGCGGCACGCAAATGAAAACCAGTTTGGCGGGAGGACGCGAGGTAACCCGCTGGATTCGCGCAATGCTTCTCACCCATATTATTGGAATCAATCGTCCCGTTGGCGCAGGCAATGGAGGCCGTGCGCACAGAAGACCCTACGGTTTGCCCATCGCTAAAGTTTGTCCTGCCACTCACGTAGCCAACTGTGTTGGTTGTGCTGGTAAAACCAGTACCACCGGTTTTCGTGGACGGGGGCGAACTCGCGTAGTCATAGTACAGTGCCGTTCCAAACAACTTGATTTGGGTTGGCGGTAAAGTGCCTGATGGTACTTCCCAAGTGGGCGCCATGGAGATGGCAGCTGGCAAGGACGCATAGCTCGTGGTTGTACCGGTGTTGACTTGGTAACGGCTCACCATGTCCGCAATCGACGCGGCTGAGAGATTGGCCATACCCTGCTTGCGCAATTCCGCAATAGTGTTCGCACGAGTACGTGTCTTGTAAGACTGAGCCCCCAACAAGGTTCCCCCTGTGGCGTTATTGGTGCCACCTGAGTAATAACCGATGGTCCAAACGCCTTGGTTGGGTATGCCTGCAACTTGGTCTTCGGTAAAGTCGGTCCCCACAAAAACCAGGCCTGGCTCAAGGGCAGAAGGGTGCGATGCTGGTGCTCCCGTGCTCGCCACGTACTCGGACCGAATGCGAACAAAGGTGGTTCCACTGGCGACCAAAGGGCTGGAGGAGCCTTTCTTTGGCAACACCATTCCATCGGAACCGGGAATCAGCGTCATGTGATTACCGTTAGGAGCAGTGACGTCAACATACGTAATTCCGGGGATGTTGGGAATGTTGATGTTGTAGCCCGTACTGTAGTAGCTTTGCGCTGGCTGTTGTACAAATTCACGCAGTTGTTGGTATGGCATTACACCGCCGCCATAGATGTACTGGTTGCCAATTTGTTTGAGCTTACCGTCCGTATCAAGGCGAAGCACGAAGGTATCGAAAGCCTCGTTACCGAGCGTATCGCGCGATTTGTAGCCGGCCACTATATCGCCGTTATTGCGCGTGAACTCATAGGTGCCTTGGCTAAACACGACGCCGGTAGCACCGTCGCGAAACAAACTTGCAAACGCGCCGTTGTTGTTGGCATCGCGCCCCACCGTTACGCCGTTGCTCTTGAAGCTGGCGGGCGAATTTCCCAGAAAAGCTGAAGTGCATGCAGAAGCCACAACATTCCCTACGGTGCCTGTTGCCACACCACCGCTCACCACGCTGTTAACACGTGTCGTAGTCGGCAGCGAGTAACAGGAGGTCAGTTGCGCAAGATGTGCCGAGATCAATGCCGAAGTGCCAGATGGCACCAGGCTGGAGGCCGTAATGGCTGGAAGCACAGGCACGTTGGCTGTAGTTGTCTGATTTGTGAACGCAATTACGGTGGGCGCTACGTCATCGGCCGTTTGTTGCTTCACGCCAATCTCGATATTGGTGCTGGTCGCAGTGGCGGGAGTAAGGGTGACTTTGATGCTGTCAAGAAAATGATCGTAACCCGCGCCACCAACAGCAAACGTTCCCGTAAGCGGGTCGGTAGCAGTGGCTCCGGCTGCAGCAAGAATAGGCGCAAGAATGGTTTGAACTTCGTTGACTTTTGCCGCTACGGTTGTTGCATTGATTGTGGACGTTCCAGCGGCCAATTCTGCTGCCAACTGGCTGGGGTCTCCTGATGCGGAAAGTCGCGAGGCAATCAAATTGGTGACCTGCGACACATTGACCGTTGCTGTGGATGTTGTTCCCGTACCTGTAGGCACCACGCTGACAAGGGTTTCAACAACACCGTCAGCCGTGGTGCGTGATGCGGTCAGGACAAATGGCGCAACAGCGCTTGCGCTGATCGTGATGCTGAAAGTGCCGTCTGCACCCACCACCGAGCTAGTTCCCACCACGGCCCCTGTTTTATCGGTCACCGTGATGGTCGCACCCTCAAACGCTGCGCCTGTAGCGGCTGTTCCTTGGAGTGTTTTTGTGGCGGTTGTCGTAACGCCGCCAAGTGCGTTGTTGCTTGTTCCTCCGTCTGATCCTCCGCATGCGACCAGTAATGCTGCGGTCACTGCAGTAATAGTAAAACCCACAATTTTTTTGCTTTTCATGATCAACCCTAAGTTATTTTATTTAACTGCGGTGCCACTCAAGGTTGCAGTTGCACACTACAGCTCCAGACGGTTCGTCTTCATTAACAGACTACTGAAATACTTCAAAGCTTCACTTCTTGAAAAATTTCAATCGCATACAGCGACCTGCAAACCATTATTTTTGAGTGCTTTAGGGGGTAGGTAGGCACTCAAGAAAATATTTTTCCATTACGAGACTAGTACTTCATCAGCTTGTTATTCTCATTGTGACAATAAAATTTGTGCTTTAGCCGGTAAATACAAAGGGTATACCCTTGCGCAAATCCCTGGGCACCCACGATTGTGGCTAAACCTGATGGAGTCGTTTTAGTGCCAATCGGTGATGCCCCAAACCTGCTGTTCGCCAGCATCCGCTTACGTTGCTCTGGAGCCGACTACCTGGCTGATTCCAGTAACGGCAATGGGCACGATGCCGAATGCCACGAACGGTTTCCGACTGGGGTTGAACTGGAGCGCCGGAAAGCTGCCTTCCGTGAACGGCTCCTGAGGGTCTTCAAGAGTCGTAGATGCCAGCAGCTTGGATGACAGCTTGCTATTTTTGATGATGATTTGAAATTCCAAACTGCCTCCTCAAAAGCTGACGTTCAGCAACTGCGCGAATAGACGCACCGATTGAAGCTGCGCCACTTGATCCTGTTTTGCAAGAATTTTGCGATGAAGACTGTTCACCCGCAGCCAGTGTCCAGTTTGGCAAATGCTGCGCTTGCCCGAAGCAGTCAATCTTTCTGATCGCTTCGCCACATTTGTTAGCCAACCTTGAGGATTCGGTCGTGTCCAGCTCTTCGTTCCCTCTGTCTTTAACAGCGCGTCATCAATCTCAATACCCAGATAGTGCTCGGAGCTCACAGCCCCAGGTCCAGAAGTCATTGCCGACATCAATGATTCACCGTCTGTCGCCAATACGAAGTTTTGTCCTTCGTGCTTTGCGTGCATTACCCGTAATTTTTGTTCAAACACTTCATCAAGAAACGGCTGTTGGCAGAATTCTTTGCCGTTTCTAGCCGGTGGTGATGGCCGCCCTTGACATGGCAGAGCCGCTAATTTATACTAGATATCATGTGATAGCTAATAATCGCATATCTAAAATGGAGTTGGAAATGAGCAAGTACAGCGATAGCTTTTACCCACACGATTGTTCGACTCACGGTTACGCCCAGCTCGATAAATTCAAGTTCCACCACTCGCAAGGACTCTTTGTCCCGCAAGAGCGCAAGGAAGAGTTGGGTTTGTTCATGCAGGCGGTGTACAGCGCCGAAATTGAACGTGAACTTGATATACAGGCGCGAACTAAAGCAGGGGCTGAACAGCAACTCATCCTTGCCACCCCGCCAGTGCAGTTGACAGATGCCAGCAATGCGCAAGTAACGCCTCAGACTAACGATCAAAATCATGTTTGCATTGAGGTGCCTTGTGTATATGAAGTTGACGTGCTTGCACAGCAGCAGTCGGCCGAGAATAATTCGAAATTCAGTGAGCGCGATCGCACCCGTGCGATGAAGGAGGTCACGACAGCCTTACTGACCCGGCCCATGACGCGCAAGGTTGCCATGCCAAAGGATGTGGGGGAGGCGATGCAAAAGCTTGCCCAAATAGCGCCCCACATTCCCGAGTTGGTCGAGGCCTTTCGGATTCCCTTGATGGAGGCCGCTGCCACTGGCTCGGCGCCCCTGTTTCCACCGATTTTGTTGGTCGGTGGGGCTGGGGTTGGTAAAACTTTTGCCGCGCTGCAAATTGCTACTATTTTGGGTGTCACTGCGCATACATTAAGTTACGCTGCCAGTGGTGCGGCAGGCAACATGTTGTCCGGTGCCGATAAGAATTGGGGCAATAGTTCAGCCGGACTGGTCTTCGATACGCTGGCGCACGGGGCCTTCGCAAATCCTGTCGTTTGTTTGGACGAAATTGACAAGGCAAGCTCAATTGCCACGACAGGTGGAGCGGACCGTCATCCCCTGAATGAGTTGCTCGCCTTACTGGAGCCCCTGACCGCGAAAGAGCACAAAGATCGCTGCGCGGAGATCCGGGTTGACGCCAGTCATGTGATCTGGATCGCCACGGCTAATTCGCTCGCCGGACTTTCAGCCCCGTTGCTGAGTCGGTTCAAACTGATACTGGTCAACAAGCCCGATGCCCGCGCAGCGGTCAACATTGCACTGTCGGTGACTCAAGCCGCTTCATTGCAAATGGGTGTCAGCATCATGGCACCCCGCGGCGAGGTGTTGCAGTGGCTTGCCACACTGACACCTCGCACCATGCGCCGCCTCTGGACGGGCGCGGCAGGTTGGGCTGCAGCCGGTGGGCGCCAGCAGGTGACGATGCTTGATATTGAACAGTCACTCGGATTGGCGCAAGCCACACCGAACCTACGGCATTGAACGATCTTTTCAGATGCCGACACCCCAGCATTTGTTTGCCCGTTTCCCGTACGTGTTTGCCGGTTCTCGTATCGGGATTTAGATCTCCCGCGAATGGCTGCTGATGCTGTGTTCTGCATATGTCAAACAGCGACGCCTGGGGTCATTGCCGAATCTTAATTTTAAAAAAGGAAACCCCATGATCACCTCGACAGACAGTAGCTGCATCCTGTGCCTTGATTTTGATGGCGTAACCCACCCGGAACCCTGTCAAACCGACAAGTTATTTTGTCACTTGGACCGCATCGAAATAGTGCTGCGCGATTTCCCGTCAGTGGAGATCGTCATTAGCAGTTCATGGCGTGAGGAATTCGGCCTTGGTGACCTGCGGGCCTATTTTTCACCCGATATCGCCAGACGCGTGGTCGATGTCACAC
>NZ_JBAWYV010000151.1:0-7362 GCF_037143375.1 Rhodoferax sp. | reverse complement strand
CGGCAGTAGGCGGGATTGACGTCGATGAACACGCCCTCGGTATTCAGAATCCAATAGCCGGCGTTGGCACTGTCAATGGCCCTTTCCGCATGCTTGGCGCGACGGTTTTGCCAGATTAGATAAGGCGTCACACATGAAATAACCACGGCGACCAGGAACAGTGGGAAGAACATGTTTAGGTAGAGAAAAATCGAGGGGTATTATCAAAATTAGAATTGAGAAGGTCAAACTGTTCGAAAAAGTGAAACTTCAGGGTTCATTTTTCTGTCTTGCATCCCCAAAAAACGTATGTCACAGAATTACTTCACCACTCAAAAAGCAGCGACCTTGTTGGGCGTCTCACTGCGCACGGCGCAACAATGGCTTGAGAAGGGCTATCTGGAAGGGTGGAAGACGGCAGGTGGCCACCGACGCATTACCCATCAATCGGTAACCCGGGTCATGCGCGAACGCGCTCAAGGGGTGCCATTGGCGCAAAAACCTGATGCCCTGCCGCTTTTGATCATCGAAGACGATCTGTCGCTGCTCAAGCTTTACCGCCGTCACATCGCCCAATGGTCGTTCAAGGTCACGGTCTATACAACGACCAACGGCTTCGAGGGTTTGGTCATGGTCGGCGAAATGTCTCCCCGACTTTTAATCTGTGATTTACGCCTTCCCGGTGCCAACGGGTTTCAGGTCGTGCGGTCTTTGTGCGAGATGTCTCGTTTCAAAAAAATGACGATTGTGGTGGTTACCGGGCTTCCCTTGGCTGAGATCAACGCCCATGGTGGGCTGCCCGAATCGGTGGAGATTCTTGCCAAGCCGATTGATTTTGAGCGGCTTCAGGCGATCGCGCATGGCGTGTGGTCGATGCAATCGGCCCAGACAAAAATTACCCCATAAAAACCGGGTCCGAGAAGACCAGGGTGCCGTCCTTGCGGATCATCAGGTTGTCGGCCTTCAGCAGGTCGGGCAGGGCGTCGTATTCCACTGAAAACATCTCTAGCGCCTTGAGTGATTTTTGAACTGTTTCGGTCCAGCCCATCGGGGTCACCACCAGATGATGCAGTGCAATACGACCCATGTCGCGCGCCAGGTAGCGCCAGGTTTGGCAGCCATTGAAGTAGAGCGTTGAAATCTTGCTCGCCAGTTCGGTGGCGTCGCCGGTGCCGGGCAGTGGGTAGAGTTTTTCAACCTCAATAATGTGAAATTCATAACCGCGGCTTGAGCGTCCCGCCGTGCCGTGATCGGCATAGACCACCGGAAAATGGGTGCCGGTGGGTCGGTCGGTGGCGGTGTAGTAGGCGTAGTCGGTGGGCGATGAGACTACCTTGAAAACATGCTCATGGCCGTCGACCACATCGCCCTCCAGCACGATGGTGTTTTCACCGCGCCCGATCTCCAGTCGACCGGCCAGCAAGGGGTGATCAGGCACGGGGTCGGAAATGAGCTCGCCGCATTTTGTGGTCATAAGTTATTTCAGTTAAGTGCCCGGATTCTGGGGCTTGGAAAAATGCTAGATTTGACTTAACTCAATTTAAATCCATGGAATTAATTTGTTTTTCAGGGGCTGCAGGGATTAGGTTCTTAGCGGGTCATCGTTCCCGGTTATAACCATTGATCACTCAGGAAGGCAAACCATCAATGTTCACATTTCCTCTCCACTGGCGGCGCATGAGTTTGGGCGCCAAGCTCACGCTCAGCAATTTTCTGCTGGTCGCCACGGTACTCACCTTGTTTGTGCTGGCCATCAGTTATTCGGTCTCCAACACGATTGAAGCCCGGGCCACCACCGAATTGAATGACAAGACCAAGATACTGACTGACCTGATCGAGAGTTCGGACAAAGACCTGAGAATTCGCACCGCTTCCTTGGCCAAGGCCTTTCAGACCAGTTTCAAGGGAACATTTGAGCTGGACGCGGCCACCCTCGACATCAAGGGGCGCGCCACACCGGTCCTCAAGCTCGACAAGAAAATAGTGAATCTCGATTTTGGGGCCGTGGACCGTTTTACCGAGATGACCGGTGCTGTGGCCACTGTGTTCGCCAAGTCCGGGGACGATTTTGTGCGCATCACCACCTCGCTTAAAAATGACAAGGCCGAGCGTGCCGTGGGCACCTTGCTGGATCGGGCGCACCCCGGTTACAAGGCTGTGTTGGAGGGTGCCAGTTACACCGGTCTGGCCACCTTGTTTGGTCACCAGTACATGACGCAATACGACCCGATCAAGGACGCCTCGGGCAAGATCGTTGGCTTGAGCTTTGTCGGGCTTGATTTTTCGGACTACCTGAAAACCCTGAAAGAAACCATCCGCAGCATCAAGATGGGCCAGTCTGGCTATTTTTATGTGCTTGACGCCCGCGCTGGCGATAACTTTGGCAATCTGGTGGTGCACCCGTCGCTGGAAGGCAAAAACATCCTGGGCTCCAAGGACGCCAGTGGGCGCGAGTTCATCAAGGAAATTCTGGAAAAGAGAACCGGCGTGATTCGCTACCCGTGGATCAACAAAGAGCTGGGCGAAACCGCGCCGCGTGACAAACTGGTGGCCTTCATTTACCTGAAGAACTGGAACTGGGTGGTGGCCGGTGGTACCTATGTGGACGAGTTCACGGCGGAAGTCAACAGCCTGCGTAATTTTTATGCGGTGCTGGGCTTGGGCATCGTAGCCTTGATTTCCGGCATCTGGTTGCTCCTGATTCGCCGCATGGTGACGCGGCCCATGGAGCAGGTCCGTGGCGCTGCGGAGTCGATCGCACAAGGTGATTTGACGCAGGTGCTGACCACCGACCGGCAGGACGAAATCGGCCAGCTCATCGGTTCGATGGCCAATATGCAGACGGTGCTGGCGCAGTTCCAGGCTGCGCAAGCCGAGATGGCGCGCCAACACGCACTGGGCATGATCAATTTCCAGATGCCCGCCCACGAATTGCCAGGCAGCTATGGCGCCATGGCGCAGGCCAGCAACGAGCTGGTCAAGACCCACATCACGGTGATGCTGCGGCTGGTGGATTTGCTCGACCAGTACGCGAAGGGTGATTTTTCCGAGCACATGCTGGCCTTGCCGGGCCAGCAGCAGCGCATGACCGACGTGGCCAACGCAGCCCGCGACACCATGGTGGCGTCAGCCCAGGCAGCCAGTTTCAACGCCCGGGTGAAATCGGCGTTGGACAACGTCAGCCTGCCGGTGCGCATTGCCGACGACGACGGTACCGTCATCTATATCAACCACGCTCTGCAAGCCACGCTGCGCAAGTACCAGGACGGGTTTCGCAAGCAGATTCCTGGCTTTGACCCGGACCGCATCGTCAATGGCAGTGTGGGCGTCTTTTACGCCGATCCGCAAGCCGCGCTGGCACGTCTGCGCAACCTCAGTGGCATGACCCATTCACGGCTGACCCTGGGTGGGCGCCAATACGACCTCAGCACCACGCCAGTGATCGGCAACGGCGGTGAACGCATGGGCACGGTGGGCCAGTGGTCTGATGTGACCGAGCAACTGATCGCCGAGCAGCAAATTGAAACCATGGTGCAGGCCGCAGCGCAAGGCGACTTCAGCCAGCGCCTGAGCATGGACGGCAAGACCGGTTTCTTTGCCAACCTCTCGACCGGCATGAACCAGCTGATCGACACCAGTGAGCAGGGTTTGAACGATGTGGCCCAGGTGCTGGCCGCCTTTGCCGAAGGCGACCTGACCCAGCGCATTGAGCGCGACTACCAAGGCCTTTTTGGCCAGGTCAAGGACAGTGCCAACGCCACCGCCGAGAACCTGACCCGGATCATGGACGAAGTGCGCGCTGCTGCCGACGCCCTCACTGGCGCGGCCAACCAGGTCAGCGCCACCGCGCAATCGCTGTCACAAGCCGCCAGCGAACAAGCGGCCAGCGTGGAGCAAACCACGTCCAGCATCGACGTGATGTCGGCCTCCATCAACCAAAATAGCGACAACGCCAAGGTGACCGACGGCATGGCCACCAAAACCAGCAAAGAAGCGGTGGACGGCGGCAGCGCCGTGAGCCAGACCGTGATTGCCATGAAACAGATCGCGTCCAAGATCGGCATCGTCGACGACATCGCCTACCAGACCAATTTGCTGGCGCTCAATGCCGCCATTGAAGCGGCCCGTGCGGGTGAGCATGGCAAAGGTTTTGCGGTGGTGGCGGCCGAAGTGCGCAAGCTCGCCGAGCGTAGCCAGGAGGCGGCCAAGGAAATTGGCGAACTCGCCAGAAACAGCGTGACCACCGCTGAGCGCGCGGGCAAGTTGCTTGACCAGATCGTGCCCAGCATCCAGAAGACGTCCGAGCTGGTGCAGGAGATTGCGGCTGCCAGCGCAGAGCAAAGCGAATCGGTGGTGCAAATTGGCGGCGCCATGGGGCAGCTTGGCAAGGCGACTCAGCAAAACGCATCGGCTTCCGAAGAGCTCGCCGCCACCAGCGAAGAGCTTTCAGGTCAGGCCGAGCAGTTGCAGCAAACGGTTGCCTTTTTCAAGACCGGCGATGCAGCGCCCAAAGTGCGCAGTCGCCATCAGGTCGCCGTCGGGCACGACCGGCGCGCTAACGCACCGAGGCTGACTTCCCGCTAGGTTTTTAAGGCGTTCAGGCCTGTAGCCCCCGTGCTGTGTGCGTGAGTAGCTATTAAAAGAGTAGTTTTATTACGTTGGATGCGAATCGGTTACAGGCTGTTGCCAATGTTTTTTCTGAACATGCGAAAGCGCAAGAAAAAAGCGCCTGTTTAGCTGCAAAATTTCAGTCAGTTAACGGAGGTCGGCAGGGTCGGCTCCGCTTTGTAAGCTGATGAAGAATTGCAGGATGCGGCCGATGCGATATCAGTGGATTCCATTTTCCCCACGATTCAAGGTGGCGCTGGTCACGGGGGCGCTGGCCTTGCTGGCAGTTGTCGGGTTGTTGGGCGCTCAGGAAATTCGGAGTTCTGCGCATCAGGCGCACTTCTTTGCCGAGATGGCCCGCAAGGCCAATTTTTCGGTTGAAACAGGGCCGAGTCCCGCCATCCGTTTTCCGCAGCGGGCGCCGTATGACGACCGGCTCGGCTATTCGCAGTTGCCGGTGTTGATTGAGCAGCTCCAGAAGCAGAATTTCGACATCGTGCGGCAGTCGCGCATCTCCAGCAGCATGGCCGATCTGGTCGATGACGGTTACTTTGCCCCCTACCGGGAAAAGACCCAAAGCGGCCTGCACATTCTGGATGACCACGCCAACACGCTGTTTCAGGCGCGTTATCCGCAGCGTGTGTTTGCGCAGTTTGACGATATTGCGCCGGTGCTGGTGCAGAGCCTGCTGTTCATCGAGAACCGCGAATTGCTGGATGAGGCGCACCCCCAGCGCAACCCGGCGGTGGAGTGGGACCGTCTGGCCAACGCGGTGCTTGTCAAAACCCGCAACACTGTCACTGGCGAGGGCCGGGCGCCCGGTGGCAGTACGCTGGCGACGCAAATCGAAAAATACCGCCATTCGTCCGAAGGGCGCACCGCCTCGGTTCACGAAAAGTGGCAGCAGATGGTGTCGGCCGCCTTGCGCGCCTACCAACAGGGGGAAGACACCCGCATGGCGCGGCGCCAGATTGTGCTGAGCTACCTGAACACCATGCCGCTGTCTGCCAAGGCGGGTTTTGGTGAGGTGCACGGGCTGGGCGATGGCTTGTGGGTCTGGTACGGGCGTGATTTCAGTCAGCTCCATCACTTGCTGAGCGCCTCACCGGCGAGCCCGGGCGAGCTTGCTGAGCAGGCGCTGCTCTACAAACAAGCGCTCAGTTTATTGATTTCACAGCGCCGCCCGTCCTACTACTTCGATGCCAATGAAGCCGAACTGGAGCAGGCGACCGACAGCCATTTGCGTCTGCTCGCCAGCGCCGGGGTGATTACACCCGCGCTGCGCGATGCGGCGCTTCAGGCCAAACTGCAGCGACGTGCCCGCCAAATCCCGGCGCCAGTGGTTTCCTTTGTCTCGCAAAAGGCCGCCAATGCCGTGCGTACTCACCTGGCCAGCTTGATGGGTGGCAGCCGCTTGTATGACCTGGACCGGCTGGACCTGACCGTGACCAGCACGCTGGATGCCCCCGTGCAAGCTGCCGTAACGACCTTGTTGCGCGAACTGCGCAACCCGAGCCGCGCCAAGGCGGCGGGGCTGAACGCCCACCAGTTGCTGGACCGGGGCGATCCGGCCAAGGTGGTTTACAGCTTTACCCTCTATGAGCGCGGGCCAGAGGCCAATTACCTGCGGGTGCAAACCGATAATTTCGACCAGCCGCTCAACATCAACGAAGGCACCAAACTCGACCTCGGCTCAACCGCCAAGCTGCGCACGCTGGTCACCTACCTCGACCTGGTGGATAAGTTGCACCAGCGGCTTGTCGCGCTGGACAGCCCGCAATTGCGCACCCTGGACGTTGACCCCCAGGACGTGCTGACGCGCTGGGCGGTGGATTACCTCAGCCGTGCCGAGGACAAAAGCCTGAGCCCGATGCTGGAAGCGGCGCTGGAGCGGTCCTATTCCGCCAGCCCCGCCGAAGGCTTCATGACCGGTGGCGGGTTGCACCACTTTAATAACTTCAAGCATGAGGACGATGGTCGGGTGATGTCCGTGCGCGACGGTCTGCGCAATTCGGTCAATCTGGTGTTCATCCGGCTGATGCGCGACATCGTGCACCACTACATGTTCCAGACTTCGGGCGCCTCGGCCCAATTGCTGCAGGATGGCGACGACCCGCGCCGCGCCGCTTACCTGGCGCGCTTTGCCGATCGGGAAGGGCAGGTATTTCTGCGAAATTTCTGGGTCAAGTACAAGGGCAAAACCGCGCCCGAGGCGCTGGAACTGCTGCTGGACAACAAGCCTGCGAGCCCCAAAAAGCTGGCCGCCATCTTCCGCACCATCGAGCCACAGGCCTCGCAGGCACAGTTCTCGGCCTTCATGAAGGAACACTTGCCGGATGGCGTGCAACCGGCTGAGTCCAAATTAGCCAAGCTTTACCCCCAGTTTGCGCCCGAGCAGATGACACTGGCCGATCGGGCTTACGTGGCAGGGGTGCATCCGCTGGAGTTGTGGTTGGTGGGCTTCTTGCGCCAGCATCCCAAACCCAGCCAGACACAACTGATGCAGGCCAGTGTTGCCGAGCGACAAGCGGTTTATGGCTGGTTGTTTTCCAGCACGCGCAAGCCCGCGCAGGACAAGCGGATTCTGGGCTTGCTTGAAGAGGACGGGTACCTCGAAATCCACCAGCAATGGGCTCAAATGGGTTACCCCTTTGAGTCGCTGGTGCCTTCCTACGCGAGTGCACTCGGGGTTTCGGCCGACCGACCTTCGGCACTGGCCGAGCTGATGGGCATTTTGGTCAATGATGGCGTGCGCAAACCCAACACACGCATCCA
>NZ_JBAWYV010000150.1:0-7382 GCF_037143375.1 Rhodoferax sp. | reverse complement strand
AAACTGGATCCTATATGCCGATCATGGAATGGATCCTATACGGCGGTCGGTGACAGCAGCAAGTACGCAACGAAGAAAAACGAACCATCGAGTGGAACTTTACCCGGCAGGATGCCGATAGAAAATTAGGTCGACATTATGTTTTTAAACTTGCGTGTTGAAGTACTAGTGCAAAGCCGTCACCATTTTTGCATCCGTGATCTTGCATATAAAAAAGGTTACTTTCTTCTCTGTTTGATTTTGCAAGGGCTGATGGGAATGCATCTCGCACCAAATACGGAACGACTATGAGCACAACCATCTAGGCCGCAGGCCGTAACGGATGTTTGGCTGCTTTGGCTGCTTTGGCTGCTTTGGCTTCCACATGATAAACACGGTTGTTACCGTTCGTGAAACCTTAGAAAACTATTCCAAAGTGAATTTTCACCAATGAAATAGTTGTCTATGGTTTTTTTAACGGCAGGTGGTAATTTTCAGAGCGCCAGACAAAAAAAGCGCCCTAAGGCGCTTTTTTAATACCGAACGGGCCGGTTCTAAACCGTCATCAGCCCATGTGCAGGCCGCCATTGACCGAGAAATCGGCGCCGGTGGAGTAACCACCTTCGTCCGATGCCACCCAGGCAATGATGGAAGCAATTTCGCTAGGCTCACCCAGACGCTTGACGGGCACGGTGGCAATGATCTTGTCGAGCACGTCCTGGCGAATGGCCTTGACCATGTCAGTACCGATGTAGCCAGGGCTCACGGTGTTGACGGTCACGCCTTTGGAGGCCAGCTCTTGGGCCAAGGCCATGGTGAAACCGTGCATGCCGGCTTTGGCAGCCGAGTAGTTAGTTTGACCGGCTTGACCCTTGGCGCCATTGACAGAGGAGATGTTGATGATGCGGCCCCAGCCTTTGTCCACCATGTCAGACACCACTTGCTTGGTGACGTTGAACATGGAGTTCAGGTTGGTTTCGATCACAGCGTCCCACTCTTCGCGCGACATCTTGATGAACATGCGGTCTTTGGTGATACCGGCGTTGTTGACCAACACGTCGATGGTGCCATGCTCGGCCTTGGTCTTGGTGAAGGCTTCGACTGTGGAATCCCAATCGCCAACGTTACCGGCCGACGCGTAAAACGTGAAGCCCAGGGCTGCTTGTTCAGCAATCCATTTGGCATGGTCGCGCGTAGGCCCGCAGCCTGCGATGACCTTGAAACCTTCTTTGCTCAGGCGCTGGCAGATGCCGGTCCCGATGCCACCCATACCACCCGTGACGTAAGCTACTTTTTGACTCATTTTCGTTTTCCTCGTTGTAAATTCTGAACTTATGAAACTTTGGGGAAACGTTCGCCGCCACTTAAGGCGTTGCGGCGAACAGTCCGCGTGAGATTGTCAATCAATAAACAGCACTGGACCATTAGGGCAAGCCCCAACTAATCAGGCTTTTGCCTTCACATAACGGCCTGGAGCGGCTTCAATGACTTTGTGTTTGCCTTTGCCGTAGGTCTTGGGCGCCGCAATTTGCTTGCCGGCTTGCTTGGCCAGCCATTCGGACCAGTCGGTCCACCAGCTGCCCTTGTGCTCCACGGCACCGGCCATCCAGTCGTCGTGGGCTTCAGGCAATTTGCCGTCTTCACGAATCCAGTGGCTGCGCTTGTTCTTGGCGGGTGGGTTGATCACGCCCGCAATGTGGCCGGAAGCGCCCATGACGAAGCGTTTTTTGCCCGGCAACACTTGGGTAGTAGCGTAGGCGCCACCGATTGGCACGATGTGGTCTTCGTAGGAGCCGTACAGGTAAACCGGCAGATCAACTTTGTTCATGTCGATCTTCTCACCGCACACGGTCACCTTGTTGGGCTTGATCAGGTTGTTTTCAAGGTAGGTGTTGCGCAGGTACCAGGCGTAGAACGGACCTGGCAGGTTGGTGGAGTCACCATTCCAGTACAACAGGTCAAACGGAGGGGGAGACTCGCCTTTGAGGTAGTTGCCCACCACGTAGTTCCATACCAGATCATTGGGACGCAGGAAGCTGAAGGTGCTGCCAAGGTCCTTGCCCTTCATCATGCCGCCCTTGCCCATTTCTTTTTCTCGCTTCTTGACCGATTTTTCGTCAATGAAGATGTCCAGAATGCCGGTGTCGGAGAAATCGAGCAGGCAGGTCAGGAAGGTGGCGCTGGCCACGGGCTTTTCGCCACGCGCAGCGAGCACGGCCAGAGCGGTGCCCAGAATCGTGCCGCCGACACAGAAACCCAAGGCATTGATGCTCTCAGCGCCCGTGATTTCTTGCGTCACTGCGATCGCTTTAATAACGGCTTGCTCCACATAGTCGTCCCACGACGCTTTGGACATGGAAGCGTCCGGATTGCGCCAAGACACCACAAACGTGCGGTGGCCTTGGGCCACGGCATAACGAATGAGCGAGTTGTCGGGCTGCAGGTCAAGAATGTAGAACTTGTTGATGCAAGGGGGCACCAGCAGGAACGGCTTCTCGAACACCTTGGCGGTGAGGGGCTTGTACTCGATCAATTGGAAAAAGTCATTCTCAAACACCACGGCGCCTTCGGTGGTGGCGATGTTTTGGCCGACCTCAAACACGCTGTCATCGGTCATGGACAGTGAGCCCTTGCGGATGTCTTGCAGCAGGTTTTGCATGCCCTTGGCAATGCTTTCACCCTTGGTGTCGATGGCTTTCTTTTGCGCTTCGGCATTGAGCGCCATGAAGTTGCTGGGGGCCGAAGCCGCCGCCAACTGCTCGACCGCAAAGCGGATGCGGGCACGGGTTTTTTCGTCCGCTTCAACCGCTTCAGCCATGCCCATCAGGGAACGGGTGTTAAGCAGGTAGGCGGCAGCAGAGAAAGCGGCTACCGGGTTATCGGTCCAGGCTTGGGCCGAGAAACGACGGTCGGTTGATGCCTCAGCGCCTTTGGCGCTCTGGGCCCAGAGTGCGGAAGCGTCCTTGAGGTATTGCTGCTGCAATTCCTGCATTTTTTCAGGGGCGATGGTGATCTTTGGAGGGGGGGCTGGGGGAGTCGTCAACTTGGCAACGGTTTCGCCCATGTCCATGTTCTGGAAAGACTCAAATGTTTTGGTCCAGCTCTCGCTCAACGTTTGTTGAAACTGCTGAGCCGATTGCGCCCAAAATTCCGGGGATTCCTGTGTCATGCTTTGCTCTCTGATTGAATGTTTATTACAGTAAGCCTTAGTATCCAAGGCCGACCCTTCGAAAACCTGACGTTTGTCAATTTCAATATTAACTGAATCATATGTACATCGTTCCGATTGCCTGGCTGTATGTGGCGCTGATGATGGCGGTGGCTGAAGCCAACCACCCCACCGGCACGGTGCTGGGGGCGGTCATTACCTTTGTGTTGTATGGCCTGGGACCGGTGGCGCTGGTGGTTTACCTGATGCGCTCTCCGGCCCGACGCCGGGCGATCAAAGCCAAAGAGGCCGCTGAGTGGGCCGCAGCCCAGCAAACCTCAGTCCAACCAGATGCAAGCCGCCAGGCGGCCGGTGACGCCATCACGCCGGTACGAGAAGTACCGTGACGGGTTGCTGACGGTGCACCAGGCTGGGCTACCGTCGTTGCCGTAAACCTGCGTCACGCCCAGCGCCGCCAGCCGCAAGCGCGCCAAACCCGGCAGGTTGGCCCACCATTTGCCTGAAACATGGGTGACAAACATTTCTAACGCTCGTTGGTTTTCCGCAACAAAAGCATCACGAACCTCGGGGCCGACCTCAAAGGCTTGCGGACCAATGCACGGTCCCAGCCACGCTATTATTTCAGGAGCTACTTGCGCAGGATGGACGGGGGCTAGAGCCCTAAAAGGCTTAATAAGTTGCTCCAGCACGCCGTGCCCACCCTGCCCTGCCAAACTGCGCCAACCGGCGTGGGCTACCCCAACCAGTCGACCTTGGGTGTCGGTCAGGAGCACCGGCAGGCAATCGGCCACCATGATGGTGCAGGCCAAGCCCGGTTGGGCGGTAAAGCAGGCATCGGCCGTGGTGCCATCCGGGGTGTCAGCCGTCAATCCGACCGCATGGGTGCCGTGAACCTGGGTCAAAAAAACCGGCTTGGCGCCCAGCCCCTGTTGCAGCGTGGCGCGGTTGGCCGCCACTGCCAAAGGCTGGTCGCCGACATGGTCACCCAGATTGAACGACTCAAAGGGCGCTGCTGACACGCCGCCCAAGCGGGTGGTGCACACCGCGTGGACGTTGGCCGGCGCTGGCCAGTCGGGAATGAGCCAGTCGGCGTTCACGCTCAAACGCTGCGAACGTGCACCTTGTCGTAGGCCACCAGCAGTTTGCGGTGCATTTCGCAGCCTTCGAGCATCAAGCCGGGGGCTGAGAGGCCCATGAAACGGTCGGTTTGCATGATCAGTGCGTGCGCCTGGGTCACGGCGCCGGCGCCATACAACTGGCGCAAGGCGTCCAGGTACGGGCCGGTATCGCCCATGCCGGCCAGATTGATCAGGCTCTCGATGCAGGCGTAAACGGCGCGACGCTGGGGGTTGAGTTGGTCAAAGTGTTTGACCCAGTCGCAGCCTTCCAGCGTGGCGGCTTCATCGCCAATGGCCAGGGCCAGCAGGGTTTTGAGCTCGCCCACGCGCAAGTCGCTCCAGAACGAACCGGCATCGGCCGCCATGCCAATGACTGCGGCCACTGGGCGTTGATCAGCCACGGCGGATTCGTTAAGGGCCTCCAGCAGGTCGGAGCATTCTTCGTCGTCAAGGTCGGACAAGTTCAGGATGGCTTCACGCATGTCGTTAGCGACGCTGTTGTTCTCGAAGTCGAGGTCGTCCACCGGGTAAATTTCCGACATACCCGGCACCAGAATGCGGCAGGCATAGACGCCCAGGTGGGTGAAGTCGGCCACGTAGATTTCGCGGCCGTCTTTGTGAATGCGGTCCACCGCCCAGGCGTAGTCTTCGGCCGTGGTGCTGCTGAAGTTCCAATCCACAAACGCGTAATCAGGCGCATCGCCCAAAAATTTCCAGTGGATGACACCGCTGGAGTCGACAAAATGGATTTCAATGTTGGTGGAGCTGGCCACTTCTTCGAGGTCAAAACCAGGCACCGGGAAACCGCCCAGCGCATCCAGCGCGCGGCCTTGCAGCAATTCGGTCAGGGCGCGCTCCAGCGCGATCTCAAAACGGGGATGGGCACCAAAGCTGGCAAAGCAGCCCTGGTCTTCAGGATTGAGCAGGGTGACGTTCATCACCGGGTACTGGCCACCCAAGGAGGCGTCTTTCACCAAAATACCAAAACCGGCGTTGCGCAAGGCGTTGATGCCAGCGGCAATGCGGGGGTAGCGGGCAATCACGGCTTCTGGCACGTCGGGCAGGCAAATGCCTTCACTGATGATGCGGCCTTTGACGTGACGCTCGAAAATCTCCGACAGGGCTTGCGTGCGGGCCTCGGCCTGGGTGTTGCCGGCCGACATGCCGTTGCTCACATACAAATTACCGATGATGTTGACCGGGAAATAGGTCACCACGCCATCGCGTTCGCGCACATAAGGAATGGCGCAGATGCCGCGCTCGGCGTTGCCGGAGTTGAATTCCACCAGGCTGCTGGCGTCGATGCTGCCTTCGGGGTTGTAGAACTTGTGCAGGCCGGGGTTGAGCACATCAACGGGCCAGCTTCCGTCTTCGGGCAGGTCAAACCAGCGCTCTTGGGGGAAATGCACAAAGTGGCGGTCCGCCACTTTGGGGCCCAGGTAATAGTGGGTCCAGAAGTAATTGGTGGAAAGGCGCTCAAAAAACTCACCCAGCGCACTGGCCAGGCAAGCCAGACGGGTCGCGCCCTTGCCATTGGTGAACAAGAGGGGGCAGTCGCGGTCCCGAATGTGCACCGACCAGATGCCATCCACCGGGTTCAGCCAACTGCGCTCCTCAATGTGAAAACCGAGGGCCTGCAATTTTGCTTGCAGGGTTTTGATAGTGGATTCAAGCGAGGCGTCTTTGCCTGGGATAAAGTTTTCAGTATTCATGGCGGCGAGCATACCGCACTGCAATTGTGCATTTTGGGCGGTAAACTTGCCCGCCAACCGACCGCCCACAACCCACTGGAGACTCTCATGATCCTCGAACTTGCCGATATCCGCATCCACCCTGGCCAGAATGCCGCGTTTGAAGAAGCCATCCTGCGCGGGCTGAACACGGCCATCAAACACGCACACGGGTTTCAGGGTTTCAAGGTCAACAAAGGCATCGAGAGCAAAGAGCGCTACCTGCTGCAAATTTTTTGGGACACGCTGGAAGACCACACCGTGGGCTTTCGCGAGTCGCCGGCCTTCGCCGAATGGCGGTCGATCGTCGGGCCGTTTTTTGCTGTTGCGCCAGTGGTGGAACACTTTGACCTGGTTGGCAAGTCGTGACCTTTGTCTTTGACCCGGCGCCGACGGTCTCGGTGCCCGTGGTGGGCAGCCCGTTGCGATTTCCGGTGCACCGCATTTATTGCGTGGCGCGCAACTACGTAGACCACGCGATCGAGATGGGCCAAATCGGCCGCGAGGCGCCGTTTTTCTTCATGAAACCGGCCGATGCGCTGGTGGTGGTGAACGCAGGCGACACCGCCGACCTGCCCTACCCCAGCCTGACCCACAACCTGCACCACGAAATCGAGCTGGTGGTGGCGATTGGCAAAGGCGGCAAAAACATCAAGGCGGTGGACGCCCATCAACACATCTTTGGCTACGCCGTGGGCCTGGACATGACGCGCCGCGACCTGCAAAACGAGATGAAAAAACAGGGCCGCCCGTGGTGCATTGCCAAGGGCTTTGACCATTCAGCACCGATTGGCCCGATCACCCTGGTGGCGGATGCCGGTGACATTACCCAGGCCGAAATTGCCTTGCAAGTCAACGGCGTAGAGCGCCAGCGCAGCCAGATTGCAAAACTAATCTGGAACATCGCCGAAACCATCGAACATCTGTCGGCGGCTTGGGCCTTGCAGCCCGGCGACCTGATTTACACCGGCACACCTGCCGGCGTGGGCGCGGTAGTGCCGGGCGACCTGCTCACGGGCAGCATCACCGCCTTAGGCGACCTGACCCTCACCGTTCAAGCCGCGTAACCTGCCTGCGCATGACCCGGGTCTCTTTAATTGATTGTTGCGCATCAAATGTCTGAGGGATGGTTCTGGTTGAAATGACTTGCGCAAGTACCATTTTGGGACTACATTATGGTATGCAAATAGTCTCCCTGCGCAATCTCCAATCCTACTGGCAACAACCAAACCGCAGTAATGTTGAAGGTGCGCTGAAGGCTTGGTTCGCCGAGGCTAAATTGGCACAATGGACGTGTCCCCAAGATGTGAAGAATCAGTATGCGAACGCCAGCATCATTGCAAACAACCGCGTCGTTTTCAACATCAAGGGAAACGACTACCGACT
>NZ_JBAWYV010000149.1:0-7383 GCF_037143375.1 Rhodoferax sp. | reverse complement strand
TAAGTGTCTTAAGTTCCGGGTCGCCCAGAAATGCTGCGGGCCCCGTGACCGAGAGAAACGATCCGATGCGGATCGGCTCCTCAGCATAGGCTATTCCGATAGATGCACCCATGCCGAGTGCAATCATCTGCGAAGAAACCAAAAATTTCCTAATACCCAAAAACGCTACCTTCATGTCTGTCTCCTTTGTTGTTAATGTGTTGTTGCAGCCGTGAATCCTTCGACTTTGAAAGTCAGTCGCAGTTTCAAGCATACAAGTCCTTACTGCCGTTGAGAATTACATACTGTTTTATGTTATCAATCAATGAAATTTTGCCAAAGCATGGCATCCGAGCATCGACCTGAGTCCTGTGGATTGGCCTATCAGGTTCAAAGTTCAAGTACCAATTTTGAGCCACCGCTCGCTCTTGAGCAGCAAACCAAAATTTTGTCATTTGCACTGCGTTCGGCACGTGTGAGGACCACGTCGCGATGGTCAATCTGACCTTCAAGAACGCGCACTTCACAGGAGCCACACAAGCCTTCACCACAATCGCTTTGCACATCAATATTAAAGTTGCGCAGTGCCTGCAATATTGTTTGATCTCTCGGAACGGTGATAACCAACCCAGAGTCTTTCAACTCAACTTCAAATTCTGATTCTTTAGAGGGATCAAGCGAACCGAGTTTTGATGAGAAATGCTCGATGTGGAGGGCGCCTTCAGGCCTGTCAGCACAATATTTCTCAAGCTCATCCAGCATGCGCTCTGGACCACAGGCATAAAACTGCGCATCCACGGTTGTGCGCTCGATCAGTGTTTTCAAGTCGTTTCGCCGACCCTCCGCTTTGACATAGACGTGCAAGCGTTCGCCATGAAGCGCCGACAACTCAGCCAGAAAAGACATTGAAGCCCGGGTACTGCCACTGTAATGAACTTCGTAATCAATTCCATTCATCTTTGCCAAACGTGCCATTGCATGAATAGGCGTTATTCCAATTCCGCCTGCGATGAAAACCGCTTTCTTGCATTGATCGTCAAAACGGAAGTAATTACGAGGTCCGCGGATCTTGAGATGATCACCTGTTTTTACATGGTCGTGAATCCACGCTGAGCCACCTCTGCTGTTTGGATCTCGCTGCACCGCAATTTCGAGTGCTCCCGTGTTTTCAGGATTACCGCACAAGGAATACTGCCGTGAGAGGCTGGCAGCGCCACATTCAACGTCAATATGTGCGCCAGGCGTCCACTTTGGCAAGGCCTTTCCGTCAGCAGTTGTCAAGCTGATCTTCACAATGTCTTTTGTGAGGGCATTCACGCTGCTGACTGTCATCATCCGCGATATCGCTTGTTTGGACGGTTCGCCTAAACGAACGCCAAATTTTTCCTTAAGCAAGTTAGGATTTTTTGCCTCAGGATTTAGCTTTGGATCCCACTCTACCAAGAGGTGTTCTGGCCCCCTGAACGCAACGTTGGGCAAGTACGTAAACGTCTGTTTCGCCAACTTCATGTGCGGTATGCGTCGGCTTAATTCTTCCAAGAAAATTTGCAACTCTAATCGGGCCAGATTCTTTCCCATGCACTGGTGAGATCCATAACCGAAGGAGAGATGCTCGCTCGCGTTTTCCCTTCTGATATTGAAAATTTCAGGGTCTGAAAAATAACGTTCGTCATGGTTAGCCGACGACATGAGGATCAAGAGCTTTGATCCTGAAGGAATGTCCAAGCCACCAACCTTGGCATCTTTTGTTGTCAATCTGCGCCATCCCGCGATGGGACCGCTGAAACGTAAGCACTCTTCAACTGCGTTTGAAATCAGGCTTGGATCTTCAGATATTTCTTTCCATGCACTGGGATGTTGAAGTAGCAGTTTTACCGCATTGGTTGTGGCGAGAGATGTCGTCTCATGCGCCGCCACAATCCCCGCCATCATCATCGAATGCAGGTAGGAATCTGTGATGACCTCGGGATACTCCGCTTGTTTTCGAATTCCGTACTTCATCCATCCGTTACCGGAAGGATCAAGACGCATCTTTTCGAGGACTTTTCCTGCGTATTGCCAAAAGTTGCCAACGGCATGCGCCACCTCCAACTGGTGTTCTGGCTTGGGCCGACCCCAAGTATTGACAGTATGTGCAACTGCGTATTTGCGCAACATACCGGCATCTTCTTCTGGAACTCCGAGGAAATGCAAAGCAATCGTTAATGGCACTTCGTACAGCATTTGATCGACCAAATCAGCCTGGCCATCGTTGATGAAGCGATCAACATACTCCCTGGCAATTTTTCTGACCATGGGTTCGTGGTGCAGCAATTCTTCTGGCGTGAATGATTCCATGAGGACACGACGTCGAGCCATATGGGCTGGCTCGTCTTCATTCACCAAGGTCCGACCCATGGCGTATCCATAAGTGGCCAGGACGTCATTGGCTTCCTGGCTGTTGGGTGTAATTTTTTCCAGTGCAATCGATGGGCTGAAGGTCACGTTGTCACGAAATATTGGCTTTATGTCTTCATAACGTGTGATCACCCAATAGCCAAGTTTGGGACTAAAAAAAACAGGTTCTTGGTCCCTTGCCCATCGCACATATTCAGGGGGGTCCTCATGGTAAGCCGCTTCAAAAGGATCAAAGGCGGCAGCCATTTTCCCCATTGGGCAGCCTGACTCACTTTTGAACGATTGATTTTTAAGCATGAGCTTCATCTTCAGTTTTTTTGATTTCCTGTGACGCAATGGGCTCCGGCGTAAAAGCCGCAGTTTCAAAATTCACCATATCAAAATTAATTACGTTTAGCATAATGTACATACTAAATGCGTAATTCACAACCAAGCCGCTTATTGAGGATTTAAATGTCCCCTGCTTTGTGGTGATCTTAGGAAGCAGCGGTCCCAACGAACTCGCGCCTCAAAATGTCATGCAAAGTTCTAAAATTCTCACCATTGCTCTTGGCGGTAGCCAGAGGAAATTTCTGTCTATTGAGTTTTAGTCTGCGGCCATCTTGCGCAGCGTTGGCAAGCCCACGCCAGCCGCTTCGAAACCACCATCAACAGCCAGCACCTGTCCGTTGACGTAGGCGGCATCCGCGCTGCACAGGAAACCGGCCACCGCCGCAATCTCTTCCACCGAGCCATAGCGATTCAACGGAATAACGTCGTGGTAATCCGACCGAATCGCCACGCTGTGTACCAGCTTGGCCATTTCGGTTTCTACGGGACCGGGTGCCACGGCGTTGACCCGAATGCCCACGGTGCCCAACTCGGCCGCTTGCTGCTTGGTCAGATGGATTAAAGCCGCTTTGCTGGTGCCGTAGGCCACGCGCAGCGTACTGGCACGCAGCCCGGAGATGGATGCAATATTCACCACGCTACCGCCACCACTGCGCAGCATGGCGGGCACGCAGGCCTGCGTGCACAAAAAGGCACCATCGAGGTTGGTGGCCATGACGGCGCGCCATTCTTCGTAGCTCGTGGATCCAATGGTCTTGAACACGGCGATCCCCGCGTTGTTGACCAGTGAGTCGATGCGGCCAAAGGTTTTATCCACTTGCGCAATCGATTTTTGAACTTGCTCGGGGCTGGACACGTCACAAACCAGCGCCAATACGCGTGCCGAGTCGTTCAATTCGGCGTCGGTGCGTGCCAGTGTGGCCGCATCAATATCGAGCAGCGCGACGCGGTAGCCTCGTGTCAAAAACCAGCGGGCAATGCCAAGGCCAATACCACGGGCGCCGCCGGTCACGACGGCAACAGGAGTTAATGAAAGTGCAGTTGTCATAGGTCTATTGAGTGGTGAATTTGGTGCTTGACTTTACCGCCATAATCTAATGGCGCTGAGCCCGTTCCAGGCGCCAATGCACAAAAAATATCAACTGGAGACAACCCCATGAAATTATCCCGCCGCTCCCTGCTGGCTGCTGCTGGCGCGACTGCCATGACCTTGCCAATGGGCACTGCCTTCGCCCAGAAAGCGGAGTTTGTTTACAAGTACGCGAACAACCTGCCCGTCACCCACCCCATGAATGTGCGCGCCAAGGAAATGGCTGATGCCATTCGCGCTGAGACCCATGGCCGCGTTGAAATCCAGGTGTTTCCCAACAACCAGCTGGGCTCAGACACCGACATGCTGAGCCAGTTGCGCTCCGGTGGCATTGAGTTCTTTACCCTGTCCGGTTTGATTCTTTCCACCTTGGTTCCGGCGACATCGATTAGCGGCATCGGATTTGCGTTTTCGGACTATGACGCGGTCTGGAAAGCCATGGACGGCAATCTGGGCGCCTACATTCGTGCCCAGATCGTTAAGGCCGGTCTGGTGCCCATGGACAAGATCTGGGACAACGGATTCAGGCACATTACCTCCAGCACTAAAGCCATCACCAGCCCTACCGATTTAAAAGGTTTCAAGATCCGTGTGCCGGTGTCCCCTTTGTGGACGTCGATGTTCAAGGCTTTCGATGCATCGCCTGCCTCCATCAACTTTGGCGAGGTTTATTCCGCGCTGCAAACCAAAGTGGTCGAAGGCCAGGAAAATCCCTTGGCGATCATTTCCACCGCCAAGTTGTACGAGGTGCAGAAGTATTGCTCCCTGACCAGCCATATGTGGGACGGTTTCTGGTTCCTGTCCAACCGCAAAGCCTGGGAGCGTTTGCCCAAGGATTTGCAGGTGATTGTGGCCAAACACATCAATGCGGCAGGTATGAAAGAACGCGCCGACGTGGCCGACATGAATGCGTCATTGCAAAAAGACCTGGCCAGTAAGGGCCTGGTATTCAACCAGCCCAAGACACAAGCGTTCCGTGAACATCTGCAAAAAGCCGGCTTCTATGCTGAATGGAAGGCCAAGTACGGGGATGAAGCCTGGGCGATTCTGGAAGCCAATACCGGCAAACTGGCTTGAGCCAGTTCCCCGTGTTTAACTTGTTTCCATAACGTCTTTTGCATGACATGACTGCCGCACCTGAACTTCAAGCACCCCCACAACGACCTTGGTTAAACCGGATTGAGTCCGTGTTGGGGGCGCTCGTCGAAATCCCGGCAGCGCTGCTGGTGCTGGCAGACATTTCCGTGTTGTTTAGCGGGGTGTTTTCCCGCTTTGTCCTGCATCGGCCCCTGGTGTGGTCGGATGAACTGGCCTCTATGTTGTTCCTCTGGCTCGCCATGCTGGGTTCGGTGGTGGCCTTGCGCCGTGGCGAGCACATGCGCATGACGGCCTGGGTCAGCAAGGCCAGCAGTTCTCGGGCAGCCCTGCTGGAAGCTTTTGCCACCAGCGCCTGCCTGGCTTTTCTGGCCATGGTGGCCTGGCCCGCCTGGGAATATGCGTCTGAAGAAGCTTTTATCACCACGCCGGCACTGGAGATTTCCAACGCCTGGCGTGCTGCGGCGCTGCCCACGGGCATCGTCCTAATGGCCATTTTCGCGGCCTTGCGCCTGGCCCGTGTTACCCATCTCAAGCACGCGATGATGGGGCTGGCGGGAACGGCCCTGATTGCAGCCGTGTTCTGGCTGGCCAAACCCTTGTTTGAAGATTTGGGCCGCCTCAACCTGGTCATCTTCTTTGTGGGGGTGGTGGCGAGTTGTGTGTTTGCCGGAATTCCCATTGCCTTCGCATTTGGTTTGGGCACCTTCGGCTACCTGGCTCTTTGTACCAGCACACCCCTGCCGGTGATTGTGGGGCGCATGGATGAGGGCATGTCCCACCTGATCCTGCTGGCGGTTCCGCTGTTTGTATTTTTGGGCTTGCTCATCGAAATGACAGGCATGGCGCGGGCCATGGTGAATTTTCTGGCCAGTTTTCTGGGTGGCGTGAAGGGCGGCCTGTCCTATGTGCTGGTGGGGGCGATGTACCTTGTTTCCGGCATTTCTGGCTCCAAAGCGGCCGATATGGCGGCCATTGCACCCGCCCTTTTTCCTGAGATGCGCAAGCGTGGTGCCAAGGATGGCGAGTTGGTGGCCTTGCTGGCCGCCACCGGTGCCCAGACTGAAACCGTGCCGCCCAGTCTGGTCTTGATCACGATTGGCTCGGTAACCGGCGTCTCGATTGCCGCCTTGTTTACCGGTGGCCTGCTGCCTGCGCTGGTCTTGGGACTCCTGCTGTGCGCGGTGGTGGGTTATCGGTATCGGCATGAGGACGTCAGCCATGTGCCGCGCACGCCCTGGACGCAGGTGGTTCGTCTGGGCCTCATTGCATTGCCCGCATTGGCCCTGCCGGTGGTGATTCGCGCTGCCGTGGTGGAAGGTGTGGCAACGGCCACCGAAGTGTCGACCATTGGCATCGCCTACGCCGTGCTGGCCGGGCTGCTGGTCTACCGCCAGTTTGACTGGAAACGGCTGGGGCCATTGCTGGTCAGTACGGCATCGCTTTCAGGTTCCATCCTGCTGATCATCGGTACCGCAACCGCCATGGCCTGGGGACTGACCCAGTCAGGATTTTCAAACTGGCTGGCCGCAGTGATGCAAGCGCTTCCGGGTGGTGCGCCGATGTTCCTCACCGTGTCGATCATTACTTTCGTTGTGCTGGGTTCTGTGCTTGAGGGCATCCCGGCCATCGTACTTTTTGGACCCCTGCTATTTCCGATCGCGCGCCAGCTGCAAATCCATGAAGTGCACTATGCGATGGTGGTGGTGCTGTCCATGGGATTGGGACTGTTTGCGCCGCCACTGGGGGTGGGCTACTACGCGGCCTGTGCTATCGGCCGGGTCAGTCCAGACGATGGCATTCGACCCATCATCGGTTATTTGCTGATTTTGCTGCTCGGAACCGTCATCGTGGCCGCTGTGCCGTGGCTCTCAACGGGATTCCTTTGAGGCAGAAGAAAGTTTGAGGCTGACTTCTATTGTTAGGCCGCTGTGGGCCTAACTGACGCGGAAAGCATGCTTTGCGATCAACAGTGAGGATTCGTTCAGATTAGCGTCCGCGCCGCACCCGCAGTAACTCATCCAATATGAGGAAGGCAGCGCCCACGGTAATCGCACTGTCGGCGATGTTGAAGGCCGGGAAATGCCAGCCGTGCCAATGGAAATCCAGGAAGTCGACCACGTAGCCGTACATCACCCGGTCGATCACGTTGCCAATGGCGCCGCCCAATATGCAGGCCATGGCAAAAGCAAACAGCTTTTGACCCGCGTGCGATTTGAGCAACCACAAAATAACCGCTGCTGCCACGACGCCAATGGCCGTGAAAAACCAGCGCTGCCAGCCGCCTGCACCCGCTAGAAACGAAAAAGCGGCGCCGCTGTTGTGCACGCGCACCACGTTGAAAAAGTTCGTTACATGCGTGCTGTCACCGAGTTGGTAGAAGCCGACGATCAAGACCTTGGTGAACTGGTCGGCGATCAGCAAAATGAACGCCAGCCCCAGCCACTGCAGCATGCCGCCGGTTTGGGAACCGGTCTTGAAGCTTGATTTGG
>NZ_JBAWYV010000148.1:0-7504 GCF_037143375.1 Rhodoferax sp. | reverse complement strand
CTAACAATTTGAAACCAGACATAAAGAAGTGTGAGGAGTGCGCTCAGCGCAAACCATTGAAAGGCATAGCCATAGTGCGTGTCGACGCCGGTGCTGACTACGGGCCATTCACGTAGCAAGCCTTCCGAAGCCGCACCCATTTGCTGCACCGATACCGGCAACAAAGGCAAACCCAACTCGGCACTGAAACGCACCATGTCCAGATTTTGCCGGATGCGCCCCGATTCCGGGCCGCCGAGCTCGTATAACTTGGAAGGGACTGGGGCAATGCGCCCCTGGATTTGCACCAGGCCCGCCGGTGTTTCTACTTGCGGCACTTGGTTACGGTCCAGAAAATTACGTGCCACCCAACCACGCTGAACAACCACCACCGCCGTGCTGTCTTGCAACTGCAGGGGCGTCACCACATACAAGCCGGGCTTGTTGTTCATCTGGCGGTTGTCCAGAAACACCGTGTGTTGTGCCAGCCAGGTGCCCTTTAAGACGATGCTGCGGTTGACCTCTGTTTTCGGATCAGCCAGCCCCAGCAAGTTCTTGTCGGTCAAACCTGGCAAAGCAGATTGCTGCTCAATACTGGCTTGAATGGCTAGTTTTTGGGCTGCGCGTGACAACTGCCAACGTCCTAGCGCGAGCGTCAACAACACCGCCAGCACCGTGCCTAATGTGATCAGCCAGAACCGCCAGCGTGCATTCACGAGATAATCCAATTCATGAAGTACTTAGTTATTCTTGCATTTTTTGCCATCATTGCCAGCTTGGCGAGCGCCCTGTTTTTCATGATGCGGAGCAATAGCAGCGGCAAATCCAGACAACAAAAAATGGCCTTTGCACTGGCCATGCGGGTAGGTATTTCAATCCTGTTGTTTGTGAGCATTTTGCTGGGCTGGAAACTCGGCTACCTTCATCCTACCGGCATTACGTCAGGGCAGTAAAAAAGGCACCCTGCGGTGCCCTTTTACGACTGCGTTATTGGTTACAACCAGTAAACCAGCACGTAGAGACCGAGCCAGACTACGTCCACAAAGTGCCAGTACCAAGCCGCCCCTTCAAAGCCGAAATGACGCTCTGACGTGAAGTGACCTTTTTGCAAACGCAGGGTGATGAACAGCAGCATCAGCATGCCCACAAAAACGTGGAAACCATGGAAACCGGTCAGCATGTAAAAAGTGGTGCCGTAAATGCCGGAGGTGAGCTTGAGGTTCATCTCATGGTAGGCATGGTAGTACTCGTAACCTTGCACGGTCAGGAACACAATGCCCAGCAGCACCGTCATCCACATGAAGGCCAGCGTCTTGCCCCGGTTGCCCACAATCAGGGCGTGGTGCGCAATCGTCAGCGTCACACCAGAGCTCAAAAGCAAAGCAGTGTTGATGGTCGGAAGCCAAAACGGCGTCATGGTCTGGAAGGGCTCGATGATGCCTGCGGGTGAGCCGGTAGCCCCTGCAGCGAGGCTAGGCCAGACTGCTTTGAAATCAGGCCACAAGAGCGCATTGTCAAGGCTGCCCAAGGCCGGCACCGAGTGCGCCCGCGCCCACCAAAGGGCGGTGAAGAACGCTCCGAAGAACATCACCTCAGAAAAGATAAACCAGCTCATGCTCCAACGGTAGGACAAGTCCACCTTGTGGCCATACTGGCCGCCTTCACTCTCACGAACCGCTTCACTGAACCACTGGAAAAGCACGCCCAGAAACACGGCCATGCCAAAGGCCAGCGAGTACTTGCCCCAGTCGGCCCCATTGACCCATTGACCGGCGCCGAGGATGACAAAAAACAAACCCAAAGCAGCCATCGCGGGGTGGCGAGACGGGCTGGGCACAAAGTAATACGGCGTTGCAGCGTGTGTTGTTGAACTCATGTCAGTTCCATTCCTTGCGGTTCTCTTCAATATTTCCAAACGGTGGGGTCAGCGCCTTATTTGGCGACAACCCATTTCACCAGCACTATCAAACCAATGACAAAAATACCGGCCCCGGCAATGCCCGCCACAATGATGTGAAAGGGATTGACGCGGGCCATGTCTTCCTGCGACTCACTACTTTTACGAATTCCAAAAAACGACCAGGCCACCATCTTGACGCTGCGCCAAAACGAGGGCTTCATGTGCCCACTCCGGCATGCCCTGGTGCAGTCACCTCCGCCACCGGGGCGGCAGGGGTCTTGCCTCCTACCTCGAAAAATGTATAGGACAAGGTGATCGTCTTCACATCTTTGGAAAGTTTAGGGTCAATCACAAACACCACCGGCCATGACTTCATTTCACCCGGCTCCAGCGTGTACTGGCTAAAACAAAAACACTCCAGCTTGTTGAAATGCGGGCCGGCCTGCGCCGGTGCATAGCTGGGAATGGCCTGCGCCGACATGCGCCGGTTTTGCACATTCTTGAACTCGTACATCACCGTGGCCATCTCGCCCGGATGCACCTGCAGCGAGCGCTGCGCGGGCTTGAAATCCCAAGGGCCTTGCGAGTTGGCATCAAACTCCACCGTGATGGTTCGGCTCGTGTCGACCTGCGTGTTGGTCGGCATCGACGGCGTGGCACCCGGAATGTTGCGATCTCCGAGTGCCAGGATGTTGATACCGGTCATCTCACAAATCGATTTATAAATCGGCACCAGCGCGAATCCGAAGGCAAACATCAAGGCCGCAATCACGGCCAGTTTGCGCACCATCCGGAAATTTTCGCGCTGAAGATTCATGACCTAGCGGCTTTCCAGGTACATCTTGGCGAAGAAACCGACGAAGAACACCACCGCCACCGAGGCGAGGATCAGTCCGGTTTTCAGATTGGCTTTTCTTTGTTCAGGCGTCATCATGGGTCTTGCTCCGTTTCAGCTATCAGGCAATGATTTTGGTGGCCGTCATATCGAGCTTGGGCGGCGTCTCAAAGGTGTGAAACGGTGCAGGCGATGGAATCTCCCACTCCAGGCCTTCAGCGCCTTCCCAAGGCTTTTGCGGTGCTTTTTCGCCTTGGCCACGCATGGTGGGCAAAATCACGAAGATGAAGAAGTAAACCTGGGCAAAGCCGAAGAAGAACGCACCGACCGAGGCAATGGCGTTGAAGTCAGCAAACTGCATCGGGTAGTCTGCGTAGCGACGGGGCATACCGGCCAGTCCCAAAAAGTGCATCGGGAAGAACGTGACGTTGAACGAAATCAGCGACCACCAGAAGTGGATCTTGCCGCGTTTTTCGTTGTACATGACGCCAGTCCATTTGGGTGACCAGTAGTAGTAACCAGCAAACAAGGCATACAAGGAACCCGCCACCAGCACGTAGTGGAAATGTGCCACCACGTAGTAGGTATCGTGAATCTGGATATCAATCGGGGCCATGGCCAAAATCAGGCCGGTAAAACCACCCAAGGTAAACACAAAGATGAAGCCGACTGCGAACAGCATGGGCGTCTCAAACGTCATGGAACCCTGCCACATGGTGGCGATCCAGTTGAAAATCTTCACTGCGGTCGGCACGGCAATCAGCATGGTGGCGTACATGAAAAACAGCTGACCCGTTACTGGCATGCCGGAGGTGAACATGTGGTGCGCCCACACGATGAACGACAAAATGGCAATGCTGGAGGTAGCGTAAACCATCGAGGCGTAACCGAACAAGCGCTTGCGGGCAAATGCCGGCACGATCTGACTGATGATGCCGAAGGCCGGCAAGATCATGATGTAAACCTCAGGGTGACCGAAGAACCAGAAAATGTGCTGGTACATCACCGGGTCGCCGCCGCCTGCGGGGTTAAAGAAGCTGGTGCCAAAGTGGCGATCGGTCAGCGTCATGGTGATGGCACCGGCCAGCACCGGCATCACGGCAATCAACAAGTAGGCGGTAATCAGCCAGGTCCAGCAGAACATCGGCATTTTCATCAGCGTCATGCCGGGCGCGCGCATGTTCAGGATGGTCACGATGATGTTGATCGAGCCCATGATGGACGACGCGCCCAGCAAGTGCAGCGCGAAGATGCCGGTGTCCATGCTCGGCCCCATTTGTAGGGTCAGCGGCGCGTACAGCGTCCAACCGGCAGCGGGCGCGCCACCAGGCATGAAGAAAGAGCTGGCGAGCAACAGACCCGCTGGAATCATCAGCCAAAAGCTGAAGTTGTTCATACGCGCAAACGCCATGTCGGAGGCGCCAATTTGCAGCGGAATCATCCAGTTGGCAAAGCCGACAAAGGCCGGCATGATGGCGCCAAACACCATGATCAGCCCGTGCATCGTGGTCAACTGGTTGAACAACTCCGGATTGACAAACTGCAGGCCCGGCTGAAACAGTTCAGCGCGAATAATCAGCGCCAGCACGCCACCAATCATCAGCATCGTGAAGCTGAAGAGCATGTACAAAGTACCAATGTCTTTGTGGTTGGTCGCAAACACCCAACGGCGCCAGCCCGCAGGCGCACCGTGGTCGTGATGGTCGTCGTGGGCCGGGTGAGCGGGATGGGCAGGGTGGTCTAGAACGGCACTCATTCAAATTCCTTAGCTTTATTTGCGGGCAGCAGTCACGTCAGCTGGCTGAACCAGTTGGCCGGTCTTGTTGGACCAATTATTTTTGGTGTAGGTCATGACAGCCGCGATTTCAGTGTCGCTGAGCTGCTTCCAGGAGGGCATGCCCAACGCCACACGGCCATTGAGCAGCACCGAAAGTTGCACGTTCTTGTCTGCATTCAGCACCACGGCAGAACCATCCAGCGGTTTGATCGGACCGGCACCCTTGCCGTTGGCCTGGTGGCAGGCCACGCAGTTGGCGGCATAGACCTTGGCACCGCGCTCGGTGATCTCTTCAGCGGTCCAGACCTTGCTCGGGTCATCGAGTTTGGCGGCCAGTTTGACCTTCTCTACCGCCACCCACTTGGAGTAATCCTCGGCCGACAACACTTTCACGTGGATCGGCATGTAGGAATGCTCTTTGCCGCACAGTTGCGCGCACTGACCATAGAAGTCACCGATTTTTTCGGCACGGAACCAGGTGTCGCGCACAAAGCCGGGAATGGCGGCTTGCTGCACACCAAAAGCTGGCACCATCCAGGCGTGAATCACGTCATTGGCTGTGGTGATGATGCGGATCTTTTTGTTGACGGGCACCACCAGAGGGTGGTCGACCTTCAGGAGGTAGTCATTCACCACCTCGCCGGCCTTGGGGCCGCCGTTGTTGGACATTTCGCGCTGATCGGCATCCAGCGCCGAGATGAAACCAATGCCCTCGCCTTCGCCCTTGAGGTAGTCGTAACCCCATTTCCACTGCATGCCTGTGGCCTTGATGGTGATGTCTGCGCTCGTCGTGTCTTTCATCGCCACCACCACTTTGGTGGCAGGCAAGGCCATCAGGATCACGATGACGAAGGGGACGATGGTCCAGATAATTTCCACGGTCACCGACTCATGGAAGTTGGCGGGCTTATGACCGACCGATTTGCGGTGCTTCCAGATCGAATAGAACATGACCGCGAACACGGCGACAAAAATAACCGTGCACAAAATCAGCATGAACCAATGAAGCCAGGCCTGGTCTTCGGCAATTTTGGTGGCCGGCATTTGCAAATTCAGTTGGTTGACCGAAGGGCCACCCGCCAGATCGCTCACGGCATGGGCTGCGCTAAACAGAGCTGTGCCGGCCCAGGCGCTGGCTGCCAGCATCAAACCAGTCAATTTATTGAAAATGCTTTTCATCATGTCCACTTTTCCATTGCCTCAAATTAACCAAATCTGACTGGACAGAACCATGCTCGCAGGAATCTCCCGCAGTGTCTTGGTCGTCCTTAATTTTTGGATTGTAGCCCAGGCAACTTTTAAGGGTTTTCCATAATGTCAAGCCCTTTTCTCAAGGATTACCGGGATAACTTTTGCGTTGGTGCAATGTTTCTCGCATTTGATCCAAAGAAAGTACTGTTTCGGCACGCATAGTGAGTTTCGGGGCCGGTTTGAAGGCATGGCCGTAAATCACTTCAAAGGTTAATTGAAGTGGTTTTTGCGCCAGTGATTGATGCAATTTTTCGCGCCATTGCCGTCCGCGCAAGCCCGTAAAACGCTGCGGGTGCAGGTTGCGACCCAGCCCACGCAACTCTTCCAGCAAGCGCTGGGGCGACTCAAACGTCAGGGTGATGCGCTCCATGTCCATCACCGGCTCGGCAAAACCTACGCCAGCCAGCATGTCACCCCAATCGTGCATGTCGGTGAACTCATGGGCGGGCGCGGGCCAACCCAGTGATTGATATAACCCACGCAGCTCCTGCAGAGTGTCTGGCCCGAGGCACGAAAACATTACAAAGCCATCGACCGCCAAAGCCCGGTGCCACTGGGCCATCAAGGCTTGCGGGTCGGCCGCCATGTGCAGCGCCATGTTGGCCCACAGCATCTGCACCGCGCCTTCGCCCGGCATCTCAACGGCGGGAGCCGTGCCCGTCCAGCGGGCCGGCTGCCACCAGGGTTTTGCTATTGATTTAGAAGCATACTGCACACGATCTGCCTGGGCTTCAGCCATAAAAGACTTGGAGTCAGGATAGCGACGCATGAGCAAGGCTTGCGCTTCCAGCCCGCCCCGCACCGGCGCCCAATGGGCCCAGCTTTGCGGCTTCAAGTTAATCCACTCCAGTCGCTCTTCCATGCGCCGGGCCACTTCTTCGTGCAGCCAGGGGGAGGCACTGGCGGGCATGTGTTGCCAGCGTCGTGCGGCTTGAGGGTCGATGGTGGGGGGAAGCTGGGGTGTCATGGTGCGCGCCTAGGTGAAGTCGCGAGAGTATATTGAGAAGATGCTCTCTGGATTCACTTCAAGGCTGTTGGCCGCGCTCCCCAGTCAGTGCCTGGTGTGCTACGCCTGGCCGTCGCAACCGGTGTGTGAAGCTTGCGTCAGCCGCTTCGCCCAACCGCAGTCGCGCTGCCCGACCTGCGCCTTGCCGGTGCCGGCGGGGGTGCGCCAGTGCGGCGTGTGCATCAAACAAGCGCCTCCGCTGGATGCGTGTCTGGCGGCAGTGACTTATGCTTTTCCGTGGTCGGACTTGATCGTGGGCTTCAAATTTAACAACAACCCCGGTAGGGCCAGTGCTTTTGCCTTGTTGCTGCGCAGCACACCCTGGGTTGAGCCCGCGCTGGATGCCGCCGATGTGGTGGTGCCGATGCCGCTGTCACCTGAGCGCCTGAAGTCGCGCGGATTCAACCAGGCGCTGCTCCTTGCCCGGCTGCTGGCTCCCGAAAAAACCGACGCCCGCCTGCTGCTGCGCATCAAAGACACGCCGCCGCAGAGCTCGCTTAAACGCGCCGAACGGCTGGACAGTGTGAATGATGCGTTTGCGGTGGAGCCCTTGCAGCTATCAAAACTCAAAGGCGCCCGGGTGGTGCTGGTCGACGATGTGATGACCAGCGGCGCCTCGCTCTTTGCCGCCGCCCGGGCGCTGCGCTCGGCCGGGGCCGCCCACATCACCGGGCTCGTGATCGCCCGAACGGAGTGACTCACAAGGCGACAATGCGGGCCTATGTTTCATATCGTCCTGGTCGAACCCGAGATCCC
>NZ_JBAWYV010000147.1:0-7533 GCF_037143375.1 Rhodoferax sp. | reverse complement strand
GGGCTCACCCGTGAATCGCCGCCGCCACGATGATGCAAATGCCCAGCGACATGGCCGCCACCACCATCGCCAGCGCCCGGTTTTGCTTCTCGACGATCTCTTCCCAAAGGTTGTAGGGCGTGAGCTTGTCAATGATGACAAAGGTCAGCAGGAAAATGATCACCCCCATCAACGCAAACACCAGAGAGCCCAGTAAAGCCCCCGATTTCAACCATTCCATTGCCATGCTGAACTCCTTAAAAATTTTTTGGGCGGGTCATTTGTGACCGCCGCCACTGGAAAAGCCACCAAATGAGCCACCAGAACTTCGCGAACTACTGGCGCAATTCTCGGTTGCCGGGTTGCAACTGGAACACCGGCTGATCACCAGTATCAGCAGCACCAGGCACAAAAAAATCACAATGCCAACACGGGAGTTGACGGCCACGGCTGCGCTACCGGGACCGGCGTCGCTGCGTTTGAGCAGTTCTTTTTTGTCGGTGAGTTTGAAGGCGCTGGCGACCGCATCGCTCTCAATCGTGCTGCCGACCGACCACGTGACTTCGTTGGCGGATTGCTCCATCGAGAGCAGGCTTTTGCCACTGGCAAAGTCCCGGTTCGACGTTTTCTGGCCGCGTGACACCTGCCAGTAAAACTCGCCTGCAACGTAGGACGTCTCGGCGTGGTAGCGTTCCTTGAGCCGGTAGGTCGTGCCCAGGTAAGTGGCGCTCTGACCGTTTGTGCTCATGACCGGCGCGCCAGTGGTGGGTTTCACCACGCTCCAGCCGTCGGTCGAATCCACCAAAAAGATAAACCCGCGCTTGGCGTTGTAAAGCAAATACTCTTCCCAGCCAAAGTGCTCGTCGGGGTCGCTTGGGTCGGTGCCCATGCGGTGCTGAAACCCCACAACCTGCCACAAGGCCCCTTGAAATGGCCCCTGACTGCCCAGCGGGATGAGTGGTGCTACGGGTTCGTCCTGCACCGCGTGTTTGAGCTCGGCCCCCAGCCCTTGCGACAAGTCAATCAGGCTGTTGCACGAGCCGCAGGTGATGCTTTTGCTGGTGGCCAACAGCGGTGTGACGGGCGCGCCGCAATTCGGGCAGTTGAACTGGCGCCCCTTCTCGTCTTTGACGGATTCGCCGCGCAAGCCCGATAGTTTGAGGTCATCAAGCAGCACCGAGGAGCCGATCGACACACTGGGCGGCTGCGTGCTGTAGTCAATACTGAGGACTTCGCCCGATGCCTGGCTGCGCAGTTCGACCATGGCAAAGGGCTGGCCCAGCGCTGGCAAACGCGGCAATTCGCCTTGCGCCGACATCAGGGATACCGGGTTGTTGGAGGCGACGCTGAACGATTTGCCGTTGATGGCGGTGGTGCCACCCACGCGGAAACGCTCAGCCTCGGGCAATTCTCGCTGCAGGGTCAAAGGCGTGCTGAAAACGTAGGCGCCGTTGTCTTCGCTCAAGTAGGCGCTGGTGCCATTTGCCAGCACCGCATGCCATTCGGTCCAGGTGCCTTCGCCGTACTTGTATTGCAGGCGGCCCACCAGCGTGAATGCCTGGCCCTTCCAGGCGCCGCTGGCCTGCAGTTGCAGGGGGCTGTGGTCGTCAAACAGCTCGGCCATTTTGCCCAGGCGTGACAAAGTTTCGCCTTGGCGCAGCACCATGCTCTGGCAATAGCCGCAGACCGCATGGATCGACTGCGCACTCCGGAAATCAACCGGCGCACCACAGCCCGGGCAGGGTGCCCGGTAGGCGCGTTGGGGGGATTCGGCCGCCACGTCTTGAAGGGTTGCGGGGGCTTAAACCAGTTTCTTCAGCAGTTCGGTTTTCTTGGCGTCGAACTCTTCCTGCGTCAGGATGCCTTTGGTTTTGAGTTCGCCGAGCTTCTCCAGGGTGGCCATCACGTCTTCGGCTTTCACGCCTACTGCGGCGGGTGCGCTGGCGGGAGAAGCCGCCGCGTTGCCCTGCAACCCGGCGGCCAGGTTTTGTGCCAGCACCTGGCCCAGCGCCACGCCCGCGCCCAAGCCCATGGCGTCACCGGCAATGCCGCCACCGCCTGACCCCGCGCCTTCGGCAAATTTGGGGATGGCTTGCGCGGTCTGGTACTGCATGAATTTGGCCATGTCGTTGCCGACCATGCCCATGCCGATTTTCTGGTCCAGAATTTTTTGCAGTTCTTCAGGCAGCGAGACGTTTTGCACCGTCATGCCTTCGAGCTTGAGCCCGATTTTGGCGAACTCTGGCGCCAACTGGGTGGTCAGCGCTTGCGCAAACATTAGCTGGTTGGAGGCCAAATCAAGGAACGGAATGCCGCTGCTGGCAATCGCGTTGCTGATGTTTTGCAGCACCAGTCCACGCAGTTGGCCGTCCAGATCGCTCACCTCATAACGCTCGCGGGTGCCCGAAATTTCGGTGTGAAACAGCTGGGGTTCTGCCACGCGAAAGCTGTAATTGCCAAAAGCGCGCAGGCGGATAGCGCCGAAATCGGTGTCGCGGATGGTGATGGGTTGGGGTGTGCCCCACTTTTGGTCGACCTGCTGGCGCGTACTGAAAAAGTACACATCGCTCTTGAACGGTGACTCAAACAGCTTGTCCCAGTTTTTGAGGTAGGTGAGTACCGGCAGCGTTTGGGTGGTGAGCCGGTGGGTGCCGGGGCCAAACACGTCGGCCACCTTGCCTTCGTTCACAAACAGCGCCATTTGCGACTCGCGCACCACCAGTTGGGCGCCGTTCTGGATTTCCATCCCGGCCATCGGAAAGCGCCAGGCCAGGGTGCCATCGGCGTCTTCGGTCCATTGAATGATGTCAATAAACTGTTTCTTGATGAAGTCCATCAGTGCCATGGTGTGCTCCTTTTGGTGAGTTTGATCGCGAATGATAACTGCCGAAGTTGGCCTGAAAATACGCCGCTGGGGTGCCAACAAACGGCGCTTTGATTTCTCCGACAATCAAGCCCAATTAATTGACCTGACTGACCCATGAAATCAAGATCCCCAAGCGGTGGCTTGGTCTACTCCACCGACAGCGGGCGCATGTGCCCGGTGTGTCGCCAGCCCACTACCAGTTGCCGTTGTAAGACTGCGCAAGCCCCGCCGGCGGGTGATGGCATCGTGCGGGTCTCGCGCGAAACCAAAGGCCGCGCCGGCAAGGGCGTGACTCTGGTCAAAGGCCTGGCGCTGGAGCCGCTGGCTTTGATGACCCTGGGCAAGCAACTCAAAACCGCCTGCGGTTCGGGCGGCACGGTCAAAGACGGTGTGATTGAAGTGCAGGGCGACCACTGCGAGCGCGTCATCGAGATGCTCAAAGCGCAGGGCTTTAGCGTCAAACGGGCCGGGGGCTAGGCATGCAGCCTGAAGACCTGATGCTGCTGGTGACCCGCGAAATGCCGTTTGGCAAATACAAGGGCCGCATCATCGCCGACCTGCCGGGTAATTATTTGCGCTGGTTTGCCCGTGAGGGTGAGGCCAAAGGCGAGATCGGCCGCTTGCTGGTGCTGATGAATGAGATTGACCACAACGGCCTGAACGATTTACTCAAACCGCTGCGGGGCGGCTGAAAAGGAAAATATCTTGAATCAAACAAACACCAAGCGGATTCTCTCGTTGGACGGGGGCGGTATTCGCGGCATTATTTCGGTTGAAATTCTGGCCGAAATTGAAAAACAAATCCGGATCGCGCATCAGCGGCCCGACATGGTTTTGGCGGATTACTTTCACTTTGTTGCGGGCACCAGTACCGGCGCCATCATTGCCACAGCCATCTCGCTGGGGTGGTCGGTCGAGAAAATCCGGGCCTTTTACCTTGAAAAAGGCAAGCAGATGTTCGACCACGACCATTGGTGGCGGATCATGCGCCATCTTTACAAGGGCGATCGACTGCGGGAGTTGCTGCAACAGGAGTTTGGTGACGAAGTGCTGGGCACCCCCAAATTGCGCACCCTCTTGATGATGGTGATGCGCAACGTCACCACCGACCAGCCTTGGGTCGTCACCAACAACCCCAACTGCCGCTTTAACCAAACCGAGCGGCTCGATTGCCACTTGAACTTGCCGCTCTGGCAACTGGTGCGTGCCAGCACCGCCGCACCCGGTTTTTTCCCGCCGGAAACCATCACCGTGGGTGCGCACGATTTTGTGTTTGTCGACGGCTCCATCTCGTCCCTGACCAACCCGGCATTTTTTGCTTTTCTGCGCGCCGTGGCCAAACCCTACGACATCTGCTGGGAAACGGGTGAAGACAAAATTTTGGTTGTCTCGGTCGGCACCGGCACTGCCGCCCAAGTGCGCAACGATTTCAAGGCCCAGGATTACAACTTGCTGCAGGCCGCAGAAACCGTTCCTTCGTCACTCATTCTCTCCACCGTCATCGAGCAGGACACCTTGTGCAGAATCTTCGGGAAATGCATCAACGGGCACCAGATTGACAAGGAAATTGGCGACCTGGTCGGCATGGAAACCCCCGGTGGTCAGCACTTGTTTACCTATGTGCGTTACAACGAAGATATTTCTCAGACCGCTCTGTCAGAGATGGGCTTGGCCGACATTGTCTCGGCGCAAGTCCAGAAAATTGACTCGGTGGATCACATCCAGGACTTGATCCGGATCGGCCAAGTGGCGGCACGGCAAGTACAGCCCGAGCACTTCAAGCTGTAATTCCATTCCCATATCAATCCGACATGTTGTTGCTTCGCCTTGCCGTACGTCCGTACTGTCTGGGGCTTGGCGTTATTTCTGTGTCGGGGCTTGACCTGATGTTGCGGTCAGGTTGACCTGCGCCGTGAGGGTGGTGAAGGTCAGTTGCAAATTGACTTTGCGTTTGTTGGTGGTCGGGTGGCGCTCCATGACGCCGTCACCGAGGTACTTGAAGTGGTCGACCACCGAGTTACCCTGTGGGCCTTCCGCCACCTCCGGCACCGGTGCCCCCAATCCTTTATCGACCCGGAGTAACTTGGCCTGCAAAATCGAAGAATTGGGGTTGCGTTTGTGCAGCATCCGCACCGCGCAACTGTCAGCCTGCAACTCCTGCGCCTCCGAGAAGCTCACGAAGAGTTTTTTAAGGGCCGACCCATAGGCCAGCACGGCACCCGGGTTGGGGCCACTGGCCGCTGACATCAGCTTTTGCAAGCCTTCAATTGAATTGAGCCCATCGACCATCTTGGCCTGGTAAGCGCGCGTTTGATGCCTTTGCAGTACATGCGCGACCTCATGCGCCATGACAAAGAAGGTGTAGTCCTGATCAGCCCCTTTTTTAAACAGGTTCAAGTCCACCATGATGATGCCACCCGGCAAGGCAGAGGCGCCGCCATAGCTTTTGGTCAGCACCTTGACCTGAAAGTCATAGGGCAACGGCCCCGGAATATCCTTGAGGATCTCGGCCAGTACTTTTCTGGCTTCGGTGTAGACCCGACGCGACTCCTTGTTTTTGTTCTCTTCCAAAATTTCAGATTCGCTCATCATGGTCTTGCCCAGTGCAACTTCCGCCTCCATCGGCAGCCAGTTGAGGTTGCGCGCCGCCATCCGGATGATTTCAGCCGTCGAACCCTGGGTTGCACCGGTGGCAGGTTTGCTCCCGGCGGGGCCCAGTTTTGACACGTATTCAGTAATTTTTATTTTGGCAGCGAGGGCGGCCAGCGAGGCCAGGTTGTCCGTCATCCCGAAGGGTTGCATCATCGTCTTGCATTGCGGATCAAGCACCGTGTCTGAGGTGCTGGACCAACTTTCGATGTCAATAATATTGAATGCAGGTTTTACTTTTGCATCCCCCCGGCTGGCTGATTCTTTTGTCTTGGCGTTTAAATCCAGCCCCTCTTGCCGATCCTGGCCCGCCCCTTGCGCGTTGTCGGGGTCAACGGGTTTGGCGTCCGGAATGGCATCTTTGACGCGTTTGAAAAAAGAACCCAGGGAATCCATCAGGGAGGCGCCCGCGCTAGGGCCAGATGCCGCCTCGGTGGGTGCTGGTGCCGCAACCTGGGTGTCTTGCGCTAGCGAGTGAGTACCTGCCGCCATCAGAACGCTGATGCCCGCTAACTTGAGCCAAGGTGCGCCCGTCTGCGTCACCCGGGATGCCATAGCGGCAAAGTTTGAGAGGCGCTTATCGTCGATGTGTTTGGAGTTCATGCGGTTCGCTTTTCGTAGGTGTTTATGACGCGCTGGCGCCGGGCTGTGCCGATCGGCCCGACGGCTCTGGCGAACGTAAAGTTTGTATTTTTAAGGTGCCACCTGGCGGCGCAGTTCGCCCAGCGCTTGATCCCGGTCGAAATAGAGATCGGCGTCCTCAAAGATGGCTGCCGCATAAAGCAAGCGCGTGTTGGGCGCCAGATTGGCGGATTGGAGCGCCTTTAGCTTGGTTTGCACATCCGCCATTTCTTGCGGGTCGAGTAATTCAAAGGATGCTTTGAAGTTGGCCTTGTGCGTGCTGATGGACCAGTCGTAGGTCTCACCCGGTTTGAGCCTGGACGCGGCAATGAACAACGGGGCGGCAGCGGGGTTGGCCACTGAAAAGACCAGCGCGCCAGCGGATCTGACCTGAAGTCCCGTCACGCCCTCGGCGGCCAGCAGTTGCAGTTTGAACTCGATGCCTTGGGCCGACACCATCATCTTGCCTTCGGGCAGCCCATCGGGTGGCGTTGTTTCAAATCGCTTGCCACCGATCTTGGGCGTGGAAAGCAAGGTGGCAAAGACACTCGACAACGATTTGACAGAAAGCCCCGGCACGGTGGTGCAAGGGTTGACCTTGGCGGCGTCCAGCGCCAATGCCTGAGCTTTGGGCGTTCCACCTTGCTTGGCTTCGAAGCTGCAACTCTGGGCGCTTGCTGGCATCACCAACCCCAGGCAAAGGCAGGCAGCGAGTGCAGAGGTGACCGTGGTCAGGGAGCCGGATGGAAGCTTGCACATAGAGGTCTTTCTTGATTGATGTGACAGGTTAAGGTCTTGACGAGCTATTTTTTTAGTGAGCGCCGTGCGGTAAAAGGAGCCAGCCGCCATAGACGAGGACGGTCATAAAAATGGCGTATTTGATCCAAAAAACGAATTGACCGATAAGCTTGATTCCTCGCCAATCTGGGAGCGGTTCGGCGTGCTGGCTGGGTTTCGGTGGCTGATGTGCCGGCCTTGGTTTGTCAGTCGAAAGGTCGCCTTGCTGTAAAAAATGAGTCTGATAGATGTATTTCAAAAAACGGCGCAACTGCAAGAACACAAGTACACCGGCAAGCGCGAGCGCGAGCAAATTCAGCCCGGAGAAGACATAAAACGCCATTAAGCGAGCGGTCTCAGGCGCCACCACCACCATCAATCCAAACGCGGTAAGCGCCGCGATGGTGATTAAAAATGACCCTGAAATCGTTTTCTTGTTGCTTGTTTCGACGGCAGGCGTTCTATCTTTGTCCTCATTTTTTTTTTCTTCTTTTTCGATCAACTCGGAGAGCTGATCCATCGGCCCTGAAATGAAGCCATCAATCAGCATGGACAGCGCAATGACCAGAGGCGCGATGACAATGCCCTTGAAGGAGAAGAGGTGGTCGGCGACCAGAAAGAAAAACAGCACCAGCACCCCA
>NZ_JBAWYV010000146.1:0-7553 GCF_037143375.1 Rhodoferax sp. | reverse complement strand
TTAATCGTCATGGGAACTGAACTCCTGAAGTTGGCAGATTGTAAGCAAGCCCTGACGCAGATCAGGCGACTTAACCGGCAAACAGGCACCGCCGCAGATCGCTATATTATCAATAGCTACTAGCGCAATATACACGGGGGCTAGCGGCCTAAAACGCTTAATAAATTACGGTGCGCTCGATCAAGCGGTCATCGCCCAGCACAATCATGGCAAACAGTAACTCATCCAGACTATCAGCGCGTGCGGTTCTGCGGGCCAGCAAGGGCGTGACCTGCGGGTTCAGCACCACAAAATCTGCTTCACAACCCGGTTGCAGATTTCCAACGGCCGGACGCCCCTGCCGACCATCCAGTCCCAAAGCTTGCGCCGCACCGACCGTGTGCTGCCACCACAGGTGTTGCGGCGACAGCGACACGCCGGGTTTGGTCTGCCCTTCCCGACCCACGTAGTACGCCGCCAGCATGGTGTGAAACGGGCTGAAGCTGGTGCCCCCGCCAACATCGCTCGCCAACCCGTAGTAAAACCCGGCACGATCCGCCGCAGCGTAGTCAAAAAACCCGCTGCCCAGAAACAGGTTGCTGGTCGGACTGACCGCCGCCGCCGCACCCGTGGCGCGCATCAAGGCCCGGTCGTCATCGTCAAAGTGAATGCAATGGGCGTAAATGGCGCGATCCCGCATCAAACCAAAATCGGCATAGGTGGCCAGATAGCTGACCGACTTGGGAAACAGCGCGCGAGCCCAGGCAATTTCGTCCTTGTTCTCAGACACATGCGACTGAATCCAGACATCAGGGTACTTGGCGGCCAGTTCACCAGCACCGCGCAACTGGGCCTCGCTGCTGGTCGGCGCAAAACGCGGGGTGATGGCGTAGCCCAGCCGACCCTTGCCGTGCCACTGGTTAATCAGCTTCTCGGTGTCGATCAGGCTTTGCTCGGTGGCATCGTTAGAGCCATCAGGCGCCGCGAGATTGAGCACATCAACCGGAGCGTTGCGGTCCATCAGACACAACCCCGTGATCAGGCGCATATTTTTAGCCTGTGCCTCGGCAAACAAGGCGTTCACCGATTCGGGATGCGAGGTAGCAAAGCACAAGGCCGTAGTGACGCCATTTCGCAATAGCTCTGCTATAAAAAAAGTAGCTGCTTGCACACTGTATTCGGGCGCTAAAAAGCGTTTTTCTTCAGGGAATGTGTAATCTTCAAGCCACGGCAACAAACCGTCCGAAGGTGAACCAATGACATCCGTCTGCGGGAAATGGATGTGCATATCGACAAAACCGGGAGCAATGATGCGCCCCGGCAGGTGCTCAACCGTCACACCGGGGAACTGATCTTTCAGCGCCAGGTACGGCCCCACCGCCAACACCACCTGTGTGCCTTGTGCGTTGGCGCCCACCACCAGCAGGCCATCCGACTCGTAAACCGCCGCATGGCGGGGCTCGCTGTCAGTGGCAAAACGAAGGATGGCGGAGCGGTAAGCTTTCATGGAGAAAGAGCTTAACCGCGTTTATTAACCTTGGCTCATTTCAGCTTGGCGTGCACGCCTTGCGCCAGCCAGTTCATCTTGAGAATCTGCTCATCGCTCAGCGTCTGGCCTTGGGCGATGACCACCTTGCCTTCGTTGTCCAGCACCGCTTGTCTGGCATAAAAAGGATGCAGCTTGCCGCTGGCAATGTCTTTTTGACGCGCCAGCACTTCGAGTTGCACCGCTTTGGGCACTTTGCGGCCAAAGCCGTCGACCTTGACCATGCCCTCGCGCACGCCGCCCCAAACACCACCGGTTTTCCAGCTACCGTCCAGCACCGCTTTTGCGCGCTGGGTGTAGTAAGCGCCCCATTGGTGGGTGACGGCCACGACCTGTGCATCAGGCGCAATTTGGCGCATATCCGAGTGGTAGGCGATGGCCAACTTGCCGCGCTCCTGTGCCGCCACCATCACGGCAGAGGACCCGGTGTGAAACGAAATCACATCCACGTTTTGATTGAACAGCGTCATGGCCGCATCGCGCTCGCGGGTCGGGTCAAACCAGGCGTTGAGCCACACCACCTTGACCTCGGCGCGGGGGTTGACCGAGCGCATGCCCAAGGCAAAGGCGTTGATGCCTTGCAGAACTTCAGGAATCGGGAACCCCGCCACGTATCCCGCCGTATTGCTGGTCGTCATGCGCCCGGCGGCTATGCCCGCCAGGTAGCGGCCTTCGTAATAACGCGCGTTTGCCACCGCCACGTTGGGCGTGGTCTTGTAGCCGGTGACAGATTCAAACTTCACATCAGGAAATTCAGCCGCCACCTTGAGCGTGGGCTCCATGTAGCCAAAACTGGGCGTAAAAATCAGTTTATGTCCGGTTTTGGCCAGATCTCGGATCACGCGTTCGGCATCCGGTCCTTCGGGTACGTTCTCGACATAAGTGGTTTTAACTTTGGTGCCCAAAGCGGCTTCGACAGCCTTGCGACCTTCATCGTGCTGGCGAACCCACCCGGCATCGGTGAGCGGCGCCACGTACACAAAACCGATTTTTAGCGGCTCGTGGGGGGCGACAGGCACCGGGGCGGGTTGCGAAAAAACGGGAGAAATAAAACAAGCGGCCGCGAACGCAGCTACGAGGTTTTTATACATGGTAGTCCTCTACATGGCTCCGAAACACAAAAGGCAAAGCCCACCGGAGCAGCGGGCCTTGGACTAATTTTAACCGGGCATGGCCGTCGACGCCGGTCGCGCCATCAGCCCATCAATACGGGCCTGCTTCTTCAACTAAACGTTTCAAACATCGCATTCAGCCGGTCGATGTATTGGTGCTTGAGCGAGCCGCCAATAAAACTGGCTCCAAAACTATTGTGTGCCAACTGGTAGGCCTGTTGGGCCGTCATCCCCAAGGCGTCGAAAGTTTGGGTGAAATTCTGGTTGATATAGCCGCCAAAGTAGGCCGGGTCATCCGAGTTGATGGTCGCCACGATTCCCGCGTCCAACATACGCCCCAGATTGTGCATAGCCAGCGTAGGAAACACGCGCAATTTCAGGTTGGACAGCGGACACACCGTGAGCGGGATGCGGTCTTTGAGCAACCGCGCCATCAGCGCCGGGTCGTTGATCGCCTGCACGCCGTGGTCAATACGCTCCACTTTGAGGACATCGAGCGCACTCCAGATGTAGGCAGGCGGCCCCTCCTCGCCTGCATGCGCCACCAAACGGAACCCCAATTCGCGGGCACGCGCAAACACGCGGGCAAACTTCTCAGGCGGATGACCCAATTCACTCGACGCCAATCCTATCCCCACCAGTTTCTCGCGCAGGGGCAGCGCCTGCTCCAGACATTCAAACGCAGCCTCTTCGCTCAAATGGCGCAAAAAGCAAAGAATGAGCGACGCGCTTATGCCAAATTCAGCTTGCGCATCGGCGCAGGCGCGGTGCAAGCCCTTAATGACCGTATCGGTACTGACGCCATGCCCGGTATGCGTTTGGGTGTCGAAAAAAATCTCGGCGTGCACCACGTTGTCTGCGGCAGCGCGCGCCAGATAGGCGTGCGTCATGTCATAGAAGTCCTGCTCGGTGCGCAGTACCAAAGTTCCCGCATGGTAGATATCAAGAAAGTCCTGCAGGTTGTCAAACACATAGGCGCGACGCAGCGATTCCACATCCGGGTAGGGCATGGCCAGCCCATTGCGCTGCGCCATTGCAAACATCAATTCCGGCTCCAGCGAGCCTTCAATATGAATGTGCAACTCAGCCTTGGGCATCAGCCGCAAGAGGTCGGGCAGGCGATCAGCCGGGACAGGTTTGACGATCAACATGGTCTATGCATCCTTGTAAAAACCAACAAATAAAATAAGCATCATGGTAAACAAACCCCTCATCAATGTCTCCGCTCTGGAGACCGCCCTGCAAACTTTTGCCGATGAACGCGACTGGCAAAAATTCCACTCGCCCAAGAACCTGGCCATGGCGCTGACCGGTGAAGTCGGTGAACTGGTTGAGATTTTTCAGTGGCAGTCTGAAGCGGAGTCGCTGGCAGCGGCCACCAACCCAGAAACTGCTCAGGCCGTCAGGGATGAACTGGCGGATGTGCTGCTGTACCTGGTTCGCTTGTCATCGGTGCTGGGGGTGGACCTTAACGATGCCGTGGTTCAGAAACTGCGGAAGAACGCTGAAAAATACCCTCAGGGTGATTCGACGCCTAAGCGCAACTGATCTTCGTTTTCTTCAAAACCAGAATTTGCACGGACAGTGCGTGACCTAGCCGCCCTCCCCTTAATTAAGTCTTTGCCCCTGAGACCTGAGTTCCTCCATCAAGACATCAGGTTCACCGCCTTCTGCAAGATGACTTTTGTACCAAACCGTCAAAATCGTTGTCACAACAGGACCCGGGTTTTGACAGACTTTATCGAAATCCAAACCATTGAGGTGACAGACCAACTTGACGAGATCCATGTCTAAGTCAATCGCATCGTCCACACAACGTCGAATTTTCAGATCAGAGAAAGAATAATCCTCTGGCAGTTTGAGGGTCAGCAGCGAATCAGTTTGCATGATTAATTAATTTAAAAGAGAGTTGGCGAAGTAAGCTGTTGATTTACCAATGAAAAAGGCCTCCGAGTATCGCTACTTGGAGGCCTTTGTCATGCGGTCTGGTGGAGCTGGGGGGATTTGAACCCCCGTCCGCAAGCCTTGTTCGGGCAGATCTACATGTTTAGTGGTCTGATTTGAGTCTCGCCACCTGTGTCGCGCAGCCACACGCTACACAGGACGCCAGTACCCTATTGTCTTGCCCCGGGTTAAGGTACCCAGCCCAGAGCCAGCCAATGAAATTATCTTTACAGCCGGGAGCGCCTAAATTGCTTTAGAAACCCCTTGCCCAGCCCATCGGCCTGCTGTTGTAAAGCTCACTGGCAATTAAGCAGCGAGTGCGAAACGTTCGTCGTTTGCAGTTAGTTTTTTTGAATCTGATTTACGAGCACATTCAGCTCGACATGCACCACACCGCGTCCGAACCCACGTCGAAACCAGTGCAGCCCCAAGCAGAGTATTTTAGGCCCTGGCGAGCAATTGCAATAGTGCCCCAGGAGAATTAATTATGGAGTGAGCACCCCATTTTGCTGGATCAGCTTTGTGACCCAAGTAACCATAGGTGGCCGCAACGGTGCCCATTCCAGCGGCCAACCCCGCAACAATGTCGCGCTCGTCATCACCAACATACAAGCAGCGAGACGGATCAATTGCAAGTCGTCGGGCTGCCTCAAACAAGGGTTCAGGGTGCGGTTTGGCATGCGCAGTAGTATCTCCGCTCACAATAGCACCCGCCGAAGTAAAGAGTGGCATAGCGCGCGTCAATGGGTTTGTAAAACGAGTAGATTTGTTAGTCACCACGCCCCATGGGAGCCCAAGCAGCAATAAATTTTCAATCAACTCCGGCACCCCGTCAAAGGCATAGGTGTTTTGAGTCATGCGTTGCTCGTAATTCGCAAAAAACTCTTCTCGTAGCGCTTCAAAATCAGGATGTTCGGGTGTCAGACCAAACGCTACATCTATCATTCCTCGAGCTCCAGCTCCAGCCATGGGACGATAACTGGAAAATGGCAACGAAGACAAACCACGATCGACGCGCATTTTGTCAACTGCAGCACCCAAGTCTGGTGCGCTGTCAATCAGGGTGCCATCCAGATCAAAGAGAACTGCTTGTATGTTGGAAAACAAACCTGCGCTCACAGTCACAAGGCTGCACCCATAGGCTTTTGGGTCGCAAAGAGGTAGTTCACACTGGTATCGGAGTTCAGCCAATAACGTTGGTTGATGGGGTTGTATCCCATCCCCTTTGTGTGCAGCAAATTAAGGCCGGAAGTGCGGCAATAGCTTGCCAGTTCACTGGGGCGGATCATCTTGGCGTATTCATGGGTACCCCGGGGTAGCATGTTCAAGATGTATTCAGCGCCTACAACCGCCAACAAAAACGATTTTGGACTGCGATTCAAGGTAGAGAAAAATACCCACCCACCCGGCTTAACCAACTTGGCACAAGCCCGCACCACGGATGCCGGGTCAGGCACATGCTCCAGCATTTCCATACAGGTGACGGCATCAAAACTTGCAGACTGCAACTCTGCCAACGCCTCAACACTCACCTCCCGGTATTGAACATTCGGCGTCTGCGCTTCCAGCGCATGGAGTTGCGCCACCTTAAGTGCTTTGGCTGACAAATCAATGCCCAAGACCTGCGCACCAGCATGCGACATGGCATCAGTAAGAATACCTCCGCCACAACCAACATCAAGAACCTGCTGCCCCTTTAACGGGCTCAGACTGTTGATCCACTCGAGCCTCAGAGGATTAATTTGATGCAGGGGACGAAACTCGCCTTCTTGATCCCACCAACGGTGTGCCAGGTCAGAAAACTTGGCCAGTTCGGCCGGGTCAGCGTTCAGTATTGAAGTCATGAAGTAATTATCGAGAAAATTCAATGCCCGTCAAAAAAACAGGCTCAACAATGGCGATCAAAAACAAAAAACCCCGCAACAGCGGGGTTTTTCATTGGGGCGGTCATGAACGACCGCCTCCGGGCATCAATGCCAATTACTTAGCAGCAGCGCGTGTTCCGACCACTTCGATTTCAACGCGACGATTTTTGGCTTTGCCTTCTTTGGTCTTGTTGTCAGCAACGGGTTGTTTCTCGCCTTTACCTTCGGTGTAAACGCGATTTTTCTCAATGCCTTTAGACACCAAGTAAGCCTTGACAGCTTCTGAACGCTTGACAGATAACTTTTGGTTGTAAGCATCAGTACCAGTGGAATCAGTGTGACCCACAGCAATGACCACTTCAAGATTGATACCCTTGACTTTGCCAACCAGGTCGTCGAGCTTGGCTTTGCCTTCAGGCTTGAGAACGGCTTTGTCAAAATCAAAGAATGCGTCAGCAGCGTAAGTCACTTTGGCAGCAACTGGAGGTGCAGGAGCAGGTGCAGGAGCAGGTGCGGCAACCACTGGAGCTGGAGCAGCCTTTGGTGCCACTGGCGCGGGTGCTACAACCGGAGCTGGTGCTGGAGCTACGATAGCGCCATCGCAACCGACAACTGCAGTAGCAGGCGTCCAGTTGGCATCGCGCCAGCACAGTTCGTTGGTACCGTTTTTCCAGGTAATGCCATTGCTGCTGACCCAGTTGTCAGCGGATTGAGCGCCAGCAACGGTTGCAAATGCTGCAGAAGCGATCAGCAAAGCCACTTTATTTAATTTCTTCATGGGGTTCTCCTTTAGAGGGGGAAAAACCGCAGCTACGCTGCGAATATTTGTTAAGCGCTCTAAATGCCTATCATCTAAAACGGTCAGTCTATTGTGACACAGCAAATTTGCGCAAAACAGCCAAGTAAGTACAAAGCAAGGATTGCGCAAGGGCTTCGTACAAAATGAAATTCAACGTTGCCAATAAACAACATGCCTCACCCTTAGAATCGGAGGTTGCCTTTGACATAGCCATAGCCACAATCTTCCCATGACCCAGTTCGCCAAAGAAACCCTGCCCATCAGTCTTGAAGAGGAAATGCGCCGGAGCTACCTCGATTACGCCATGA
>NZ_JBAWYV010000145.1:0-7589 GCF_037143375.1 Rhodoferax sp. | reverse complement strand
CCTCCACCGCCTGGAACAAAGCCACCGGCGGCCACGACGACGAAGGCTCGCTGATCACCCTGTTTTTGTGCATCGCCACGAACAGCGTGCCAAAGACGCTGTTGACCGAAAAAACCGCCGCCACGCTGATTCGCAAGATTCGCAAAACGGGCCTCAGCCCCGACTTGGCCAGCCAGTACATCCGGGCCCACGCCCCAGCGCAGCACCAGGAGGCCTTCGTCCAGATGTGGCAAACCTTCTGCGAAGAAGCCCAGCCGACGCTGCAGAGCGATTACGACTACGAACTCAAAGACGCGCTCGCCCTGCTGCGGCTTGAATGCAATGTGAAATAAGACCTGCCTACGCCTTATTTATGCATCAAATAGGCCTCTAGCGCTCATATCTTCTGCGTAGGAAGCTATAAATACAATAGCAATTATTGCAACGAAACGTCAGCGCCTACGCACCAGATTTATCGCGCTTGGCGGCCTTGCCTGACTTCTTGGTGGCGGATTTTTCCTTGACCGTGACCGCTGGCGCGGCATCCCCTTTCAGTTCCGCCTCGACCCGCTCGCACAAAGTGCGCAAGATCTTCACGCGGGCGTAGTTTTTGTCATTGGCTTCGACCAGCGTCCAGGGCGCATTGCCCGTGCTGGTGCGTTCCACCATGTCGCAAATCGCTTGCTGGTAGGCGTCCCACTTCTCGCGGTTGCGCCAATCTTCGTCGGTGATCTTGAAGCGTTTGAAGGCGACTTTTTCACGTTCCTTGAAGCGTTTGAGCTGCTCTTCCTGGCTGATCTGAAGCCAGAACTTCACCACAATCACCCCGGCCTCGGCCATTTCGTGCTCAAAGTCATTGATCTCGGAATAGGCCCGCAGCCATTCGTTTTCGGTACAGAAACCCTCTACCCGCTCGACCAGCACGCGGCCGTACCAAGTGCGGTCAAAGATGGCGACATGGCCCTTGCGCGGCAAATGGCGCCAAAAGCGCCACAAGTGCGGTTGTGCGCGCTCTTCCTCGGTCGGTGCCGCCACCGGCGTCACCTGGTATTGCCGCGCATCCATCGCCACGGCAATACGCCGGATGGCACCGCCCTTGCCCGCCGCATCGGCGCCCTCAAAGGCGCACACCAGCGAGCGGCCCTTGAAGCGCGCATCGCGCACCAGTTCAGACAAGCGGCCCTGCCATTGGGCCAGCTCGTCTTCATACGGCTTGTCGGCCAGTTTGAGCTTGAGATCCAACTCGGAAAGCACATTGCGGCCGTCGGTATCGACCCGCACGATGGGTGCCACAGGCGCCTCCGGCAACAGGGGCGAGGCCAGTTTTTTCTGCAGCGCGGCCAGCAAGATCTGGCCCACCGTCAATGACCGGTAGCGGTCGTCCGCGCCTTCCACCACCACCCACGGGGCCCAGGGCGTGTTGGTGACGCGCAAAAAGTGCCCGGCCACGTCTTGCAGCTGATCGTAGGTTTTGAGCCGGTCCCAATTCCACTTGGTCACGCGCCACGCGGTGCGGGGGTCGCTTTCCAGGTCCTTGAGGCGCTTCTTTTGCCCGTCCTTGGTCAGGTGAAACCAGAACTTGAGCACCAGCGCGCCCTCGCTGACCAGCATCGACTCAAAGCGGTTGATCTGATCGGCCCGGGCATCGAGTTCCTTCAAGGAAATTTCACCCTGAATGCGCTGACGAATCGGGTCTGAATACCAGGAACCGGCAAAAATGCCAATGCGCCCTTTGGGCGGCAGTGAGCGCCAGTAGCGCCACATGGCTGGGCGCTCGCTCTCTTCATCGGTGGGCTCAGCGAATGCCAGTGTAGAAATAAACCGGGGGTCCATCCACTGGTAAAGCACATTGATGGTTTCACCCTTGCCCGCGCCATCCTGACCGCTGATGAGCACCACTACCGGGATTTTTCGGTTCTCATGCAAGTCCACTTGCGCCCCAAGCAGGGCCGCTCGCAACGCCGGCACCGCCTCACGGTAGGCCGCCTTGCTGATTTTGTGGCCAATTTCTGCGGATTCAAACATCGAAGCGCTCCCGGCGTTGTGTTAAAAATTATTAGGCGTAAGGTGCTGCCGAGGTGTAGCCGTTGACAAACAAGCGTTTGGCGGTCGACACTACGATGAAGGCCTCTTGCGCACTGAGGGTGGGAAACTGCTCTTTGAGGGTCCGGAGTGCCAGGTGCTCATGGGTCTGCCCGGCCCAGTGGTTGGCCGGGTCAAAAAAGGGCCGCAAGGCCTCACACGCCGCCGGGAAAATAGCGCGCAGTTCGTGCTGCGTTCGTCGCTCAAAAGGGGTTTGGGCGTCAAGCATGGAATCCTCCTTGGTTTATTGACTCGTGCGTCGCATCCGCTGGCTGCAGCTCAGTCTGCATTGACACAGCTGGACGATTTTTTCGGGACAGCGCCTTCATTTTTTCAAGCAAGGCATCTCGCAGTTGATGAAGCTCCGGCAGAAACGCCAGGGCCTGCGTGTTCAAACCCTGGGCATTGAGTTGACACATCGAATCAGCCAGCACATGGATTTGGTGGTGCAAGGGCTTCAGCGCCGAAAAGTCAGCCTGAGCGCCATAACGAGCCAAACCCCGGGTCTCCAACCAGTTGCCAAAGCGACACTGCTGCAGACTCAGCGGCAAAGGGGCTTCCCGATTGCCCCGGAGGGACTCTTCAATCCCGGCAATCCAGGCGCGGTGCTCGGCGCTGGCAAAGAGCAAGGGCAAATCAGCGCGACTGAGCGGGGCAATATCAACCCACGCCGGGTCAGGACGCCATGCCTTGGCCCAAAGTGGCAACGCATGCGCGGGCATGGGGCGCGCAATCCCGTAGCCCTGGGCCAATTCACAGCCCAATTGCAGCAGCATCTCGCCATGCGCCACGGTTTCCACGCCTTCGGCAATCACCTCACGGTGAAAAGCGCTGGCCAAGCCAATCACGCCCTCCAGAATAGCCATGTCATCCGGGTCGTCGAGCATGTCGCGCACGAAACTCTGGTCAATCTTGAGCAAGGCCACCGGCAGGCGCTTCAGGTAGGTCAGAGAGGAGTAACCGGTCCCGAAGTCGTCCAGCGCAAAGCGCACACCGATCTCGCGGCAGGCCGCCATGGTCTGCGACACGTGCACCAGGTCTTCCAGCGCGCTGGTCTCCAGCACCTCCAACTCCAGGCAACCGGGCTTGATCTGTGGATGCGCCGCCAATTGGGTGCGCAGGCGCGCCACAAAATCAGATTGCTGCAACTGGCGCGCCCCCACATTGACACTCACCGGAATATCCAGTCCGACGGCATGCCAAAGTTCCATCTGGGTCAGGGCGGTGTCGATCACCCACTCCCCGATGTCGATGGCCAGCGGGTGATCCTCAATCACCGGCAAAAATACCGCGGGCAACAACAAGCCGTTGACCGGATGTTGCCAGCGAATCAACGCTTCTGCCCCAATGACTTTCCCGGTGCGCATATTCACCTTGGGCTGGTAATACAGCACCAACTCATGCGCCGCCAGGGCCTGGCGAATGTGCTCGACGCTCTCATGGTGGCCCCGCACACTGCGGTCTTGTTCGGCATCAAAGAAGTGATAGCGATTCTTGCCCGCCAGCTTGGCCTGGTACATGGCCTGATCGGCCTGGCGTAGCAGTAAGTCGGCATCCACATCGTCCGATTGCGGGTAAAAGGTCACGCCCAGACTGGCCGACACCTGAAGCACCAACTCGCCGCAATGCACCGGTTGGGCCGCCGCCGCCAGCAGGCGGGTAAGCATTGGCACACAGTCTGTCACATCTTTCAGATCAACCAGCACGGCCACAAACTCATCGCCGCCGATGCGGGCCAGCGTATCGCCCTCGCGCAGGGCCTGACGCATGCGTTCAGACAGCGCAATCAGCAGTTGATCGCCGGCTTCATGCCCATGGTGGTCGTTGATGGCTTTGAAACCATCAAGGTCCAGATAAGCCACCGCCAGCAACTGCGAACGTCGTTGCGCCTGAGCCAAGCCCTGGTGCAGACGATCCGCCAGCAATACCCGGTTGGGCAAGTTGGTCAGGGCGTCGTAATGGGCGATGTGCTCAAGCTGCTGCTGGTGCTCTTTGAGTGCCGTGATGTCCGAGAACAGCGACACGAAATGTTTGATGCGACCTTGCGCATCGAACACAGCGCTGAGCGTCTGCATCTGGGCGTAAACCTCGCCATTTTTGCGCCGGTTCCAGATCTCACCGTACCAGTGCCCGTGTCGGAGCAGATCGCCCCACATGGCGGCATAGTAAGCATTGCTTTGTCGGCCAGAGTTGAAGATACGCGGGTTCAGGCCCAGCACTTCCGCCCGGCTGAAGCCTGTGATGCGGACAAAAGCCTCATTGACATCCACGATGCTGCCGTCAGCCGTGGTGATCATGACGCCTTCGCGGGCATGCGTGAAAACACTGGCCGCCAGGTGCAAATTATCTTCGGCCTGCTTGCGTGCAGTGACATCACGGGTAATGGCCAGTTGCACCATCCCGCCTTTGTCCAGCATCGGCACCGCATGAGTCGCCAGCCAACGCCGGCCGCCTTTGAGTCCGAGCACTTCAAACTCCAACTCAGCCGATTCGCCAGCGAGCACCCTTTGGTGCATGGCAGAAAAGGCCTCGCGGTATTCGGGGGCAATGATCTCGAGCACTCGGCAGCCGGCCACCTGCTCCCATAAATCGGCCTCGATCATCGCCAGGCCGGCAGGGTTCATTTGCACCAAATGCCCCTGCCCATCCACGATCTTGATGCACTCAGGTTCCGCTTGAATGATGGTGCGCAGGCGAATTTCGCTTTCAGCGAGGTTTTCTGCGGCATGTTTGCGCTCCGTGATGTCGGTGTGGGTGCCGATCATGCGCAAGGGCTTGCCCTCGGCGTTGCGACTGACGACCCGGGCACGGTCCAGCGTCCACTGGTAACGGCCTTCTTTGTTAAGGACACGGTGTTCGCTGACATAAATCGGGCTCGTGCCACGCAAACAAGCCTGTAGGGCGACCAGCGCGGCGGGTTGGTCGTCGGGGTGCACGCGTGACACCCACTCTTGCGGTTGGTTGCCAATCTCGTCATCCTTGAAGCCGAGCATTTCCTTGCAGCGCTGGCTGAAAAATACCGTGTTCTCCAGCACATTCCAGTCCCAGACACCGTCGCCGGCGCCCTCCAGCGCAAAGCGCCAGAGTTCTTCGCTTTTGCTCAAATTCAACTGAATTTCACGGCGCTCGGCAATCAAACGGTCAAAGTCGTCGGCAATCTGGTTGTAAACCAGCGAGACTTCAGCAATTTCATCATCGTCGGCTTGCGGGTTGACCACGCGCAAGGTGTGGTCTCGGGCATAGCCTTTCATCACATCGCGCAGCCGACTAATGCGGCGCGTAATACTGCGGCCCACCCCCATGATGATGAGACCGGCAAATACGGTTGTCAGCAAAATCATGGCGCCCATGGCCAGGAACAACTGCCGGGTCATGGCCATGACCTCGTCCACCGGCACCAGTCGGTAGTAAGTCCACCCCAGCGGCGCCAATTGCATGCCCACCACCAATTGACGCTTTCCCTGCACCATGATTTCAGTGCTCAGCGTGCGGGGCATCTCGGCCAGCGGCAACTTCATCAGTTCGAGCAACTGCGGCTCCTGACTCAAACTCGTTTGAAAAGCAGCAGGACTGGCTTCAAGCTGCTTTTGCCAGGGACCGGCCAGCACAAAATTTCCGGCCTGGTCCAACAGCAGGTGCTCAGAGCCCTGAAAAAACTGACCCGTTTTGAACGAAGCCTCCAGCACACTGGTCAGTTGCATGTCCTCGCCCAACGAGCCGATCCATTGGTCGCCCACATACAGCGGATAAATGGCGCTGACCATCCAGACCTTGGGTACGGGGTCAAAAAGCGGCGGCGTGAAAGCAAACGCCCGCTGGGGGTTCAGCGTGGGCGAGGTGCCCGTCAGCCAAGGCGTCTGGGTGTAATCGTTGTCGGCTTTCTGCTCGAAAGCAAATTCAGGATAGGCCCGATCAAAAATAACCTCACTGCGCTGGGGCGACAGATACCAGACGTTTTCCAGCGGTTTGGACGCCGCAGCGCCAAAGGTATCCAGGGTTCGCTTGATGCGCAGATGTCTAACTTTCTGTGCGTCGCTCAAGGCTGCAGACGCTGGCAAAAAAACACCCGCTTCGTTCAACCCATCAAATCCCGGTTGACGATTGCGCCACACGCCATCCGGGTTAAGCTGCAAAGTCTGGTTAACAGCCAGCAACTCTGCGGGCTGCACCGGTTGCGCCAACTCTTTTTCCAAAATTTTCGCCAGCGCCTTCAGCTTGGGCTCGCCTTGCGCAAAGCGCTGCATCGCGACCCCCGCAAAGCCCGCCGTCATCTGGTTCAACTTGGCAGAGGCCGCCTCCAGCATCCGGTGCTCGGCATAGTTGTAGATCAACCAGGCGCCCGGAACAACCGTCAGCACGATGCTGGCTGTCACGATGGCAACAATTTTCTTCTGAATATCCATGCGGGATTAATTAAGTAGCTGTTTGATTATCGTCAGATTCAAAAGCAAAAATGCCCGCCAGAAATTACGCTGGGCGGGCACTGAAATTGGTGCTAAGGCAGCAACTTAGTCGTTGTCGCGGCCATGGTTTTTCTTCATCTTGTCGTGGCCCTTGCCGTTGCTGCCAGGACCATTGCCCCGCTCGCCTTGGTCGTTGCGATTTCTGCCCGAATACTCACTGCGGTACCAGTTGTCCTGCACGAAATAGACGGGCTGACCGCAAGCGTTGTAGCGATGGCAGTTCTTGTCCCAATGCTTTTCATGGCCTGGGCGCACGCGCAAATAAATGGGCTGACGCACCATCACCACCGGGCTTTGCTGAACGATCATCGGTTGCGCGTAAATCACTTGCGGCTGGGGCGCGTTGCCAATGTCAATCCGACCATAAAAACCCGGTTGTCCAATGCTCACAGAGACGCCCACATCAGCCGCAAGGGCTGATCCGGCCAAGACAGCCAAAGCGGCGCCCAGTAATAGATGTTTCATTTAAATAGACTCCAACGTGCGTTTCTGTCGCACAAGTTACGGGCACTGATCGCTAAAAAAGTGTGTCCCCGGAAAGACATTTGGTGCTGTAGGAAGCACCCAGTCAGGCCTTGATTTTATCGCAGCGCTACAGAGTGAAACGTAACAAAAAGTTCAAGCTTTCATCCGGTCCAAAGCACCTGCCAGTTGTGCCACCGTGCGGTCCACGTTGTGCCATTTTTCCAAGCCAAAAAGGCCCACCCGAAAGGTCATGAAGTCAGCGGGTTCATCGCACTGCAGCGGCACGCCAGCCGCCGTTTGCAAGCCTTCAGCCAAAAACTTGCGGCTGGACTGGATCTCGGGGTCTTCGGTGTAGCTCACCACAACACCTGGCGCTTTATAGCCCTCGGCTGCGACGCTGGGGATGCCGCGGCTCTCAAACAAGGCTCGCACTTTGGTGCCGAGTTCAATCTGCTCAGCGCGAACTTTCTCAAAGCCGTAAGCCTGGGTTTCCTTCATCACCTCACGCAGCCGCGTGAGCGCATCGGTCGGCATTGTCGCGTGGTAGGCGTGGCCACCGTTCTCGTAGGTTTCCATGATCTGCAGCCACTTCTTCAGGTC
>NZ_JBAWYV010000144.1:0-7592 GCF_037143375.1 Rhodoferax sp. | reverse complement strand
CTCGTCGGCATTGACCTCGGCACCACCAACACGGTGGTCGCCTACGCGCCGATCGCCAAGCCGCCTGGCCGTGGCAAGCGGGCAGCGCTGGCGGAGATCAAGCTGTTTGACATCGCGCAGTTGATCGCGCCGGGGCAAGTCGCGGCCCGGCCGCTGTTGCCCTCGGTGCGCTACCACGCCGCCACGGGCGAAATCCCGGTGGGTGAGTTGCAGTTGCCTTGGCCCGCCGGTGATGACGCCGCACCAACGCCGGTGGTGATGGGCCAATGGGCGCGCCAACTGGGCAGCCAGGTGCCGGGCCGTCTGGTGACCAGTGCCAAAAGCTGGTTGTCGCACGCAGCGGTCGACCGCCTGGCGCCGATCTTGCCGTGGGGCGCACCGCCTGACGTTCCCAAGGTGTCGCCGGTCGACGCCAGCGCCAGCTATTTGGCCTACGTTCGCTCGGCGTGGGACGCGCAATTCCCCGGCAGCCCGCTGGCACAGCAAGACATCGTGCTGACCGTGCCCGCCTCGTTTGACGAAGCGGCCCGCGCCTTGACCCTGAGCGCGGCGCGCCTGGCCGGGCTCCCTAAATTGCGCCTGCTGGAAGAACCGCAGGCCGTGTTTTACGACTGGCTCTTACGCCACCGCAGCAGCCTCGCGGCCGAGTTGGAACACACACAACGGGTGCTGGTCTGCGATGTGGGCGGTGGCACCACCGACCTCAGCCTGATCGACGTGTCCTTGCAAAAGGGCGAGCCGCAACTGACCCGCATCGGCGTCGGCAAGCACCTGATGCTGGGCGGCGACAACATGGATCTGGCACTGGCCCACGCGGTCGAGGCCCGCATGGCCGCCACGCCCAACGGCCAAAGCGCGCCCCAACTTTCTGCCAGCCGACTGGCCCAATTGATGGAGCGCTGCCGCGCCGCCAAAGAGCTGCTGCTGGCGACCGATGCCCCTGATCAAACCCAGGTCACGCTGCTCGGCGGCGGTGCCCGCCTGATTGGCGGCAGCCGCTCGGTGACGCTCACGCGCGACGAGGTGGTGAGCCTATTGGTGGACGGATTTTTCCCGTCCGTGGCGATGAGTGAGCCGACGCACGAAGGCCGCAGCGGCATCGTGGCGTTTGGTCTGCCCTACGCACGCGACCCGGCCATCACCCGCCACTTGGCAGACTTTTTGCGCCACCACGGCGAGGCCATGCCCGACACCCTGCTGCTCAACGGCGGCGTGTTTCGGGCCGGCGCCCTGGTGCAGCGGCTGGAACAAACCCTGGGCCACTGGCGCGGCGCCCCGCTGCATCTATTGCACAACGACAACCCCGATGTGGCGGTGGCCCGCGGTGCCGTGGCCTACGCCTTGGCACAACAAGGACTGGCCCCCAAGATCGGTGGCGGCTCGGCACGCAGTTACTTTTTGCTGCTGGATGGGGCCGCTAAAAACAGCGCGGGCCAGACCGTCCCACGCGGCATCTGCCTGCTGCCACGCGGGCAGGAGCCGGGCCAGGAAGTGGTGCTCAAAGACCGCACCTTTGCCCTGCGCCTGGGGCAACCGGTGCGCTTCAACCTGTTCACTGCCCTGGCCGACGCACCCGACCACGCGCGCGCCGTACCGGGCGAGCTGGTCACGCTGGCGGGTGAACAGTTTGCGCCCTTGCCACCCATTGCTATTGTTTTAGAAGCAGCTCACGCAGGTAGCACGGGGGCTAGAGGTCAATTTGATCAAAAAGACATCCCCGTGCAACTGGCCGCTGCGCTGACCGAAGTCGGCACGCTGGAGGTGCATTGCGTCAGCCTGGCGGACCCGCGCCAGCGCTGGTTGCTCGAATTCGATTTGCGCCACGCGCCCTCAAGCGCGGAATCGGTGGCAGACATCGGCAGCCCGGACACCGCGGTGGCGACCCGCGTGAAGCTGGCCATCGACAAAATCGACCGCGTTTTTGGCACCGGCAGCCAACCCGCTACGCCCAAGGAAGTGAAGCAACTGCGCGCCCAACTTGAAAGCATTTTGGGCGAGCGCGAACGCTGGGCCACGCCGGAACTGCGGCAGTTGTTCGACGCCTTGTGGGCCCGGGCCCGGGGTCGGCGCCGCTCGGTAGAGCACGAGCGGGTCTGGCTCAATCTGGCGGGTTATTGCCTGCGCCCCGGTTTTGGCGACCCGCTGGACAGCTGGCGCGTGCAGCAACTCTGGACCCAGTTTGCGCCCGGCGTGCAGTTCGCCAGCGACAAACAGGTGAGCGCCGAATGGTGGACGCTGTGGCGGCGCGTGGCCGGTGGCCTGCAAGCGCCCGAACAACTGCGCCTGCTGGATGACTTTGCCTACAACCTGCACCACAACGAACTTGGCAGCGAGGCCGTCACCACCAAACCGGTTAAGGGCAGCGACGAAGACATGCTGCGCTTGGGCGCCGCGCTGGAGCGCATTCCGGTGGACTACAAGGTCGAGATTGGTGCGTGGTTGCTGGGGCGCATCCAGAAATCTTTGGCCTCAGCCGCCAAAGGCCGCGCCGTGGATGCGGCCAGCGACGCCCGCACGCTGTGGGCGCTGGGCCGCATCGGTAGCCGCCAGCCGTTTTATGGCCACACGCACGACGTCGTTCCTTCCGAGACCGCCGCCGCGTGGGTCGAGACCCTGCTGGCGCTCGACTGGAAACGTCTGGAGCCCGCCGCCTTTGCCGCCACCCACCTGGCCCGCATGACCGACGACCGCACGCGCGACCTGCCTCTGGCACTGCGCGAACGCATCATGGCGCGCCTGCAGTCGATTCACGCGCCTCCGGTCTGGATTGAGATGGTGCGCCACAAAGTAGCGCTGGACGAAGCCACCGAACGCCGCCTGCTGGGCGAGTCTTTGCCGCCGGGCTTGCGCTTGATGGCGTGAACAAGCGATCAGGCGGGGCTCGTTGAAGGCCATCCGCTTTGACCGCTGTTTTGTTTTGCTAATGGAATCTTGATGCCTGGATCCACGATGCTTTCCTCACCATGTGGTCAAGAACGTAACGCGCTGCATTGTCATTGAAGTAACTTTCATCGATTCCAATTGAATCAACCCAACACACTCTGCGCAACGTACGTGTACAAAGGAATTCCGAAAATAATATTCAGGGGAAATGTGATGCCCAGTGACAACCCAAAATACAACGAGGGACTAGCCTCAGGTATCGCATAACGCAACACGGCAGGCACTGCGATGTAGGACGCACTGGCGGCCAACACCATCAATAAAGTGGCATCGCCTGCGGGTATTTCAAACACCCAAGCCAGGCCCAGCGCCAGAGTTGCGTGTGTCAGGGGCCCAACCACGGCGTAGACAATGAGCCACGGGGACTTATCCCGCACCTGAGGAAGACTGCGGGCGGTCAGCAGTCCCATGTCGAGAAGGAAGAATGCCAACATACCCTTGAAGAGATCACCCGAGAACGGTTGCATGGCAACCTTGCCAGCGTCCCCACTCAGCATGCCAATCATCATCGCGCCCAAAAGCAACAATTGGGCGCCGTCGGTCAATGACTCGTGAAGGATTTTTCCAAGCGGGATACCTGACCGTCCAGATTGTGGGCCCATGGCGAGCACGGCGGCACCTCCGCCTGTGACAGTAACGGGCACACCCTGACGTTGGCGCAGTGAGTTGGCAAACAAGACGGCGAGAACAATAGCGGGGGACTCCATCATCGCCATCGCCGCGGACATATATCCGCCAAACGCCACTTGCTGATTTTCGAGTGTCTGGACCGCAGTCACAAAGGTCACGGCGCTAACCGATCCATAAGTTGCAGCCACTGCCGTGGCATCAAAACCAGACAAAAACCGCCGTAATAAGCCGTACCCAAGTAATGGCACTGCCACTGCAAGAAGGACGGCACACCCAAGACTTGTTGCCACCTGACTGGTGAAGCCGGAATGAGCAAGCGCGAATCCACCTTTTAAGCCCAGGGCCATCAGAAGGTACAGCGAGAGAAAGCGAGAGATAGGCTGCGGGATCTCCAGGTTGGATTTCAGTGCCCCGGCGAGCGCCCCAAAAATAAAGAAAAGAATGGCCGGATCGAGAAGATTTTGCATAAGTAGGGTCCTTTTGACCGATGCTATGCAGAATCATCTATCTTGTAAAATCGATTCTTACACAATCTTATATAGATAAAAGTCTATGAATATTACCTTTCGCCAACTGCGGTTGGTTCTGGCACTCAGCGAAACCGGCAGCGTAAGCGCGGCGGCGAGGGTGATGCACGTCACGCAGCCGACAGCGTCGATGCAGTTGAAAGAAATATCAGAGACCGTAGGCCTGCCGCTCTACGAAATCGTGGCTCGCAAGCTTTACATGACCGAGATCGGCTTAGAGCTGGCTCGCACAGCACGGGCTATTGCAACTGAATGGGAGGGGTTTGAGCAGCGCGTTGATGCTCGCAAGGGGTATATGCGAGGAACCTTGCGTGTTGCGGTGGTCAGCACTGCCAAGTATTTCGTTCCACGACTGCTAGGCACCTTCTGCAAACGTTACCCCGACATTGATGTTTCCTTTGAAGTCTTGAACCGCGATGGCGTTGTGAGCCGCTTGCGTAACAACCTTGACGATATTTATGTAATGTCTACACCGCCGGTCGACATCGATCTGGTGGACGATATTTTTATGGCCAATCCTCTGGTCGTGATAGCCGCTACCCGCAACCCACTTGCAAAGCACAAGCAGCTTGTTCTGCCCGAGCTCGCGGATGAACGGTTTATATTGAGGGAAAAAGGCTCAGGCACGCGCATGGCGATCGACCACTACTTCAAAGCGGCCAGGTTCCGCCCGAATCTGCGCCTGGAGCTTGGCAGCAACGAGGCCATCAAGGAATCAGTGGCCGGGGGGTTGGGTATTTCCGTTCTTTCCAGCCACGCCCTGCATGGACATGCGCGGGAGCACGGTGTTTGCGTATTGAACGTTCAGGGTTTTCCCATCGAATCAAACTGGCACGTCGTTCACCCCAAGGGCAAGAAGCTCTCGCCGATTGCTTCGATTTTTAAATCCCATTTGCTGGCGGGGACGTGAGATGCATCAGCAACCAATTTCAAAATAGCGCCGCTGGTCGATTTTCTGTGATCTCCACTTGGGGCACTATTTGAAATCCCCCGAACGGTGGCTGACCGACGACAGAAATCGCGTCATTGGACTTCCGGATATCGGGCGCTCGTGAGTGAATCTTGACGCTGCGTTGCCGGTTTACGTTTTTCTCCATACCCGACCTTCAAGCATGATGTTCTTGTATTTTTTTATTGAATTGCCAGCCCCCTTTGGGCGTTTGAAGCAAACTGTTGGTGGGGAGTTGTTTAAACCGAGAACACCTTCACCGCATCCACCAGACGCTGCGCCTGCTCGCCCATGCTGCTGGCTGCAGCAGAGCTTTGCTCCACCATGGCGGCGTTTTGCTGGGTCATCTCGTCGAGTTGGCTGACCGCCTGGCCTACCTGGGAAATACCCAGGGATTGCTCCTTGGAGGCAGTGGTGATCTCGGCCATCAGGTCATTCACGCGTCGCACATGGTTGACCACCTCGTTCATGGTCTGGCCCGCATCCGCCACCAGTCGCGAGCCTTCCTCGACCTTGTCTACCGAGTCATCAATCAGGCTCTTGATTTCCTTGGCCGCTGACGCCGAGCGCCCGGCCAGGCTGCGCACTTCGGTGGCCACCACGGCAAAGCCGCGACCCTGCTCACCGGCACGGGCCGCTTCTACCGCCGCGTTCAAAGCCAGGATGTTGGTTTGAAAGGCAATGCCGTCAATCACGCTGATGATGTCGGCAATCTTGCGGCTCGAGGCTGAAATCGCGGCCATGGTGTCCACCACGTTGACCATCGCGGCACCGCCCTTGGCGGCTACTACGGTGGCTTCCTGCGCCAGTTGGCTGGCTTGGTGCGCAGTGTCCGAGTTCTGCTGCACCGAGGCAGTTTGCTGCTCCATGGCGGCGGCGGTTTGCTCCAGGCTGGAGGCGGTCTGCTCGGTGCGGCTGGATAAGTCGTGGGTGGCTGCCGCAATTTGCTGGCTGGCGACCTGCACCCCTGCCGCCTGCTCGTACACATCGGCCACCAGCGAGTGCAGGTTCAAACCAGCCTGATTGACAGCGCGGGCGATCAGCCCGACCTCGTCGCAACGGTCCAGGTTCAGGTTCACGGCGGGTTCGCCACTGGCCACCTGTTGCGCCACCCCAAGAATCTGGCCCAAGGGGGTGGTGACCTGGTGCTCAATAAACCAGTCGGCCAGCAGCAGGCTGGCGGCCATCACTGCGCTCACACTGGCAAGCGCCACGCCACTTAACGCAGACGTTGCCAAGGCTGCGCCCATTACGACGCCTACAACCAGCAAGGGCAGGCGCACCCGCCAAGCACTTGGCAACAGTTGCAACGCACTGGCCCAACTCATCAGGCCAGTGTGCACGATCAAGCCCCGGTGAAAGGCCAGGCCAGCCGCACTTGCGTTCTTGAAGCGTGCATACAGTTGGGTGGCGATGTCGATTTCAGTGCGTGAGGGCTTGGTGCGCACTGACAGGTAGCCGGTTAACTGGCCGTTGCGGCGCATCGGCGCGGCATTGGCGCGCACCCAGTAGTGGTCACCATCCTGACGCCGATTTTTAACCAACGCGGTCCAGGACTGGCCTTCTTTGAGGCTGTGCCACATGTCGGCAAACGCCTCCACCGGCATGTCCGGGTGGCGCACCATGTTGTGCGGTTGTCCCATCAACTCGTCTGGGGCGAAGCCACTGGTGCGGACAAACGCCGCATTGGCATAAGTAATATGACTGGCAGTGTCGGTGGTGGAGAGCAAGGTCTCCTCACCAGAGAACTGGTATTCGCGCTGGGTGACAGGCAGGTTGGTACGCATGGTGTTTAAAAGCTAAAAGCTTTCCCATTCCGTTGTGTTTTGCGCCGGGTTGGGTTTGCTGGGGGCCAGGACTACACGCGAAAGGGCGAGGGGGGTCGGTCGGTGGATGCGTTTTTCGACGCCTTTGAACCCCTGTTTTGGCAGGCTGGTCGCCCGAACCGAGGCCGTGGGTGGCACCACGCGCGCCACAAACACTGCGCCCGAATTCAGTTTGAACACCGCCACCGTGCCCACCAGGTCCTGTGCCTGTGATTTCAGACTGCTGGCGGCGGCCGCCATTTCTTCGACCAGCGCGGCGTTTTGCTGCGTCACTTGATCCATTTGCGTTACCGCCTCACCCACCTGCGACACACCCAGGCTTTGCTCGCGGCTGGCAGCACTGATCTCGCCCATCAGATCGGTCACGCGTTTGATGCCACTCACCACCTCGGTCATGGTGCTGCCCGCCAGATCCACCAGCGTCGTGCCTTCTGCCACGCGCTCCACACTGGCATGTATCAGGCTCTTGATCTCTTTGGCGGCATCGGCTGAACGCCCGGCGAGGGAGCGCACCTCACTGGCCACCACCGCAAAGCCGCGTCCCTGCTCACCCGCGCGGGCGGCTTCGACGGCCGCATTGAGCGCCAGAATGTTGGTCTGAAACGCAATGCCCTCAATCACGCTGATGATGTCGGAGATCCGTTTGGAACTGTCGTTAATGTGTTTCATGGTTTCAACCACTTGGGAGACAACCTCGCCGCCCTGGATGGCGGTGGT
>NZ_JBAWYV010000143.1:0-7694 GCF_037143375.1 Rhodoferax sp. | reverse complement strand
ATTAAACCGGCAAGCCGCCATCTCCAGCAAACCATCAAAAATAAGGTTATCGACCAACTCAAACTTGCCCAGCATGCTGGGTGCCATCTTCCACCCGGCGCCACCGGTCATGAAGCATTTGGGCTCGGCGCCACAGTGTTGCCGAACATGCTGCACCATGCGCTCCACAGCACCGGCAATGGCAAATGTGCCGCCGCTGGTGAGAGCGTCGCTGGTGTTGGTGGGAAATTCGCACACATCGCCGGTTGGCACGTGCAACCCGGCAGTGCCGGACTCCAGAGCGCGCAGCATGATGCCATGGCCGGGCAGGATGATGCCGCCCAAAAATTTGCCGCTGGCATCAACCGCCTCCACCGTCACGGCGGTGCCGACCATGACCAACACCATCGGCCGCGCCGGGCCTTGGGCCAGCAAGCGGTGCCAGGCACCGATCATCGCCACCCAGCGATCCGCGCCCAATCGGGCCGGAAAATCGTAGCCATTGGTCAGCCCGGCCTCAAAGGAGCTTGCGACCACCCACTGCGGGGCGGCGTCCCAAATTTCCATTTGCTCCTCGACCCGGCGTTTCAGGTGGTCACCGGCCACGATGCAACCCAACATGCGCTGCGGCACGGGCAGCGTGGCCCAAGGTCCATCGGCCAGTTTGTCGATGTTTTCAAGAAACTCCGCCCCGTGCGCCAGCAGCGGCGCTTGAGTATGGGGAGACTCGTACAGCGCCCACTTGAGGCGAGTGTTACCAACATCAATGGCCAGGAATTTCATGCCGCGATTATCCCCAAACTTAAGTCTATTTCAGCCTTGGCGCCAAGGCAGGCTGTGAAAGCGCCAGCCGCCTTTGTGGCCGCGCTGCGCGTGCGGGTCCGGATCGCCCTCGAAGCCTTCGAGGATGTTGTAAGCCTCCAGTCCCAATTCGGTGGCGCGCTTGGCCGCAGCGATTGAGCGCACCCCGCTGCGGCACAGCAAAACCACTTTTTTCCCCGGCGGCACCGCGGCTTTGAGCGCCTCGTCAAAAGCGGCATTCATGGCCATGCCCGGCCACTGTTTCCAGGCCAGAGGCACCGCCTCCGGTACAAAGCCGACCCATTCCCGCTCGGCATCGGTGCGCACGTCGACCAGCACCGCTTGGCCTGACTGCCACCATTGGCAGGCCAGTTGGGGCGAAACATCACCGGCATAACCGGTCGCCGGGCGGGCTGCGTGCAAGGCCTCGCCACCGGCATCGTGGCGCAAGCCCGAGCTGAGGTTGGCCGGCACGGCCTCGTCGAGGCGCTTGGGTTTGGGCAAATGCAGCGCCGCCATGATGGCCGTGAATTCGTCCAACGACTTGCCTGCGACCCGGGAATTGCCCGCTTTTTCTGCGCCAATCGTGGAATGCGTACGCCCGTGGTAGTCATGGCCGGGCCAGACGGTGGTGGCATCGGGCAAGGCAAACAGTACCTTGGTAATGCTGTGGTACATCGCTTCGCTACTGCCTGATTGAAAATCGGTGCGGCCGCAGCCATTGATCAGCAAGGTGTCGCCCGTAAAGACATGGTCTCGCCACAAAAAACTCATGCTTCCGGCGGTGTGGCCTGGCGTGTGCAGCACCTTCACATGCTCAGCACCAAAGGACAAAACATCACCCAGCTTGAGTTGCACGGCGGCGGTGCTGATGCCGCAGCCCTCGGGCGCGGCGGTTTTGGCACCCGCCAACTCAGTCAGCTGACCGGCGCTGGTGATGTGGTCGGCGTGGGCATGGGTTTCAACCGTCCACAGCAGTTTCAAACCATATTGGCGCAGGGTGGCGAGGTCTCGCTCCAGCTGGACATCCACAGGATCAATGATGAGCGCCTCGCGCGTGGCTTCATCAAACAACAGGTAGGTGTAGGTGCTCGACGCCGGATCAAAAAGCTGAATGGGGTTCATGTCGGACTCCTGATGATGAAAAAATTTAAATATTCTTGTGATTTTAAAAACGTTTACGGCAGGGTTATCACCGATGGGTAGTACGGTTTGATCAAAGCACAATAAAAAAACGATAAATTTTTATCTGATTAAACCCCCCATTACTATTTGGAGACTCGAATGAAATTCGTGCGAAATCTGGCTTTTAGTTCCGTTGCCCTGGCTGTTGCCAGCCTGAGTTTTGCGGCTGACAACATCAAGATCGGCCTGCAAGGCCCGCTGACCGGCGGCTCAAGCCCGATGGGGGTTTCAATGCGCGACGGCGCCAAACTGGCCGTCACCGAGATCAATGCCAAGGGCGGCATTCTGGGCCGCAAGATCGAGATGATCGAGCGTGATGACGAAGCCAAGAACGAGCGTGGCGTTCAAATTGCGCAAGAACTCATCAACAAAGAAAAAGTGGTCGCAACACTCGGCTACATCAACTCTGGCGTGGCGCTGGCCTCGCAGCGCTTCTACCAGGAAGCCAAGATTCCGGTCATGAATAACGTGGCCACCGCCACTACCATCACCAAGCAGTTTGCCGACCAGCCCGAGAACTATGTGTTCCGCAACTCGGCCAATGACACGATTCAGTCCGCCATGATTGTGGAAGAACTGATTGGCCGCAAAAAACTCTCCAAGGTCGCGATTCTGGCCGACTCCACCAACTACGGCCAACTCGGCCGCGCCGACTTGGAGAAAGCGCTCGCAGCCAAGGGCATTACCGCTGTGGCGATCGAAAAATACAACATCAAGGACGTCGACATGACGCCCCAGTTGCTGAAAGCCAAAGAAGCGGGCGCCCAGGTGGTCATCACCTACGGCATCGGCCCTGAACTGGCACAAATCGCCAACGGCATGATCAAGCTCGGCTGGAAGGTTCCCATGATGGGTTCCTGGACGCTGTCCATGGGCAACTTCATTGACAACGCCGGTAAAAATGCCGACGACGCCCTGATGCCACAAACCTTCATTCAGGAACCCAACACCCCCAAGCGCAAGAGCTTCATTGATGCCTACCAGAAAGCCTACAAAGTGACGCGTATTCCGTCGCCGGTGTCGGCGGCGCAAGGCTATGACTCGATCTACTTGCTGGCTGCTGCCATCAAGCAGGCCGGCTCCACCGAAGGCCCCAAAGTGCTGGCGGCACTTGAAGACCTGAAGGCCCCGGTTGAAGGCGTTGTGACCACCTACAACCGCCCCTTTACCAAAGAGGACCACGAAGCTATCACCATCAACATGGCGGTGATCGGCAAGGTCCAAGATGGCAAAGTGGTCTACGCCTATGAAGAAGACAAGAAAAAAGGTGGCGAGGTTCGCACCAAGGCCGCCAAGAAGTAACGTTGAGTTGGCTCTGCTTTAAGTAGCCTCTGAAAAAGCCGGTTTCCCCGGCTTTTTCAGTCTTCAGGCCAGCCAAAGCGGCGCCGAATTCACCCATTTTTTAATCGAGGTCAGGTATGGAAATTTTCTTGCAACTCATCTACAGCGGTATCGCGCTGGGCATGATTTATGGCGTGATCGCCTTTGGTTACCAGCTTACTTTCGCCACGTCTGGCACGCTGAACTTCGGCCAGGGCGAGTCGCTGATGCTGGGGGCGCTGGTGGGCCTTTCGCTCGCGGGCACGATTCACGGCGGACCCTACCTGAACTACTGGGTGATGATTCCGGTGGTTATTGTGTTTGGCGCTTTACAGGGCGCGGTGGTGGAGTGGATCGGAGTGCGCCCGGCCATCAAAGCCAAGAGCGAGTTTGGCTGGATCATGTCCACCATTGCGCTGGCCATTATTTTCAAGAACGTCGCCGAAAACATCTGGGGCAAGGACGACCTGAAGTTCCCTTCGCCCTTGTCTGAAGCGCCGATCAAGCTGTTTGGTGCCAATGTGTTGCCGATGGAAATTGTGGTGGTAGTCGGTGCGCTGGCCATGATGGCGATTGTTGAAATTTTCAACCGCAAATCAATTTACGGCAAAGCAGTGGTGGCCACGTCGAATGACCGCGATGCAGCCTCGCTCATGGGCATCAACACCGGGGCGGTCATCACCTTCTCGTTTGCCTTGTCATCGGTCACCGCTGCGGTGGCCGGTGTGCTGGTCGCCCCGCTGACGCTCACTGGCGCCACGATGGGCTCGGTGCTGGGCCTCAAAGCCTTTGCCGTGGCCATCATCGGTGGCCTGACTTCAGGGGTGGGTGTGATTGTGGGCGGCCTGATTTTGGGTATCGCCGAAACCACCACCGGTTACTACATTTCTACCGGCTACAAAGACGTGCCCGGGCTGGTCCTGCTGCTGCTGGTGCTGGCGATCAAGCCGGCCGGTCTGTTTGGCAAGATGGCCATCAAGAAGGTTTGACGGAATCACACAACCATGAAAATTCAAAGCAAATCTTTCTTCTTTGCCGTGCTCGGCATCGCCGCACTGGGATTGTTCCCGGTGTTGGTGGTCAACCCCTACTACATCCACCTGGTTGAGACCATCCTGATCTACGCCATCCTGCTGTTCGGCCTGGACATTGTGGTGGGCTACACCGGCCAGGTGTCGCTTGGCCATGCCGGGCTGTTTGGCGTGGGTTCCTATGCGGCAGGCGCCTTGTTCTTCAAGCTTGGCGTGCCTTTTCTGTTGGCAGTGCCAGCGGCCATTGCCATTACCGCCATGTTCGGTGCGGTGCTGGCCTTGCCAGCCTTGCGCGTAACCGGGCCGTATCTGGCGATGGTGACGCTGGCCTTTGGAACCATCATCCAGATTCTCATCAACGAGATGACCTTTTTGACTGAAGGCCCGATTGGCCTCAAGGTCACCAAACCCGTTTTCTTCGGCCACAAGCTCAATGAGGTCGAGTACTACTACCTGGTGGCGGTCCTGATGATCCTGGCCCTGATTTTGGTACACCGCCTGCTGAAGTCTCATCTGGGCCGGGCCTTTGAAGCCCTGCGCGACAGCCCGGTGGCGTGCGACTGCATGGGGGTATCGGTCTATTCCTACAAGGTCTACGCGTTCGTGATCAGTGCCGGCCTCGCCGGTCTGTCTGGGGCGCTTTACACCTACTCCGAAGAATACATTTCGCCCAACACCTACAACTTCGAGTTGACCATCATGTTCTTGCTGGCCATCATCATGGGTGGACGCAAAACACGCTCAGGGGCCTTGATCGGGGCCGCGATTGTGGTGATGTTGCCCAGCTTGCTGTCAGACATTGAACTGTTTCGCAAGATTGCCACTGTGCTGGCGGTGGCCGTGGTCGGCATGGCGGTATTCAATCTCGCCAAGAAAGTTAAAACGGTGCGCGAACTCGCCATACCCGTCGTGGCCACGGTGGCGATGGCAGCTTTTTCTTTTCAACTGGAAAATATCACCGACTGGCGCCTGACCATTTTTGGCCTCCTGACCCTGTTTGTGGTCTATTACCTGCAAGATGGTGTTGTGGGGTTTGTGAGTGAACTGGTCGCTCGTTTTGTCAGACCGACCAGCCGTGCCAATACCCATGCACTTGCCGCCAAACCAGCGCCCTGGAGCGCGCCGCATGCCGAAGTAACAACCGGCACCGGTCCCTTGCTGGAAGCGCAGCAGGTACTGATGCAATTCGGTGGGCTCAAGGCCTTGAACCAGGTGAGTCTGAGCATTGCCAGGGGTTCGATCCACGGTTTGATTGGTCCCAACGGCTCGGGCAAAAGCACCATGATGAACGTGCTGACCGGCATCTACCAGCCCACCGCTGGGCAGGTGGTGTTCAACGGCAAAACGGTCACGGGCCAAACCCCTACCAACATTGCCTTGTCAGGCATTGCCCGAACCTTTCAGAACGTGCAGTTGTTTGGCGAAATGTCAGCCACTGACAACGTTCTGGTGGGCCTGCACCACACCTTCAAAAGCAACACGCTCGATGTGATGCTGCGCACGCCGCGCTACCGGCGTGAAGATGCTGCCGCACGCGCACAGGCGGCCAGCTTGCTCGACTTTGTCGGCTTGACCGACTTGAGCGAAGAGCAGGCGCGCAACCTGCCGTATGGCAAACAGCGGATGCTGGAGATTGCCCGCGCCTTGGGCTTGAACCCCAACTTGCTGTTGCTCGATGAACCGGCGGCGGGCTTGCCGCCAGCGGACTTGCCAGAGCTGATGAAGATGATCCAGAAGATCCGCGACCACGGCATCACGGTGATCCTGATTGAGCACCACATGGACGTGGTGATGGGCATTTCAGACACGGTGTCGGTGCTGGATTTTGGCCAGATGATTGCCGAAGGCAAACCCGCCGATGTGCAAAGCAACCCCGCTGTGATCGAAGCCTATCTGGGCAGCGGCGCAGAAGTGCATTGATTGCGGAGAAGATTCAACATGCTCACTATTGAAAATCTGGAAGCCGGTTACGGCAAGGTGGAAGTGCTTCACGGTATTTCCATTCAAGTGCCCAAGGGCAAAATCGTCACACTGATTGGCTCCAATGGCGCCGGTAAAACCACCACCATGCGCGCCATCTCGGGGATGATCAAACCGGTGTCGGGCAAGATCAGCCTGGCCGGGCAGGACATCACCGGCATGGACTCGCACCAGATCGCCAAGCGCGGTCTGGCGCACTCACCGGAAGGTCGGCGCGTGTTCCCCACGCTAAGCGTGCTCGACAACATTCGTTTGGGTGCGTTTGTGCGTTACACCAACGCCCGGCCCAAAGGTGATGTGGAGTCCGACCTGCAAAAAGCGTTGGAGATGTTCCCACGCCTGAAAGAGCGCACCAACCAACTGGCCGGCACGCTGTCGGGTGGCGAGCAGCAAATGCTGGCCATGGCACGGGCCGTCATGCTGAACCCCGAAGTTTTTTTGCTGGACGAGCCCTCCATGGGTCTGGCCCCCATTTTGGTGGAAGAGGTGTTCAACATCATCTCGCGCCTGAAAGCGCAGGGCGTCACCATGCTACTGGTGGAGCAGTTTGCCGCCGCAGCGCTCAAAGTGGCGGACTATGGCTATGTGCTGGAAAACGGCCGCATCTCGGTGCACGGCCCGGCCGACAAACTGAAGGATGACCCGGCGGTCAAGGCGGCTTATCTGGGCGGTTGAGTGGGCGACGGGGCTGACCCGCTGGCGCTCTTTAATTTAGATGAAAACAGGGTCTAGCCCTTGTTCAGTCTACGTAAGCAGCTATTTATTTAATAGCTGTTTAATTCCGACTCAAAAGGTGGGGCGCTTTAGGCGCCCCTTTTTTATTGAAAATCGCGCTAAGATTGACGTTTACGTAAACGTCAAGTCAGCGAAAGCGATTCTGATACGGCCTACGTCATTCCCCCTGCCTTATTAATACGACTCACCCGGAGACTCATCCATGTCCGACTTGTCCGCTGAATTCAAAGCCCTGGCCAATTACCGCCCGACCAACAAGGTGCGATTCGTCACCGCCGCCAGCCTGTTTGACGGTCACGATGCCGCCATCAACATCATGCGCCGCATCTTGCAAGGCATGGGTGCCGAGGTCATTCACCTGGGCCACAACCGCAGCGTGGAAGAGGTTGTCACCGCCGCCTTGCAGGAAGATGCGCAGGGTATTGCCATCAGCTCTTACCAAGGTGGGCACGTCGAGTACTTCAAGTACATGGTTGACTTGCTGAAAGAGCGCGGCGGCGCCCACATTCAAGTGTTTGGCGGCGGCGGCGGCGTGATCGTGCCCCCCGAAATTCGTGAACTTCAAGCCTATGGCGTGACGCGCATTTTCAGCCCCGAAGACGGCCAGCGCATGGGCCTGGCCGGCATGATTGGCGAGATGGTGCAGTGCTGCGACAAGGATTT
>NZ_JBAWYV010000142.1:0-7701 GCF_037143375.1 Rhodoferax sp. | reverse complement strand
TAGCTATATTTTTTGCAGCATCTGAACGACCTGCAATGGGTCGTAAGGTTTTTCAAACAAACCAAAACAACCGGACTGTTCTGCGTGTTCACGCATTTGCCAGGATTTGTCTGGGGTGGTCACGATCACTCGACCCATCGCAGGCTCCAGATTGACCAGTTGGCGAACCATTTCCCAGCCCTCCATATCGGGCAAATCGAGGGACATGATGACCAAATCGTAGTGACGTTGGTGGGCTAACTCAAGCGCTTGCGCCGCACTTTCGGCATCGTCAACGTGGGTGTGACCAGCCAACGACAAGCGCGCACGCAGGTACATACGATCTTCGCGGGAAGGGTCGATCAGCAGCGCGAGCTTGTAGCCAGGTGGCAAGCGGATCGTCTGGTCAAAATCAGCAAAATCAGCGCCGTCATCCGATGGCGTGGCGATTGCAAACAGCTCGTCCATCGCCGCAACCACATCAGGCCAATGCAGTGGCCGCTCAAAACTGCGCCAGGCGTGGGCCGGTGCACCTTTGCCAATGCAGATCATTTTCAGCGTCGGATTCAGGTCAGGCGAGGCCAACTCAAGACCGGCTTGGTAAGCGTCCAGGTCCACCAGAACCAAGTGCGGCGCCACGGGCGAATCGGGTGTCCACAAGCCATAAGTAATGGGCTGCTCAGCAGACAGACGAAAGACGGTATTGAGCGCATGGCGCTCAACATCCCGAAAGCCGACCACCTTGACATACACGCTGGGTCTCATGAATAACGAACTTTCAAATAACAAAAACTGAACAAATTATGAGGGCTGATCAGCATTTTTATTGACCAATACATGCTGGTAACTTTAGCAGTGGGTTGGGGTCATGTCATGATTTCATTTTTAAAACAATTAGGACATCGCCATGTTGCTTGTTGCCGGTTCTGCCAATCTCGATTTTGTGGTTCGAGCCGCCCACATTCCAGCGCCGGGTGAAACCGTGCTGGGGCGCGACTTCAAAACTTACCCCGGCGGCAAAGGTGCCAATCAGGCCGTGGCCTGTGCCCGGGCTGGCGGTGCCGTTACGCACATGCTGCTGGCGTTGGGCGCTGATGCGTTCGCCGTACCGCTGGAAGACTCATTGCAGGAAGCCGGTGTTCACCTGCACCTGGTTCGGGTGGCGGATCACGCCACGGGCACGGCCTTTATTTGTGTTTCGGATGACGCAGAAAACGCGATCACGGTAGCACCGGGCGCCAACCTGGCCTTGCGCCCTGCTGACTTGCCCTCACTGGAGGGGTTCACGCATTTGCTGATGCAACTCGAAACTCCGATGGACACAGTTTTGGCCTATGCCAGAGCTGCCAATGAGCAAGGCGTCAAAGTGGTGCTGAATGCAGCACCGGCGCAGCATTTGTCAGCCGAATTGCTGGCACTGGTGGATGTGCTGATCGTGAATGAGGGTGAACTGGCGGTGGTGTCCGAGAACCAAGGCCCAGTTGCCGAGTGCTTGGCGCGCATTCAGGTGCCGTGTGTGGTGGTGACGCTGGGGCGCAAGGGGTGTTGTGCCCGAACAGGCGCAGGTTTTTTGACGCAGCCAGCGTTTGACGTGGCGGCTATCGACACCACCGGCGCGGGTGATACCTTTTGCGGCGCGCTGGTTGCTGCGCTTAGTCAAGGTAACGACTGGCCGCAAGCCTTGAAAGTTGCCAGTGCGGCGGGGGCGCTGGCGTGCACGCGGTGGGGGGCGCAATCGAGTATTCCGACGCGGGTGGAGGTTTTAGATTTTTTAAAGATAAACGGGCTGTAGCCCCCGTGTTACCTGCGCAAGCAGCTATTAAATACAGAGCAACATCATCATGAACAAACCTGGTTCTTTTAAAGTCATTTATGACACCGATCCGGGCGTGGACGACGCCATGGCGCTTTATTACGCGCTGGCTCACCCTGCGATTGAGGTAGTGGGTATCACGACGACTTTCGGCAACGTCACAGTGGAACAAGCGGCTACCAATGCCTTGTACCTATGCGCCCTCACCGGTACAAACATCCCCGTGACGCAAGGTGTGGCCACGCCTTTGTGCAAACCCCAGGAAGCACCTCCGGCCCACATTCATGGCGCGGATGGACTGGGCAACCTGCGCTCCCGCCTGTCCACTTCAAACCAACTGGATGCACGCGCTTCAGCGCAATTTATTGTGGACATGGCGCGTGCCTCGCCGGGCGAGATCACCTTGGTGGCTGTGGGCCCGCTGGGTAATTTGAGTCTGGCCTTGAAGCTCGAACCACAGTTGCCGCAGTTGCTGCGCGAGGTCATCCTGATGGGCGGCACGATTCTGGAGCCCGGTAACGTGTCGCCGGTAGCCGAGGCCAACATCTGGAACGACCCGCACGCGGCTGACGATGTGTTCACGGCAGGCTGGAAGCTCACCATGGTGGGGCTGGATGTGACGCACCGCGTGATTTTGCCGGTGTCGCTGTTCAGACAAATTGCTGCTCACCATCAGCACCCTGCTACCGATACTTTGCGCCACGCCGTTGAGTTTTATGCCGACTTTTACAGCGGGCTGTATCCGCATGTGGCGGCTATTCATGGCTGTTTTGGCCACGATGTGCTGGCGTTTATCTACCTGACGAACCCCGAATTATTCACGCTGGAAACAGGCCGCATCCGGGTCGTCACCGAAGGGCTGGCGCAAGGCCAGACCATCATGAAACGAGCCCCGTTTGAAGAACATCCTCAAGCAGATTGGGGCTCGGACACGCCACTCACGCAGGTCTGCATGCAGGTGCAAGCCCAAGTCTGCAAAACCATCTTTGAACGCACGCTGATGGCACCTTGGCTTTAAAAAGTCTGTGCATTGACCCACCTCAAGCTCTATATATAATTTAAGGAATATAGAAATCACAAAAAGATAGTTTGCAATCTAATGACTCCTCGCTAAAGTCCTGCCCATGCATGACTTAGCTTTTATCTTTGCCGGTTTATTTGTGGGACTTGTCGTCGGCCTGACCGGTGTCGGCGGCGGCTCCCTCATGACGCCGATCCTGATTTTCTTTTTCGATACCAAGCCCTATCTGGCCGTGGGTACCGACCTGTTGTTCGCTGCCTTCACCAAAATGGGCGGCACCATCAAGCTGGCGCGGGCACGGGTGGTTGAATGGCGTGTTGTGTTGCACCTCTCGGCAGGCAGCATTCCGGCTGCCTTGGTCACTTTGTATTTGCTCCATGAACTCGGCGCCACGACGGCCAAGGTGCAAAGCCTGATGACCACCACCTTGGGCGTCGCCTTGCTCCTCACGGCCGCCGCTACTTTGTACAAGGTGCTTCGCGGCAAAGCTGCACCGGTGTCCGTGGCAATCGGCCAGGAAGCGGCTGCCGCCAAGTCACGCCATTGGAGCCTGCCACTACTTTTTGGTGCCGTGATTGGAACGCTGGTCACACTGACCTCGGTGGGTGCCGGTGCGATTGGCGTCACCGTGTTGATGGTGCTGTACCCCAAGCTGCCGTTGCCCCGCATCATTGGCGCCGACATCGCCTACGCCGTGCCGCTCACGCTGGTGGCGGGCATGGGCCATGCGTCTATGGGCTCGGTCGACTGGGCTTTGCTGGCCAAACTGCTGGCCGGGTCGCTGCCTGGCATCTGGATTGGCTCGCACCTGATGTTTCGCATTCCCGAGCGCGTTATCCGATCGTTTCTATCCGTTTTACTGGCCTACGCCGGTCTGAAATTAATTACTTTATAAATCCCCGCAGCCCAAGCCAAGGAGCTACAGAACCATGTACCAATACACCGACTTTGACCGCCAATTCGTCCGCGCCCGCGCTGACCAATACCGTGACCAACTGACCCGCAATCTGGCCGGTACGCTGGCCGACGACGATTTCCGCCCACTGCGCCTGCAAAACGGCTGGTATGTGCAACGCTACGCCCCGATGTTGCGCGTGGCCGTGCCTTACGGTGAACTCTCCAGCGCACAGCTTCGGGTGCTGGCCACCATTGCCCGTGACTACGACCAGCCCAGCGCCGCGGTTTATCAAAAAGCGCAACTCACGCAAGCCGGCTTTGGCACCGGCAAAATGCCCGTCGGCTACGGCCACTTCAGCACCCGCCAGAACGTGCAGTTCAACTGGATTCCCCTGGACAAAAGCGCTGATGTGATGGACTTACTGGCCACCGTCAACCTGCACGGCATCCAGACCAGCGGCAACTGCATACGCAACACCACCAGCGACGAGCGCGCCGGTATTGCGGCTGACGAGTTGGTGGACCCTCGCCCGTTCGCCGAAATCCTGCGCCAGTGGAGCACGCTGCACCATGAGTTCGCGTTTTTGCCGCGCAAATTCAAAGTCGCCATCTCGGGCGCTCAGGAAGACCGTGCCGCCACCTATTGGCATGACGTTGGCCTGCATGTGCTGCGTGACGATGAGGGCGCCGTGGGCTTCAAGGTGTTGGTCGGTGGCGGCATGGGCCGCACCCCGGTGATTGCCAGCACTATCCGCGACTTTCTGCCGTGGAACCAGCTGCTGAATTACCTCGAAGCCATCATCCGTGTCTACAACCGCTGGGGTCGCCGTGACAACCTGTACAAGGCGCGGATCAAGATTTTGGTCAAGGCCGAGGGCCAGCGTTACTTTGATGAAGTTGAAGCCGAATTCAAACAAATTCTTGAGATCGACGGTGCACCCCACACCATCTCTCAACAAGAGCTGGACCGTGTCACCGCCTGTTTTGTGGCGCCAACCCTGAACGCCCCCAAGGCCGAATCAAGCCTGAAAGTGTCGCAAATTTTGCGCGCCACGGCCGAGAACGATGTCGAATTTGGTCGTTGGTTGAAGCAAAACGTGGCACCGCACAAGAACCCGGATTTGCGCGCTGTCACCCTGTCGTTCAAACGCCTGGGCTATGCGCCTGGCGACGCGACCGCTGACCAGTTGGACACCGCAGCAGCACTTGCCGAGCAGTTTTCGGCCGGAGAGGTGCGCGTCACGCACGACCAGAACCTGCTGCTGCCTTGGGTGCGTTGTGACCAGTTGCCTGAGTTGTGGCAAGCCGCCCGTCTGGCTGGCTTTGCCAAGTCCAACATCCGCTTGCTGACCGACATGATTGCCTGCCCCGGCGGCGACTTTTGCGCTTTGGCCAATGCGCGCTCGATCCCGATCGCCGAATCAATCACCGAACGCTACCAGGACATGGACGAATTACATGACTTGGGCGAGATTGACCTGCACATCAGCGGTTGCATCAACTCCTGCGGTCACCACCACAGCGGCCACATCGGCATTTTGGGGGTCGACAAAGACGGACGCGAGTGGTACCAGGTGTCCGTGGGCGGCTCTGACGGTTCCAACCTGAGCGGCACCCCCGTGCCCGGCAAGGTCATTGGGCCTTCTTTTGCGGCCTCTGAAGTGGCGGATGTGGTGGCGGCGCTGCTTGACACCTACCGCAGCCAGCGCCAATCCGGCGAGACTTTTATCACTGTGGCACGCCGCATCGGACTGCAGCCTTTCAAGGACGCGGCCAACCGGGTGCGTCACGAAACGGGCAACAACGAAACTCCGCACAACATCCACCTCGTCACCGCTGATGCGATGACCGACTGAGCCTCACCACCATGCAAACAACTATCAAACTAATAGCTGCTCACGCAGATACGACGGGGGCTAGAGGCCTAAATGACCTTGAACTCGAAAATGACACTGATCCCCGCAGCTTGAATTTGGCGGGCGTTGAACGCATCGACCTGAACTTCCCCAAGTTCACCGATGGCCGTGCGTACAGCCAGGCCTTTTTGCTGCGCCGCCGGCTCGGCTTCAAAGGCGAACTGCGCGCTACGGGCGATGTGCTGATCGACCAACTGGTGCAAATGCAACGCAGCGGATTTGACGTTGCGGTGCTGCGCGCTGACCAGAACATCGACTTTGCACAGCGCCAGTTTGACCGTTACCCCGCCTTTTACCAAGGCGATGCGGTGGCGACCCAGCCCCACTTTGCAGCCACCCCAACCCCAGAAGGAGCCCTTGCATGAGCGCCATTGACCTGAACGCCCGCGCCTCCGCCGACTTCGAGGCCAAACTGGCCGAAACCACGGCCGTGTTGAAACAAGCGGCCATTGATTACGCCCCCGCCACCGCAGGCAGCGCGCCACGCATCAGCCAGGCGTCAAGCTTGGGCGCTGAAGATGTGGTCATCAGCCACCTGATCAACAGTTTGCAGTTGGACGTCGGCATTTTTGTGCTGGAAACCGGCATGCTCCACGCAGAGACGCTGGACTTGTTGGCCCGCCAGCAAGCTACTTCTCGCGCCCCTATTGAGGTGTTTACCCCGGTCACCGAAGCGACGTTTGAGTTTGTGGCGCGTGAAGGCAAAGACGCGATGTACAAGAGCATCGACTTGCGCAAGGGCTGCTGCCACATTCGCAAAATGGAACCCCTGGCACGCGCCCTGACCGGCAAAGATGCCTGGATCACCGGCCTGCGCCGTGAGCAATCGGGTGCCCGCGCAGATGTGCCGCTGAACGACACCACCGACGCTGCCCGCGTCAAGGTCAACCCCCTGGCCAACTGGACCTGGGGTGACGTCTGGCACTTTATTGCCATCAACAAGGTTGATTACAACCCGCTGCACGACCAGTTTTTCCCCAGCATTGGCTGCGCGCCTTGCACCCGGGCCATTAGCCTGGGCGAAGATTTCCGCGCTGGCCGCTGGTGGTGGGAAGACGAAGCCGCCAAAGAGTGCGGCCTGCATGTCAACACTTCCAGCACCCTTGAGAAAGCGCCCACATGAACGCCAGCATCCCCCCAGAACTACTACAACCCATGACTCATACGCATCGTCCTGACCATTTAAGCAACGCCCACCTGGACGCGCTGGAAGAAGAAACCATCTTCATCCTGCGCGAAGTGGCTGCCGCCTTCGAGCGCCCCACCCTGCTGTTTTCGGGCGGAAAAGATTCGCTCGTGATGCTGAAATGCGCTGAAAAAGCCTTTGGCGCCGGTCGCATTCCCTACCCGCTGCTGATGATCGACACCGGCCATAACTTCAAGGAAGTGACCGATTTTCGCGACTCACGCGCCAAAGAGCTGGGCGCTGAACTGATTGTGCGCAGCGTCGAAGATTCGATGGCCCGTGGCACCGTGCGCCTGGCGCATCCCGGCGAGTCACGAAACGTGCACCAATCAGTCACACTGCTGGAGTCGATTGACGAATTTCGCTTTGATGCGTTGATTGGCGGCGCCCGCCGTGACGAAGAAAAAGCCCGCGCCAAGGAACGTATTTTTAGCCACCGTGACAGCTTCGGCCAATGGCAACCCAAGGCACAACGGCCTGAGTTGTGGACGCTGTTCAACACCCGCTTGCAGCAAGGCGAACACTTCCGCGTGTTCCCGATCTCCAACTGGACCGAACTCGATGTCTGGCAATACATCGACCGCGAGCAAATCGCCCTGCCCTCGCTCTACTACACGCACAAGCGTGATGTGGTCGAGCGCAAAGGTCTGCTGGTGCCGGTGACGGAACTGACCCCCGCCAAAGAAGGCGAAACCATCGAATCACGCGATGTGCGTTTTCGCACCGTGGGCGACATCACCTGCACCTGCCCGGTGGAAAGCACGGCGGCTACTGCAGCCGACATCGTGATCGAAACACTGGCCGCCGATGTGAGCGAACGCGGTGCCACCCGCATGGACGACAAAACCTCAGAGGCTTCGATGGAGAAGCGCAAGAAAGACGGGTACTT
>NZ_JBAWYV010000141.1:0-7702 GCF_037143375.1 Rhodoferax sp. | reverse complement strand
TATAACTGGAGGCGCGACCCAGAGTCGAACTGGGCTAGACGGATTTGCAATCCGTCCTGCGCCTTATAAATCAACGACTTACGATAAAAAACCGTTTGAAAACCGACAAAAAAACACGTATTTCCTTGAAGATTTTATCCGTTGAAAAAACGATCCTTGGAGGCGGGTAACGGAATCGAACCGTTCTGGGTGGATTTGCAATCCACTGCATAACCTCTTTGCTAACCCGCCGTATATTTCAACCGTTGCTATTGTAAGCGAAGGTGCTGCCCCCTTGATAACACCGTCTGGAACGAACACAGTTTGCTAAACATTGTTTAGTGCGCGAACTTGCTTTGTGCAACCGGTTACCAATTCGGTATAGCAAGCAACTACATAGGAGACTGATATGCAGTGTTCAAAAACAAGCAATTCGAACACAGTAGGAGTAAAAAAAAGTTAAAAGTAATGTTTTTAGCATTACGCTTTATCTTTTGTTAAAACACCAATTAAGATAAATTTGCTAAAGATATAGTTTGAATAATTACGCAGGGAAAACATGAAAATTGATCAAATAAGAGCTGCAAATCTGAGAAGACTTGCTAAGAACTCAAATAATCAGACTGAGTTTGCCAAACAACTTGGGATAAGTTCGCCTTATCTGACTCATATGATTGGCCCAACGCCTTACCGAGTCGTGTCTGAAAAAGGGGCACGAAAGTTCGAGAAGCTTCTCAACTTGCCATTTGGTGCGCTTGACATACCAGTGGACGGAACTACCCCCTCGTATATAAGTAAGTTTGAATTGAATAACATCATCAAGAGGCTTGGCGAAGAACTTGGGCCAGAAACAAAAGTCTCTGCCACAAAGTTTGCCATGCTTCTCACACTGGCACTTGACCAGCCTGAAAAAATCAAACAACTTATTGCTTTGATGTTGGAATAGGTGCGTAGTCGATCATTCGGCGCACCCAATCTGCGCCACCCAGTTTTGCCAGTTTGTCGCGCTGGGCAGAAGTCAAACGGATTGTTGCTACTACAATGGGTGATATGGGGTCAAGTGATACACGGCCACCAGTTTTGATTCGTTTGACATTCATATATTCTCCCCTGCTGCTCCTATTAACTCTTTTGCGCCGAAAACACAACCGTCATTTTGCGACGGATAAACCGTAGAGTCGATTATCGGTTTTCAACCGATCCCTGAGTCATTTTGAGGCGTTTTGAGGCACAAACGAAAAAGCCCTCAGAGGAGAGGGCTTCTTTTAAGGTGGGTCAGACCAATTTGCAATCCGTTGCATAACCGATTTGCTATCGCGCCATTTATTTAAAAAAATGGGAAGCAAGTGCTTCCCATTTTAAATTTGGAGCGGGAAAAGAGGCTCGAACTCTCGACCTATACCTTGGCAAGGTATCGCTCTACCAACTGAGCTATTCCCGCATATATCAACCGCAAACTCCATTTTTTAAAATGGAGCGGGAGAAGAGTCTCGAACTCTCGACCTCAACCTTGGCAAGGTTGCGCTCTACCAACTGAGCTACTCCCGCATATTGCAGCCTTAAATTATAGCTTGCTTTTCTTTACTCTCAAGTAAAGAGTCAAAACATTAATGCTTTACGGAGCCTGCCAAATCAGAACCAGGCGTAGTCACCTCTGCCACCGCAGCAACCAGAGGTTCATCATCCACCAAAAGCGTCGGCATTCTTTCGAGGGCAATTTCCAGCACTTTGTCAATCCAACGTACCGGAACAATTTCCAGCCCATTTTTTACATTCTCAGGAATGTCCTGCAAGTCTTTGGCATTTTCCTCCGGGATGATCACCGTCTTGATGCCGCCACGCAGGGCAGCCAGAAGTTTCTCTTTCAGACCGCCAATGGCAGTGACTTCACCCCGCAATGTGATCTCACCCGTCATCGCCACATCACCCCTTACCGGAATGCCCGTCATGGCAGAAACAAAGGCCGTCGTCATTGCCGCACCCGCACTGGGACCGTCTTTGGGAGTGGCGCCATCTGGCACGTGAATGTGAATGTCTTTTTTCTCAAAAAACTCATCCTTGATACCCAAACGACGCGACCGACTGCGCACCACTGTTCGGGCAGCTTCTACAGATTCCTTCATCACGTCACCTAAGGAGCCAGTTCGCGTGATAACACCTTTACCGGGCATCATGGCGGCCTCAATCGTCAACAGATCACCACCTACTTCAGTCCACGCCAAGCCAACAACCTGGCCCACTTGGTTTTGCTGTTCGGCTCGACCGTATGAGTATTTGCGAACACCTAGGAACTCGTTCAAGTTATCGGCCGTCACCTGAACCTGCGGCACCATCTTCTTCAGTTGCAGTCCCTTAACCACCTTACGGCATATTTTCGAGAGTTCACGCTCAAGAGAACGAACCCCAGCTTCGCGGGTGTAGTAACGAACAATGTCGCGCACAGCTTCATCGCTGATCAATAGCTCTTCGTTCTTGACGCCATTGTTGGTCAGTTGCTTGGGCAACAAATATTTGATGGCAATGCTGGTTTTTTCATCTTCGGTGTAACCGGAAAGTCGAATAACTTCCATCCGATCCAGCAACGCAGGCGGGATGTTCATGGAATTGGACGTGGCCACAAACATGACATCGCTCAAATCGAAATCCACCTCGACGTAGTGATCGCCAAACTTGTGGTTTTGCTCAGGGTCAAGCACTTCAAGCAAAGCACTTGACGGATCGCCCCTGAAATCGGTCCCCAGCTTGTCAATTTCATCAAGCAAGAAAAGTGGATTGCGCGTTCCCACTTTGGACAGGTTTTGCAGGACTTTTCCTGGCATCGCGCCAATGTAAGTGCGTCGGTGCCCACGAATTTCAGCTTCGTCGCGCATGCCGCCTAAGGCCATGCGAATGTATTTGCGCCCCGTGGCCTTGGCAATCGACTGACCCAAAGAGGTTTTGCCGACGCCAGGAGGTCCGACCAGACACAAGATAGGCGCCTTCACCTTTTCAACGCGCTGCTGAACCGCAAGATACTCAAGAATGCGGTCTTTTACTTTATCCAAGCCATAGTGGTCTTCGTTAAGCACTTTCTCAGCGTTACCCAGATCGTGCTTGATCTTGGTTTTGCCAGCCCACGGCAAACCAGTCAGCACATCAATGTAGTTGCGCACCACTGTGGCCTCTGCTGACATAGGCGACATGAGCTTAAGCTTTTTAAGTTCGCCTTCCGCCTTTTTCAGCGCCTCTTTCGACATTTTGGATGACTTGATCTTTTTCTCGATCTCATCAATGTCAGCACCATCTTCGCCCTCGCCCAATTCCTTCTGGATGGCTTTCACCTGTTCATTCAGATAAAAATCACGCTGATTTTTTTCCATTTGGCGTTTAACACGGCCACGAATTTTCTTGTCGACATTCAGAATGTCAACTTCGCGCTCGATTTGCTCAAACAGGTTTTCCAGACGCTCTTTCACATTTGAAAGATTCAGAACGGCTTGTTTGCTTTCCAGCTTGAGTGGCAAATGAGCAGCAATGGTGTCAGCCAAGCGACCAACGTCATCAATGCTTGAGATCGAGGTCAGGATTTCTGGCGGAATTTTTTTGTTGAGTTTGACGTACTGGTCAAACTGCTGCATGACGGCGCGACGTAAGGCCTCGACTTCACTCGCCTTGCCGCGAGGCTTGGCTTCAGGCTCTGCTTGCGCCTCAACCGGAGTCACATTCGCAGAAAAATGCAAATCACCTTCTTCAATTTTATTGACTCGGGCGCGCTGCTGGCCTTCGACCAACACTTTAACCGTGCCATCCGGCAGCTTCAGCATTTGAAGAATGGTGGAAACGCATCCGACATCAAACATGTCGGTCACAAGTGGATCGTCTTTGGCCGCAGCTTTTTGCGCGACCAGCATGATGCGTCGCTCTGACTCCATGGCAGCTTCAAGGGCCTTGATGCTCTTGGGCCGTCCCACAAAAAGGGGAATAACCATGTGCGGGAAAACCACCACGTCGCGCAATGGCAACAGTGGCAAGTCAAGGGGAGTGGCAGGCAATGGGGTATGACCAGACATGAGGAAACCTTTTTGTTACCTGTTAAATATGGATCAACTATGCGGGTCTTCAACCCGCATGTGATTATTGACTGGAGACGGACAACTCAAATATGAGTAAACGCACAGGAAAGCCAGTCTAATCAAGCCTTCTTCGCCGCTTCACGGTAGACCAGCAAAGGTGGCTTGTTTTCATCGATTGTGGATTCATCCACAACAACTTTATCGACGTTGGCGGCATTGGGCAACTCGTACATGGTGTCAATAAGTGCCAATTCCAAAATCGAGCGTAAACCCCGTGCGCCAGTCTTGCGGGCCAACGCTTTTTTAGCGATAGCTTTCAAGGCGGAAGGGCGAATTTCAAGATCGACCCCTTCCATCGCCAACAATTTGGCGTATTGCTTGACCAGCGCATTTTTGGGTTCCGTCAGGATTTGCACCAAAGCATCTTCACTGAGCTCAGCCAGCGTTGCCACCACAGGCATACGACCGACCAACTCTGGAATGATACCGAATTTAATCAAATCCTCTGGCTCAACATCCTTGAAAACCTCGGTCAGACTGCGCTGCTCTTTACTTTTTACAGAAGCCCCAAAACCGATGCCAGACGATTGGGTACGGTTGTCAATCACCTTCTCAAGCCCGGAGAATGCACCGCCACAAATGAACAAAATATTGGTGGTATCAACCTGAACAAAATCCTGATTGGGGTGTTTGCGCCCGCCTTGTGGTGGCACGCTGGCCATAGTGCCTTCAATCAGCTTGAGCAACGCTTGCTGGACACCCTCGCCAGACACATCACGTGTGATGGATGGGTTGTCTGATTTACGCGAAATCTTGTCAATTTCATCAATATAGACAATGCCACGCTGAGCCCGTTCGACTTCGTAATTGCAACTCTGCAGCAGCTTGAGCACAATATTCTCGACGTCTTCACCCACATAACCGGCTTCGGTCAGCGTCGTGGCATCGGCCATGACAAAGGGTACATCCAGCATACGGGCCAACGTTTGGGCCAACAACGTTTTGCCAGAACCGGTAGGGCCGATCAGCAAAATATTGCTTTTCGAAAGTTCTACGTCATCTTTTTTGGCTTTTTCCTTGTGCTTCAGACGTTTGTAGTGGTTGTAAACCGCCACCGCCAAGGTGCGTTTCGCCGGTTCCTGACCGATGACATAACTGTCAAGGTTGGCCTTGATCTCTGAAGGCGTGGGCAACTCGTCGCCCGCTTTGAGTGCTTCGGTGCTACCGGGCAATTCATCACGAATGATCTCGTTGCACAGGTCAATACATTCGTCGCAAACAAATACCGATGGGCCAGCAATAAGCTTTTTGACTTCGTGCTGGCTTTTGCCGCAAAAAGAGCAATAAAGAGTTTTCTCGCTGGAGGCGCCTTTTTTTTCGGCCATGTGAACTTCACCCTTTTCGGAAAATTACCGAATGATACTCAAATAAAAACGGTGCTTTCATTGATAAAAAGCACCGCGATTGCAACAAACCTGCGACGAATAAAACCCAAAGGGTTTCAAACTCGTTTGGCAATAACCTTGTCAATCAGGCCATATTCCTTGCATTCTTCAGCCGACATGTAGTAATCACGTTCTGTATCGAGCGCAATTCGCTCAAGCGATTGACCGGTACGTTCGGCCAAAATGATGTTGAGTTGCTCACGCGTCTTCAATATCTCGCGGGCTTGAATCTCAATATCTGTCGCCTGACCTTGACTGCCACCGGAAGGCTGGTGAATCATAATTTTTGAATTGGGCAAGGAAAACCGTTTTCCCTTGGCACCCGCGGCCAACAAAAATGCACCCATGCTGGCGGCCATGCCGGTACACAGTGTGGACACTTCTGGCTTGATGAAGTTCATGGTGTCGTAAATGGCCATGCCAGCGCTGACGGAACCACCGGGCGAGTTAATGTAGAAAGAAATATCCTTGTCAGGATTTTCACTCTCCAAAAACAGCAACTGCGCCACTACCAAGTTGGCCACGTAGTCATTGACTGGGCCCACCAGAAAAATCACGCGCTCTTTGAGCAGACGCGAATAAATGTCATAGGACCGCTCACCACGACCTGATTGCTCAATCACCATAGGCACCATGCCCAAAGCTTGTGTATCCATTGCACCAAATCGCTCGTTCATGCTGTCTCCAAATAATCTAATACTGTACCGAAAAATAGGCACCCCAAAGAGAATGGGGCTTAAATGCAAGACTACAAGCCCGGCACCAGCCCCATAACGACCACCCGAAGGTGGCCTTCGTCTTATTTTTGAGCCATCAGTTCATCAAACGACACGCTTTTTTCACTGATAGTGGCTTGTGCCAGCACGAAATCGGTCACATTGTTTTCAATCACGATGGCTTCGACTTCGGCCAGGCGGTTGTTGTCGCTGTAGTACCAACGCATCACGTCGGCTGGTTTTTCGTAGCTGGCAGCCAGCTCTTCGATGTGCGCCTTGATTTGCTCGGTCTTGGCTTGCAGGTTGTTGGAGCGAACCAACTCGGCGACCACCAAGCCTAAACGCACACGACGCTCGGCCTGAGGACGGAAGATGTCGTCAGGGATCTGTGCCTTGTCAGCGTCCTTGATGCCGCGTTGCTTGAGATCCGCACGGGCGCCTTCGAGCAGACGGCTGATTTCAGCTTGCACGCTGGTGTTGGGCAAATCCAACTCAGCCTTGGCCACCAACGCGTCCATGACGGCTTGTTTGTTGCGAGCCAGCAAGCGGAACTTGACTTCGCGCTCGAGGTTTTTCTTGATGTCAGCGCGCAAACCTTCGACGGTCGCGTCGGCAATGCCGAGAGACTTGGCCAAAGCTTCGTCCACTTCAGGCAGGTGCGCAGCTTCAACTTTTTTCAGCGTGACCATGAAGTCAGCTGTTTTACCAGCGACATCTTTGCCGTGGTATTCAGCGGGGAATGCCAATTGGAAGGTTTTGCTCTCGCCGGACTTCATGCCACGGGTAGCGTCTTCAAATTCCTTGAGCATCTGGCCATCGCCCACGATGAACTGAAAGTCTTCGGCTTTGCCACCGGCAAACACTTCGCCGTCAATCTTGCCTTCGAAGTCAACCGTCACGCGGTCACCTTCTTGGGCAGCGGCATCTTGTGCGCGCTGAGCGAAGGTGCGGCGCTGCTTGCGCAGAATGTCAACGGTCTTGTCGATGGCGCTGTCGGTGACTTCAGCGGTGATTTTTTCAACTTCAGCGGTGGTGAGGTCTGCAATTTTGACGTCTGGATAGACTTCAAACACGGCATCAAAAGCCATCACGCCTTCAGGCGAGGCTTCGGACTCGGTAATGCGGGGCTGGCCAGCCACGCGCAATTTAGCTTCGTTGGCGGCAGTGGCAAACGCTTCGCCAACCTTGTCGTTCATCACTTCCATGTGAACCGAGTAGCCGTAACGCTGGCCGACCACACTCATGGGCACTTTACCGGGACGGAAACCGTCCATTTTGGTGGTGCGAGCGAGTTTTTTCAGGCGCGATTCAACTTCTGACTGAATGATGCCAATCGGCAAGGTCAGAGTGATTTTTCGTTCCAGCTTTTCCAGTGTTTCAACAGTAACAGTCATCGTAATGCTCCTAAATATCATGGTGCGCGGGGGGGGACTCGAACCCCCATATCCTTGCGGACGTCAGGACCTAAACCTGGTGCGTCTACCAATTTCGCCACCCGCGCTAAAAACAA
>NZ_JBAWYV010000140.1:0-7714 GCF_037143375.1 Rhodoferax sp. | reverse complement strand
TTGACGTTCAGATTGAGCTTCAGGCTGGCTTGTTTCATGGGCTGTATTTTCTCAGGCCGGGCTTACGTCAAGCACACATGTAGCGGAGTTATGCAGAGTTTCCCTAGGAGCCAGCGACGGCAGCCACCCAAAGCGGGTCTACTTTCGGCCGTTGTTTGTTCGCGTGTGGCAATCCCATCATTTTACCTTTTAGGGGATGGGTGTTGTCGGTAACCACAGAGTCACTTGCGTACCCTGAGCTTTTTGCGATGCAATTTCCAGACTGCCGCCGAGTATCGAAAGGATTTCCTTGGTGATTGCCACACCCAGTCCCGTGCCGAGAATTTTTCCGGAAGCGTCAGCCCTCCAAAAACGGTCACCATAATGCAGGACTTGTTCTGGCGTCATGCCGATGCCCTGATCACTCACCGTGACGCCTACCTTACCAGTAACGGCGGTAATGGCTATGCGAATTTCTCCGCCTTCTGGGGAATACTTTATCGCGTTGCCAATAATGTTAGTAAACACTTGGCGCATTTTATCTATATCAGCAAGGGCAAAGATCGGCGCTGCAGGTATCTCAAGTATAAGTTTCCATCGTTCATCCGTGACAGCCATTTCAGTCACTGTATCCTGAATGAGTCCAGAAATATTTACAGAAACAATCGCAAAATCCTGCCCACGACGAGATTCAATTCTGGAAAGGTCCAACAACTCATTAATAATTTTCACCAACCATAAGGAATTACGATGAATGGATTCCAGTAGCTCTCGCTGGGTAGGCGTATCCAGCTCGATTCCCAACAAAACCTCGCTAAAACCAAGAAGAACGGTCATCGGAGTACGCAATTCGTGAGCTGCATGGGAGAGAAATTCACTCTTCATCCTGTCGACCTCGGTCTCGTAGGTCACATCGCGGAAATACAACATCTTTGAAACAGATGCATTGGTGTTGGACCGCATGCTTACCTGCAGGGTGCGACCTGAGGGAACAATAAGTTCAATCAATTCGCGCACCGGTCTTTTGTCAACTTCCATAGTATTCATGGAGTCCAATTCATCTAGACTTCGCAAAGCATGGGATGGTACGCAAAGGGAGACAATTTTCGCAGCAAATTGCGATTCATCGATTCCGACAATCTCATTTGCACTCAATCCGGTCATCTCGGAGAAAGCCGGACTTACATACTTGACACGCTGTGAATCATCGAAAGATATGAACCCATCCGGCGACAGGGCAAAGATGCCGTTCAATTGCTCCATGCGCTCTATCAGTGCGGACTCGCTCTGCTTACGCTCGGTAATGTCGTAGTTGACCCCAATCATCCGCAATGCCTCTCCTTCAGCATTGCGCAACACCAAGGCGGAAGCCTTCAGGTGACGCACCTGCCCCGTTGGCCAGACTACTCGAAATTCGGTATCAAATTTATGCTCGCCGCTTAAGGCCTCGTTAATTTCCCTGTCTCCACGTGATCTGTCGTCCGGATGCAGTCCCTGTTGCCAGGCTTGGTAAGCGCCACTAAAGCTCTCGGGGCTTACACCGTAGAGTGCGTACATCCATTTGTCCCAAATCAGGCTGTTTTCCTTGACGGCATAGTCCCACACCCCAATTTTGGCCGACTCCGCTGCGAAAGTGAAACGTTGACTAAGCTCGCCGATTTCAGACGTTAGCCTTGCTGCAATCTTGGTTGCATTGACTCTAGTATTTACGATCGAACGCGTAAGTCCAAACATTAAAGAGCTGATCACAAGCCCCGCAATCAGGGTAAGCCACGCTTGGGTGTAATCAAACTGCATTTCTGTCGCTACATTCTCAAATCTGAGTACCCACTGTGTATGGTGATCAAATTGGATGACGCGACGCAAATCCAGCACCGAATGTGGCTTATCTGTATTGTTCGGATTGCTGTCAAACAGTAGGGTAGCTGGCGACAGTACATTCCCGTCGTAAATATGCAAATCAATAGCCCGACCTTGACTGCTAGACAAGTCAGTAAGCGTACCAGTCATTAAATCAGTCATGCGAAAGGGGCTGTAAACCCATCCAATCAGTGACTCCCGACGTTGTTCAAGTGTCTCCAAGTGTGCATTTTTGCGATAGACAGGGACATACATCAGAACACCTGCCTGAATTGCCGTTTCTGTTTCCTGCAACAATTGCACCTTGCCTGACAGTGCAGCTTCGCCGCTATCCCTGGAGTGTTCCATTGCATTGCGACGCACGGCTTCGGAGAACATGTCGTAACCAAAGGCGCGCAAGTTGCGATCACGAAAGGGCTCCAGGAAGACGATCGATGTCGTGATGGCGCGTTCGCCCACTGGTCTTACGGTATAGGAGGGAAACCCTTCGGCGCGAATTCGGGCAAGATGAGCCGAGAGTTGACCTGCTGGAATGACCTGGGCAAAACCGATTCCCTGTACACCGGGAACATTTTGATCGGCGTGCAAGGTGCTTACATAGGCGCGCCAATCGTCGCGACTGACCGCTTCTCGAGCGGCAAACAGGGCAGATCCACCGCGAAGTATCATGGCATAAGTGTTGAGTCGCTCCTGTACCTTGAGCGTTGCTTGTTCGCAGGAAAAAGCCAATTGCCTTAATGCGGTTTGCTCAATGTTTTTCCTGACATAGACGCTAGTGAATAGGCTGCCAAGAATTCCACAGCCAAGCACAAGCCATGCTGCCAGATGGCCTTTTGCTCTTATAAGCTTAAACACTAGCATTTGCCTGCTGGATGGAAAATCTTATCAATGTGCCACCTGATTGATGATATTGAACGGCGCTACTCGAACCTGGGTAACCCTTTGACCGAATTTCAGCGCCATTGGTTGTTCCTGTGCGGCTGTCGATACTGGCTTTGTGGAGACTTACGGCCCCTTTTTCCGCGTGCGGAATTTCAAAACTACCGCTTCGACCCATTTGGCCAGCAAACTTCCTAACGTCCAGCGGCGTGGTGCAAATATAGTTGTTTTCAGGTAACACAGGCGCGTCCATGCCTCCAGCTAGCATATCTGAGCGATGAGCAGTTGAAGCAAATTATTCATGACATAAGTGTCGGCTCGACCATGGATCAGCAGGAATACGTTGCAGCCCTGGTTAGCATCTTGGTTGGCAGGGTTGATCACGCAGCGCACTTGAAGCGTGGTGTCGACATCACGTACGCGTGATCCATTCAGGCGGCTTGTAAGCGCTGTTCATCTTGTCAGTGTCTCGGGGCATCGCCTCATCTGGACCACGAATACTTGGCACATATGTCTTGCCGCCTAGGGACCCGCTGCCTTTCGGCCAGGGGAATCAGCCGAACGTATCCACCCATGATGAAGTTGTCGGCAGAATTGGCTTACATAGATAGAAAAATGAAACTCTACTTTCATTTTTCCTGGAGCGTTGTGTGAACGTGTGTTTTCCTCTAGATTCACTTCGGTAAAGTTTCATACCTTGTGGGTTGGGCTCTGCGGGAGCACTTCTATGAACGGGAAAACGACATGACCTTTAAAGCTGAGCAGCCAAATATTTGGGTTAAACGTCTGACACTTGTGCTAGCGGCATCCGTCATTAGCTTGGGTGCAGTCGCTGGCGACCTCAACGAAATAAAGGCTAGTGGTGTCCTGCGCCATCTTGGCATCAAGTATGCAAATTTCGTCAAGGCCGATGGCACAGGTTTTGACGTGGAGCTAGCTCAGGGCTTTGCGAAGTACCTTGGCGTTCGCTATGAACTCGTTTACACCAACTTTTATGATGTCATCCGCGATCTGTTGGGTAAAGATGTAGCTCGTACCGGCGATACAGTGAACCTGGAGGGGAACTACCCAATTCGGGGAGACATGATTGCCACCGGGTTTACCGTTTTGCCATGGCGCCAGCAGGTTGTCTTGTATTCGCAGCCTACCTTTCCATCTCAAGTGCTGCTGGTCGCACGCACCAGTTCGCCTTACCAACCGGTGGCGGCCGAGCACGAGTTGCGCAATGAAATTGCCAGCACCCGTGCGGTGCTTGGCAAGAAAAGTCTGCTGGTAATGGAGCGCACTTGCTTGGACCCCGCAAACTACGGGCTAAAGGGCAAGGGAATTGATTTGCGCTCTTATACCGCCAACACTAACTTGGACGAAATGGTGCCTGAATTACTCAAGGGTGATGTGGAGTTCACCTTGCTGGATGTGCCGGATGCGGTCATTGATTTGCAGCGGTGGGCGGGCCGCATCAAGGTGATCGGTCCTATTTCGGAACATCAGGATTTAGCTGCCGCGTTTCCCAAATCATCGCCAGTGTTGCGGGCCGCCTTTGACGATTACCTGAGTGGGATAAGGGCTGACGGCAGCTACGACAAGTTGGTGAACCGCTATTACCCGGGCATCCGCCGTTACTTCCCGAACTTTTTCGCACGAAGCCAGTAGATCTGCAGCATGGGCATGGGGGAGAAGCTCGAAGGCCTAATGGAACGGCTGACACTGTGGCAGTTGGTGGCCGCATTTAGCATCTTCGCCAGTTTTGTTGCACTTGTCGGGGTTGTGGGGTTTCTTCAATTGTCCAACGAAGCGATTGCTCTGGAGAAGCATCGACTTAAGTCTCTGTCCGCAATGAAAGCGGCCCAAATCTCCGACTGGATTGAGGAACGACGCGCTGATCTCTATTCCAATTCGCGTAATGACGTTTTCCGGGAGTTGTTGGTGTCGTCCAGCAAACCCGTTGCTGATCGCTGGCAGGATCGCTTTTCAGCTCTGTACGCAGATCAACGTGTTAATCGATGGCTGGAAGAGACACGCAAACAGTACGGATATCGCAGCTCTGAGGTTTTGAACCATGGCGGCGAGGCCTTGATTTCGGTTGGTGTCGCTCCTTACACTGATCAACAGATAAAGCCACTGTTGGCTCAGGCACTGACCACTGACAAGGCCGCCCTGCTTGACATAAGCATCGAACGTGACGGAACTCCCTATATGGCGTTTGGCACACATATTCCGGATGAGTCCATGGATGTGCCGCTTATCCTGGTTTACGCCATATCCATCACTGAGCGCTTTTTGCCCATGGTCAACGATTGGCCCAACCCAAGCAAAACCGGTGAACTACTGCTGTACCGGTTGAATGGCGATCAGGTGACTTTGCTCAACCGCATGCAGGATGGCAAGCGGGATTTTGTCCAATTTTCGGCATCCGACATGGAACAGCCAATGCATAAGGCATTGGTGAGTGGCCCGGGGGTTTACAGCGGGCGAGATTATCTTGGCCGGGCTGTCTTGGCAGCCATGCAGCCAGTGCCAGGGACCCCTTGGTGGATATCTAGCAAAGTGGACGTAGCTGAGCTGTATTCGCCCATTTACCGACTGGCTTGGGTATGTGGTTTGCTGGCAGTTGCAGGCATCGTGACCGCGGGCGTCTTGCTAGCCTTGTTATGGCAACAGATGCAGCGACGCTACCTCATCTCCCAAAGGCTAGGTCAGCAACTCAAGGAGGCATCGGAGCAAGCCGAATTGGCCAATCAGGCCAAGAGCCATTTTCTGGCCAATATGAGCCATGAAATACGCACCCCATTGAACGCAGTCATAGGGTTCTCTCACCTAGCGCTGAAGACTGAGGTAACGCCTAAGCAGCGCGACTACATGACAAAAATCAGCAGCGAAGGAACCGCACTTCTCAACCTCATCAACGACATACTTGAGTACTCCAAGATTGAGGCCGGAAAACTGGACTTGGAGGCAATCCCGTTTTGGTTGGATGATCTTCTGGACAATGTTGCGGTGGTGATGGCGCCAAGAGCATTGCAAAAAAATCTCGAATTCTTGATTCGGATAGCACCTGACGTGCCACTTGGATTGTTGGGCGACCCACACCGCCTGCGCCAAGTGATCCTCAATCTCACCACCAACGCATTGAAGTTTACCGAACAAGGGCAGGTCCTGATCAGCGTTACTCGTAGTAATTCAACTGTCACTGTTGATTCAGAAGTGGGAAATATTGAGTTGCTATTGAGCGTAGTGGATACTGGCATCGGGTTGAACGAGGCGCAACAGGCCCGTCTATTTTCCAGTTTCACCCAAGCCGACAGTTCGACCACCAGAAAATACGGCGGCACTGGGCTGGGTTTGGTCATTTCACAGCGCATTGCTCAGGCTATGGGCGGCGCTATTGCGGTGCAGTCCACGCTGGGTCAAGGCAGCACATTTACTTGCAATGTGAGATTACGAATCTCGCACGAAGCCCGAATCCTTCATGGAGATAGACACCAAGTCAATGGTCTTCATGCGCTGGTGGTTGATGACAACGCAGCGGCTCGTGAGATATTGGCCGAACAATTGCGGGCGCTTGATTTCCGGGTCGATGCGGTCAACAGTGCGCAGTCTGCGCTGTGGTCTATTGAGCAATGTGACCGGACCGACCCTTATGCCCTAGTACTAATGGATTGGAAGATGCCTGGCTTTGATGGAATCGCAGCCACGCACGCGGTTATGAATAACTCGGCGATTACCCAAAAACCTATCATAGTGGTGGTGACCGCCTTTGGCGTGGAGGGCGCCTGCGAAGAGGGCTTGCAGGCCGGCGCCCTGGCGCTTTTGGAGAAGCCGGTGAGCCAGTCCCGATTGTGGGATACCGTGGCTGAACTGCTATTCCCAAAGACACAGGCGAGCAGCAACCACGTGACGGAATACGCGCCACAGGGCGATTCGCCCGAATTAAACATGCATGTGATGTTGGTGGAAGACAGCGAGATCAATCAGCAGATTGCGGTCGAGGTGCTGGGCCATATGGGTGTGCAAACCACGGTCGTCAACAACGGCCGTGAAGCGCTTGACTTGTTGCTGGCCACGCCTGATCCGTTGCCATGGTCGATGGTCTTTATGGACTTGCAGATGCCGGTAATGGATGGGCATCAAGCCACGATTGCAATACGAAAAATTGACCGATTCCGGAAATTGCCCATTGTTGCCATGACCGCGCATGCCATGCAGGAAGAGGGACTTCGCTGCCTGCAAGAGGGCATGAATGAGCACTTGACAAAGCCTATAGATCCAGAAGTTTTGGTGGCATCGCTGCGGCGCTGGGGACGCGAGCGCGACGACGTGCCTCCCATTTCGACGCCTGAACTCAGCAAGGTCGTGTCACCAGCAGGGGCCACCGAACTTTGGCGCAACATTCCAGGAATAAGCAGTCAGAGTGGGTTACGTAATTGCGGCAACAATGTGGAACTCTATGTTTCGCTGCTTCGAAAGTACTGCCAAGCTTTGCATCGCGGAGTCGATCAACTGACTATGGCGTGTGAACAGTCCGACTGGGTACTAGGGCTCAGGGTGATTCATACCATTAAGGGCACTTCGTTGAACATGGGTGCCAACGATTGCGCACAGCTGTGCATGGATGCCGAAAAAATGTTGCGTAGTCAGACAAACTCACACGTTTGGTCCCAACAATCACAGCCATTGATTGTTGCTTTTTTTCAGTTGTATCAAGACATTGAGAATGGACTGGAACAAGATGAGAAAGTTGCTGAAGTTCAACCGCAGACAACACAAACCAGTGCGGATATCGCAGTGGACATGCTCTCTAGACTAGAGGCCTTGCTGCGCAGCGGTAGCGAAGAAGCCGAGGGTTTTTGCAAGAGCAACCAAACCATGTTACGTCAGGCGTTGGGGCCGACCTTCGAAAACGTGTTCGAAATGACACGTGAATATGAATTCGAGCGCGCACTTGAATTGCTAAAGCGAAGGCACGAAATCCATAGTTCGCATTGAATTGACTGTT
>NZ_JBAWYV010000139.1:0-7846 GCF_037143375.1 Rhodoferax sp. | reverse complement strand
TGGCGATGTACCACTCCTGGGATTCGCAAAACGCCTGGCTGCGCCAGATTCACACCCACAACTTCCTGATGGTCAACACCAAGACCGCCCAAGCCCAAGGCATTGCCGATGGCGGCTGGATGTGGGTGGAATCGCAATGGGGCAAGGTGCGCTGCCAATGCCGCTACTCCGAAGCGGTAGAGCCCGGCACGGTCTGGACCTGGAACGCCATCGGCAAATCCGCCGGCGCCTGGAACCTGAGTGCAGACGCCAATGAATCGCAACGCGGCTTTTTGCTCAACCACCTGATTTCGGAGGTGTTGCCACCTTCAAGCGCTGGTGCTGCCATTTCCAACTCCGACCCCATCACCGGCCAGGCCGCGTGGTACGACGTAAAGGTGCGCATCTACAAGGCGGCTGATGACGAACCGGAGCAAACCTCGCCGCAATTTAAGGCGGTACCTGCCGCCCCCGGCATGCGCCAGGTGCTGCCGCGCATTCAGGCCTATTTTGCGGGCAAGGGAGAACACAAATGACCCAACTCGCCTTGGTCATTGACCTGAATGTATGCGTGGGCTGCCATGCCTGTGTGACCAGTTGCAAGCAGTGGAATACCTCCGGCACCGCCGGGTCACTGGTGGACCTGAACCCGTACGGCAAAGACCCCAGCGGCACGTTCTTCAACCGGGTTCAAACCTTTGAAGTGGGCGAGTTTCCCAACACCCAAACGGTCCACTTCCCCAAATCGTGCCTGCACTGCGAAGACCCTCCTTGCGTGCCGGTGTGCCCTACCGGCGCCAGCTACAAACGCGCTGAAGACGGCATCGTGCTGGTGGACTACGACAAGTGCATTGGCTGCAAATACTGCACCTGGGCTTGCCCGTATGGCGCCCGCGAGTTTGACGAAGAGCGCAAGGTCATGACCAAGTGCACCTTGTGCGTGGACCGCGTCACCGACACCAAGCTGCCCGAACCCGAGCGCAAACCGGCTTGCGTGCTGGCCTGTCCGGCCAATGCCCGCCTGTTTGGCGACGTGCACGACCCCGAGTCGGTGGTCTCCAAAGCCATTGCCGAGCGTGGCGGCTACCAGCTCATGCCCGAGTGGGGCACGCGTCCTGCCAACCACTACCTGCCGCGTCGCAAGACCGAAATCCGCATTCACCCTGAAGACCTGGAGCGCGTGGACAACCCGCTGCAGATCGACGGCAAGCAGCCCGACTACGCCAACCGTGGCCCAGGCCGCGAAGACTTCGCCACCTGAAACAACGCAAGACACACTATGCAACCCGCTTTTTCAGTCATCTTTTTAACCACGCTGATCGGTGCTGCGCAAGGGCTCTTCCTTGCGCTGTATGCCACCGAAATTTCCGGCTTTGGCGGGCTCACCCCCGCCGAAACTCAGCGCTTTTTATTCTCCGCCAGCCTGGTCGCGCTGGTGCTCACCACCTTGGGGCTGATCGCTTCGGTGTTTCACTTGGGGCGCCCGGAACGCGCCTGGCGGTCTGCGGCCATGTGGCGCACCTCGTGGCTCTCGCGCGAAGTTATCGCACTGCCTCTGTTCATGCTGGGCCTGTTCATTTATGGCAGCGCTCACTACCTTGGCAACAGCAACACGGTGCTGATCGGTGCGGTGACGGCCTTGGCCTGCCTGGCACTGTTCATCTGTACCGCCATGATTTACGCCTCGGTGCGTTTTCTGCAAGAGTGGGCCAGCCCACTCACCTTGGTGAACTACCTGCTACTGGGGTGCGCCTCGGGCCTGACGCTGGCCACGCTTTTAGCCGCAGCGATGAGCGCCAACAGCTTGGTGCGTCCTTTTGCGCTCGCCGCTGTGGTTTTAACTTTGATGGCGGGTGTCACGCGCACGGCTTCACTGATGCGCAACGCCCGGCTCAAACCCAAATCGACACTGCAAAGTGCCATTGGCATCAAGCACCCCCGTATCGTGCAAAAAGCGATGGGGTTCATGGGAGGCTCGTTCAACACGCGCGAGTTCTTTCATGGCCGCAGCACCGAGATGCTGCGCTCGGTCAAGTGGATGTTTTTGCTGATGGTGTTTCCGCTGCCCTTGCTGTGTTTGGCGCTGGGGGTAACAGCCGCGTCGACCGAAATGCTGTTCCTGGCTTTTGCCACCCAATACATGGGTTTGCTGGCCGAGCGCTGGTTCTTTTTTGCGCAGGCCAACCACCCGCAAAACCTGTACTACCAAACCATTTCCTGAGTCACGTTTTTCATGCTCAGACTTCCTACCTTTTCAATGGCCGCCCTGCACCGGGCCGGGCTACTCCTCGCCAGCACGCTGCTGCTGGCACTGCCAGCCCATGCCGCCGACAGTGTGGTACCCAGCAGCGGCATGCCCTGGTGGTTCTGGCCGCTGGCCCTGTTTGTCACTTGTTTCCTGATCGGCATTGTGGCGGTGCCCGCTGGCATTGGCGGCGGCACCTTGTTCGTGCCCATCATTGGCGGGTTTTTTCCTTTCCACCTTGACTTTGTGCGCGGTGCAGGCTTGCTGGTAGCACTGGCCAGCGCACTGGCGGCCGGGCCCATGTTGCTGCGCGGCGGGCTGTCGAGCTTGCGCCTGGCGCTGCCCCTGGCGCTGTTGGCTTGCATGAGTTCCATCGTCGGCGCCTTGCTGGGATTGGCGCTACCCGCCTCGGTCATTCAGACCTCTTTGGGCTTGATTGTGCTGGGTATCGTGACGCTGATGCTGATGTCCAAAAAATCTGAGTTTCCGAATGTGCCCCAGCCCGACCGCTTGTCATCGGCCCTCGGCATTCACGGCATCTTTATCGACGGCGCTTCCGGGCAGGCCATCAACTGGCAGGTGCACCGCACCCCTTTGGGACTGGTGCTTTTTCTGGCCATCGGCGTCATGGCGGGCATGTTTGGCATTGGTGCAGGCTGGGCCAATGTGCCGGCGCTCAACCTGCTGATGGGCGCACCCCTCAAAGTGTCGGCAGGCACCTCGGGCTTGGTGCTGTCGCTGGTCGACTCTTCTGCGGCGTGGGTTTACCTGAACCGTGGTGCCGTGCTTCCTATGATTGCCGTTCCCTCGGTCGTCGGCATGATGCTGGGAGCTCGAATCGGCGCCCGATTGCTGAACATCCTCAAAGGCTCCGTCATCCGCAAAATGGTGATCACGCTCTTGTTGTTTGCTGGTGTTCGCGCTCTGCTCAAGGGTCTTGGAATATGGGTTTGAAAGTAACTGACTGATGAATACCACACCCCTCACCAACGCCCAACAACAGCAAGCTGAAGCCTTGCGCTATGCGTTCCTGCTGGACTGGGGCGCGCGCCTCGGCTTGCTGGCCCTGGTGCTTAGTTTTGGCGCCTATGTCTTCGGGGTATTGACCCCGCATGTGCCGCTGGACCAATTACCTAATTTCTGGAACCTGCCCGTCGCCACCTACCTGCAACGCACCGCCACTCCGACCGGCTGGGGCTGGCTGGCCTTGGCCCATACTGGCGACCTGTCGAACCTGATCGGCATCTCCATTTTGGCGGGATGCTCACTGCCCCCATTGCTGGGCTTGATCCCGCTCTATCTCGAGCGCCGCGACTATATTTACACGGGCCTCAGTGCCTTGATCGTCCTGGTTCTGATACTGGCGGCCTCAGGCGTTTTGACTGGAGGACATTGACCATGGCTCAACTATTCACACGTTTGTTGCTGGCCACCGAGCACAGCGAATATGACCTCGGTGCGGAAGCTATGGCCTTCGCCTTGGCGCAACGCTGTCAACTGCCCTTGGCAACGGTCTTGCCGCTGGTGAGCAACCCCGAATACGAATCACTGGCACCGCTGATTGCAGCGCGGGCCGAGCGCGAAGCAGCGGTCAAGATTGCCCAACTGCGCGAGCAAGCCGTCAAGGCCGGGGTGACGATTGACCTGCGCTTGCGCCGGGGCGAAGAGCCCTATCAGGAAATCATCGAAGAGGCCCGCGCCCAGGGCAGCGACATGATCATCATCCGTCGCCGTGGCAAGCGCGGGCTGCTGGCCAATTTACTGGTGGGCGAGATGGTGAGCAAAGTGGTGGCGCATGCGCCCTGCCATGTGTTGATCGTGCCCCGCGAAGCCCGGATGTGGCAGCAGCGCGTGCTGGTGGCGGCTGAGCCCACCGAGCAAGGACGCCAGATCGTCGCTACCGCCATCGCCGTGGCAGCCCAGTGCAGCCTACCGCTGCAAGTGGTGAGCGTGGTGGCTGCAGAGTCCTTGCGGCCTCAGGCAATGATATTTATCAACGCGATGACCAAACAAGCTGAACAGAAGGGGTTGGTGGCACAAGGAGACGTTAGAGTGGGCAAGCCTTTCACAGAAATTTTGGCGGCGCGCGAAGCGTGCCAAGCTGACCTGATCGTGATCGGAAGCCGGGGCGACAGCCGCATTGGCCGCGCACTGGTCGGCGGTGTGGCGCAAAAAGTCATGGGGCTGTCAGATCACCCGGTCATGGTTTTGCATTTTTAAAAACAAAAAGGAACTTCGTCCCATGAGTGACGCACTGAACTACCTGCTCAAAGCCCGCCCCGAAGCGCTGGGCCACTACTTTGCTTTTCTGAAAGATGCTGGCAAGCACCTCGACCCCAAAACAAAAAATCTGATTTCGGTCATCACCAAAGTTCATTCGCAAACTGACCGGGGCTTGCGTCAATACCTCAAGCGTGCCTTGCGCGAAGGCTGTACGTCGGTCGAGATTCTGGACGCGCTGCTGATGGCGTTCCCCGCTCTGGGTCTGGCCAAAATCATCTGGGCCGTGGACATCATTCTGGCCATGAACCTGCCTGAGTTTCAGGATGAGGCCGGTGCCAGCATCGTGCCGACCATCGCTGCCAGCACCCCTGCCGGCACATGGCACGACGTGATGGCCAGCGCGGACGTCAAAGACAGCGAAGTGATGCGCACGGAGGTGAATGGCTTTGGCGTGTTCATCTACCGCGAGAAACGAAAAACATCGGTGTATGACAGTCGTTGCCCGCACCAGAGCACCGACATACCCGAACTGGCACTCAAGGGCAGCACCCTGACCTGCCCCAAACACCAATGGGAGTTTGATGTGAAAAGCGGCGACTGCATCAAGAAGGGCAACAGCCCGCTGAAGCGGCTTGACTCCAAAGTCGTCAAAGGCCGCTTGCTGGCTTTTTGGTAAGCCCTGCGGCTGCCACGGCACATCTACACACTCCCCCACCGATCACTTTTCCAGTGAAAACCCGCGCTATTCCTCATTAAAACTATCGGAGACATTCATGAAGCCATCTAAAAGTATTTTTTACCTGACGCCCTTGTGCGCTCTCCTCGCCGCCGGATCGGTGCACGCGACCAACGGCATGCTGATGGAAGGCTATGGCCCTATCTCGACCGGCATGGGCGGTGCCTCCCAAGCCATTGACCATGGCAATGCGGGCATGGCTCAAAACCCGGCAACGCTAGGGATGATGCCCGATGGCACGTCACGCCTGGATGTGGCGTTTGGTATTTTGGGACCCGATGTGAAGAGCAGCGTACCTGGCATGGAAGCCAAATCGGGCGGCACGTCTTACCTAATGCCGGCGTTTGGCTATGTCAAACGCAATGGCGCTTACACCTACGGTATTGGCATGTTTGCGCAAGGTGGGATGGGGACTGAGTACGCAGCGAATTCATTTATGGCAGGAGGTTTTAGCTTGCCTGCACGCTCTGAATTGGGCGTAGGTAATGTTATTTTCCCGGTTGCCTACCAAGTAAATTCAAATTTAACAGTTGGCGCCACCCTGAAATTCATGTGGGCATCTCTAGATCTACAAATGGCTGCGCCTAGGAACGAATTGCTCGGCATGATGACAGGCAGCAGTGGAAAATTCGCCGCTCAAGACTTAACCAATCCGTTAGCGACTGCAACGAAGGCCCGCATTAGTTTCTCTGATGAAAATGATTTCACCGGAGCTGCCAAATCCACGGGCTTTGGTGCTTCACTTGGTGCCGTTTACAAGGTCAATAAAGACGTGACGGTGGGGGGCTCTTACCAATTCAAGTCTGGACTAGACGATATGAAGACGGCCAGCAGTGCGGCCAGCATTGCAAGCGATGGGGCAGCTACAGATTACGGACAAATGACCGTGATCGACTTCCAAATGCCATCGGTTTTCGCTGTCGGTGCGAGCTGGCAAGCTCAGCCCTCGCTATTACTGGCTGCGGACATCAAGTACATCGGTTGGGCTGACTCTATGAAGAGTTTCAAGATGCGCTACGACAGTTCTATGGGGAATGGCTCAGTGAGTTTCGCCATGCCCCAAAACTGGAAAGACCAGACCGTACTGAACCTCGGCATGGCTTGGAAAGCCAATGAGCAACTGACCTTGCGTGCGGGTCTGAACCTGGCGGACAACCCGATTCCTGACGCCTATGTCAACCCCCTGTTCCCGGCCACCGTGAAGAGCCATGTGACGCTGGGTATGGGCTACAAGGTATCCGAGGCCGGCGACTTCAATGCCTCACTGACCTTGGCACCTTCAGAGACCGTGACCAGTGGCAGTGGCGTCACCATCTCGCACGGCCAGACCAACCTGCAAGTCATGTACAGCCATCGGTTCTAAACCGATCTGACAGAAATCAAACCAAGAAAAAAAGGAACGTCATGGCACACATCATCATCATGGGCGCTGGAATCGGCGGCATGCCTGCGGCTTATGAAATGCGCGCAATGCTCGGCAAAGAGCACCGCATCACGGTCGTCAGCGCTGTCGATTATTTTCAGTTCACACCCTCCAACCCCTGGGTGGCGGTGGGCTGGCGCGACCGTGAGGCTGTGACGCTTCCGATTGCCCCTTTGCTTGAGAAGAAGGGCATTTCCTTTATTCCCAAGGCGGTCACACTGATTGACCCCGCTGCAAACCGCCTGACCCTGGCGGGCGGCGACACGGTGGACTATGACTACCTGGTCATTACTACCGGCCCCAAACTCAACTTTGACGAAGTGCCGGGCTCTGGCCCGCACGGGGGTCACACGCACTCGGTTTGCACCGTGGACCATGCGCTGGGTTTCTTCAAGGACTACGAGGAATTTTTAAAGAACCCCGGCCCGGTAGTCATCGGCGCCATGCCGTTTGCCAGTTGCTTTGGCCCGGCCTATGAGTTCGCCTTCATCCTGGATACCGACCTGCGTCGCCGCAAAATTCGCCATAAAGTTCCGATCACCTTTGTCACCAGCGAACCTTACATCGGCCACCTTGGGTTGGGCGGTGTGGGGGACAGCAAAGGCATGCTGGAATCCGAACTGCGCAGCCATGACATGAAATGGATCACCAACGCCAAGACCACCAAGGTGGAGGCAGGCAAGCTATTTGTGACCGAACTCGACGCGCTGGGCAACGTGCACAAAGAGCACGAAGTTCCGTTCAAGATGTCCATGATGCTCCCCGCCTTCAAAGGCGTGGATGTGGTGGCGGCTGTGCCCAATTTGTGCAACCCACGCGGCTTTGTGCTGATCGACGAATTCCAGCGCAGCAAGGCCTATAAAAACATATTTTCAGCAGGCGTGTGCGTGGCGATCCCCCCGGTTGAAGTGACTGTGGTGCCGACCGGCGCCCCCAAAACCGGCTACATGATCGAGACCATGATCAGCGCCATCGTGCACAACATTGCCGACGAGCTTGCCAATCAACCCGTGGTGACCAAGGCCACCTGGAACGCGATCTGCCTGGCCGACTTTGGCGACACGGGCGCAGCGTTTGTGGCCCTGCCGCAAATTCCGCCACGCAATGTCAACTGGTTCAAAAAAGGCAAGTGGGTGCATCTGGCCAAGATCGCGTTTGAGAAGTACTTCATGCGCAAGATGAAGAACGGAACCTCAGAGCCCATCTACGAGAAATACGTGCTCAAGGCAGTGGGTATCGT
>NZ_JBAWYV010000138.1:0-7947 GCF_037143375.1 Rhodoferax sp. | reverse complement strand
GTCCAGACGAAAAAAAGCCACCTTGCGGTGGCTTTTTCAACAATAAAGTTGAGTAAGCGAAAGCTTACTTCTTCACTGCAGCGGTAGCAGCTTCAGCGGCCTTCTTGGCAGCATCACCAGCAGCGTCAGCGGCGCCAGCAACAGCAGAAGCTGCGCCAGTAACAGCGGAAGCAGCGCCAGCAGCAGCGGAAGCAGCAGCTTCAGCAACTGGAGCAACTGCAGCAGCAGGAGCAGCGACAGGTGCAGGAGCTTCTTCTTTTTTACCACAAGCAGCGAGGGCAGCAGCAGCAATAACGGCAGCAAGAATGATGTTTTTGTTCATTTGAAAATTACCTAATAAGTTAGAAAAACAATTTCCGGAAATTGTCAGAGCAGTGAATCTGCTAGGACCAGGCAAAAGTGACTCGAGCTCTTTACACCTAGCCTAAAATTATAATGTATTTTCAAGTCACATCTTTTGCAGTTCTGCTACAGGCCCAAAGTTGACGCAGGAAATCCAGGTGAACTATTTCGGATTTTCTCATCCAGTAGCTCCTTGAGTTGAACTCCTCGTTCGCGGTCTTCACCAAATACACCAGTGCTCCGTTGTGAATCCACCCGGTGCATAAACCAGTCTCTTGACCAAATAGCACTCGGAAAATCAAGCACGTTGGCAACCTTGCATACCCGACACTCAATAATATGGCCCCAGGTTTTTCGCCACGACACAAAACGGGCGTGGTTTCGAATGACCTCGTCATATTGGGTGGCCAGCATGACCAGGCGCCGACCGGACGCCGACCATGACTGCAAGGACTCCACCACCGCGCGTTCACGCAAGGGCCAATCCGCAAAAGTTGCATCACTCAGAATGATTTCGCGCCAACCGTCATGCGCAGCTTGAGCTAAGGCATTGCGCACCCATTGCTCAAATGCCTCACGCCCCACAAATCGACCACTGCGCGTAGGTTCAGTTTTAGAGTCCATGCAACCACCCCGCCTCGGCCCAGCCTTCAATTAAAGCGCGCGCTTCGGAGCTGATTCGATCTACATCCTGACGACTGAGACTACGCTCATCGGACAAGCGCCGCATCAACGTGGCGTCGCTTCCAGACGCCCTGAAACTCTCTCCATTGATAAAAATGTGTTTCGCGTCGAACATCATTTTGGTACGCCGATCAAGTCGAACAACACCGCCTGATGATGCTGCATCAAACTCAGCGGTTTCAAACCAGACATTGGCTTTGGGCTCGGTCAAATACTCACCCAAGGATCGCGCCAAGGCATCAGGGTCTTTCAGTGCGTCTTCCAAAGCATCGCGCGCAAACGCCAGCATTTGCGGTGGAATTTCTCCGGGTTGGCTTACCGCTGCCTGATTGGGATCCCGGTAAACCGCACATCCGACGGCATCTTCAGCCTGCTCCGCCAGACGCTGCAACAGTTCACGCGCCAACTCGCCCCGACTGGGTGACCTGAAACCAATGGAATAGGTCATGCATTCACCAATGGCAATTCCGTCGTGAGCGTGCAAAAGCGGTAAATACAACATATCCCCTGGCTCCAGCACAAACTCCTCCTCAGGTTCAAAGTTAGCCAGAATCTTCAAGGGGACATCGGGCTGCAAGGTCAGGTCTTTTTGATGCCCGATCCGCCAACGCCTTTGACCCTGCGCCTGCAATAAAAACACGTCGTAGCTGTCGAAATGAGGGCCAACGCCACCGCCATCGGTGGCAAAGCTGATCATCAAATCATCGAGTCGCGCATCGGGCACAAAACGAAATTGATTCATCAAGTCGTGAACGCTGTCGTTTTGAAGATCTACGCCTTGCACCAGCACCGTCCAACCCGGACGTTTCAGCGCAGGCAATTCACGTCGTTCGAACGGCCCTTGCTTGAACTGCCAAGGCGGTGTCTCTCCGGGTTTTTGAATAACGAGGCGCGCTTGAGAATCTTCGCTGGCGGCCAGTTCAAACAGTTCACCTCGATCCAAGAGCGGTTTGAAGTTGTGAATAGCCTGTCGCACCAGCAATGGCTTTTTTTGCCAGTGGTTCTTCATGAATTCGTCAGGGCTTAGGCCGCCCAACAATGGCAAGACTTGATTTACATCCATTTGGATCTCCGGTCAATTTTCAAACTGCGACAATTCTCCTATGAAAATCAATGAACAATGTGTGGTCGCTCTGACCTGGACGCTGGCAGATACGCTTGGCGAGGAACTAGACGTGCTCGACGAACCCGTTGAATTTTTGGTCGGTGGCGATGACTTGCTGCAAGTCATCGAAGAAGCGCTTCTGGGCCTTGCGGTCGGTGCAAAACTGGACCTGCAAATCGAACCCGAAGAGGGCTTTGGAGACTTCGATGACCTTTTGCTTTTTCTGGAGCAGCGCGAACTTTTTCCAGAAGAGCTGGAAGTAGGCATGACGTTTGAAGGGAGCGCACTACCTGCAGGCTGCAATCCGGACGCACCCAAAGATGCTTTTTACACCGTCAGTGAAATCTATCCAGATCATGTCGTACTTGACGCCAACCATCCGCTGGCAGGCATTGCATTGCGACTGAGCCTGACGGTTGAAGCCATTCGCGAGGCCACCCTGGAGGAGATAGGTCGCGGCTCTGCTGGAACCGGGTTTTTCAAGATTCAAGCCCTGCACGACTCAGCACCTGGCAACGACACCCTGCATTAACACCCGGCAATTTATGGGTGGCAGAGCTTGTTTGTTTCGATAGGCTGCGATCTATCGCGAGAGGATCAGGATTTACCCGTTGAACCGTAGCCGCCCTCCCCGCGCTCGCTTAACGGAAATTCAGTAACCACATTGAACTGGGCCTGCACCACGGGCACGATGACCAGTTGCGCAATGCGCTCCATCGGCTCAATGGTGAAAGCCACATCGCTGCGGTTCCAGGCGCTCACCATGAGTTGACCCTGGTAATCGCTGTCAATCAACCCGACTAAATTCCCTAAAACGATGCCGTGCTTATGGCCCAAACCGGAGCGTGGAAGGATGATTGCCGCAAAATTCGGATTAGCAAGATAAATGGCAATGCCGGTGGGCACCAGTTGCCAGGCATTGGGTTGCAAAGTCAACGGCTCACTCAGGCAAGCCCGCAAATCGAGTCCGGCACTACCCGGAGTGGCGTAAGCGGGCAACTGCTCGGCCATGCGGGAGTCGATAATTTTGACGTCAATTTTCATCATGCTTGGCCTCTGGCCCCTATTCTGTTTGCAATCTCTGCTATTAATTTTCGCCCCAGCGCCAGCTTGGAGTCGCGTGCCAGGTCTTTGACACCGAACGCATCGACCAGCAACAGCGCGTTGTCATCTTGTCCAAATGTGGCCGGGCCGATGTTACCCACCAGCAACGGCACCCCTTTGCGCAGACGCTTGGCCTGTGCGTTGGCCAACAGGTCCTGACTTTCGGCGGCAAAACCGACGCAATACAGCTCTCCAGACTTGCCGCGCGGCGACTGCGCCAGGGTGGCCAGAATGTCCGGATTTTCAACAAAAGTTAACCGAGGCACTTCGCCCGAATTATCTTTCTTGATTTTTTGATCTGCAGCATTGTCTGGACGCCAATCGGCAACGGCGGCAGTTGCTATAAAAACAGAAGCTATCTGCGCACAACCCACGGTGGCTTCAAGCATATTTGATGCTGATTTAACGTCAATCCGCTTAACGCCTCTCGGCGTCGGCAAGTGCACCGGTCCCGCTACCAGCGTCACCTCGGCACCCGCCTCCCGCGCGGCCCGGGCAATGGAAAAGCCCATTTTTCCACTCGACAGGTTGGTGATACCCCGCACCGGATCAATCGCCTCATAAGTGGGTCCGGCAGTCACCAGTACATGCTGACCCAACAATGTTTTAGGCTGAAAAAAGGCAATCACATCGTCCAGCAACTCCTGCGCCTCCAACATTCGTCCATCACCCGTTTCGCCGCAGGCCTGATCGCCACAACCGACGTCAAACACCTTAGCGCCATCTGACTTCAACTGCGCAACATTGCGTACCGTGGCAGGATGTGCCCACATTTCACGGTTCATGGCGGGCGCAATCAGCAAGGGAACCTTGCCGATTGGACGCGCCAGACACATCAAACTCAAAAGATCATCAGCGCGACCGTGCAACAGTTTGGCCATGAAATCGGCACTGCAAGGGGCAATCAAAATGGCATCGGCCTCACGACTCAGGTTGATGTGCGGCATGTTGTTAGCCTCACGCGCATCCCACTGTGAGTCATAAACAGGTCGGTTGCTCAAGGCCTGCATCGTCACCGGCGTGATGAATTGTTCGGCCGCAGCCGTCATCACGACCTGTACCGTGGAGCCTTCTTTGACAAGTGCCCGACACAATTCAGCCGCCTTATAACAGGCAATGCCACCAGTGAGCCCCAAAACAATATGTTTACCAGCAAGATCATTCATGGCCCGAAATGTATCAGACCAGATGCAGCAAACAGGCACTTATAATCTCGGTTTCCACCTCCCCGAGCTTGCAGCTCCCTCTGACATGACCAAATTTGTCTTCGTCACCGGCGGTGTGGTGTCTTCCCTTGGCAAGGGAATCGCCTCAGCCTCCTTAGCAGCGATCCTGGAGTCGCGAGGCCTCAAAGTCACTCTTATCAAGCTTGACCCGTACCTCAATGTCGACCCCGGCACCATGTCTCCCATGCAGCACGGCGAAGTTTTCGTCACTGAAGACGGCGCTGAAACCGATCTAGATCTTGGCCACTATGAGCGTTTCGTGGAAACACGGATGCGCAAAGCCAACAACTTCACCACCGGTCAAATTTACAAAAGCGTGCTTGAAAAAGAACGCCGTGGCGACTACCTGGGCAAAACGGTTCAGGTGATTCCCCATGTGACCAACGAAATTCAAGACTTCATCAAACGAGGCGCCCGTTTTGGTGCGCCTGATGCAGTGGATGTTGCGATAGTTGAAATTGGCGGCACGGTGGGCGACATTGAATCGCTGCCATTTCTAGAAGCGGTGCGCCAGATGAGCCTCAAGCTCGGCCCCAACAACACGGCTTTTGTTCATCTGAGCTATGTGCCCTGGATCGCCGCAGCCGGCGAACTCAAAACCAAGCCGACCCAGCACACCGCTAAGCAGTTGCGCGAAATTGGCATTCAGGCCGACGCCTTGATCTGCCGTGCCGACCGTCCAATTCCAGACGAAGAACGGCAAAAAATCTCGATGTTCTCCAACGTGCCCGATTGGGGCGTGATCTCCATGTGGGACGTCGACACCATTTACAAAGTGCCTCGCATGCTGCACGAGCAAGGTCTTGATGGCCTGATTTGCGACAAACTGCGACTCAACACGCACCCCGCCAACCTGAAGCGGTGGGACGATCTGGTTTATGAGACTGCGCACCCCAAAGGTGAAGTCAACATTGCCATGGTCGGCAAGTATGTCGACCTGAGTGACAGCTACAAATCGCTCAACGAAGCGCTGCGCCACGCCGGCATGAAAAACCATGTGCGGGTCAAGATTGATTACATCGATTCCGAAACCATCACGCCCGACAACGCATCCCAACTCGCCAAGTTTGACGCTGTTTTGGTGCCCGGCGGCTTTGGTATTCGCGGCGTTGAAGGCAAAATTTGCGCTGCGCAGTTTGCCCGCGAGAGCAAAGTTCCGTACTTGGGCATTTGCCTGGGTATGCAGGTGGCCACCATCGAGTTTGCACGCCATGTTGCCGGTCTGAAAGACGCCAACAGTACCGAGTTTGACCCGACAGGCCCGAACCCGGTGATCGCCCTGATTGCCGAATGGAAAGACGCTGACGGCACTATTAAAACGCGCAACAAAAACTCCGACATGGGCGGCACCATGCGCTTGGGTGCCCAGAGTTCTGATGTCGTCAAGGGCAGCTTGGCGCACGAGATTTACGGCGACGTCGTCACTGAGCGCCACCGTCACCGCTATGAAGCGAACGTGAACTACCTCGACACCCTGCGCGAGGCCGGTCTGGTCATTTCTGCGTTGACCCAACGTGAACATTTGACAGAAATTGTGGAGTTGCCACAAAACGTGCATCCCTGGTTCATGGGCGTGCAGTTTCACCCTGAGTTCAAGTCAACACCCTGGGATGGTCATCCACTGTTCAACGCCTTTGTCAAGGCGGCACTTGACCACCAGACTGCCGGCAAAACATTGAAAGCAACTGCCTGATGAAGTTATGTGGATTTGACATCAGCTTGCAACACCGATTTTTTCTCATCGCTGGCCCCTGCGTGATCGAGTCGGAACAATTGCAGATGGACACCGCAGGCACCTTGAAGGAAATCACGGCGTCGCTGGGCATTCCTTTTATCTTCAAAAGCAGCTTTGACAAGGCCAACCGCTCCAGCGGCAGCACGTTTCGCGGTCCGGGTATTGAGCGCGGCCTTGAAATTCTGGCCAAGGTCAAACGCGAACTCCAGGTTCCGATCCTGACTGACATCCATTCAGAAGACCAGATTGCCCAAGTGGCTTCGGTGGTGGATGTGTTGCAGACTCCGGCCTTCTTGTGCCGCCAAACCGACTTTATCCGCGCCGTGGCGCAGTCGGGCTTGCCGGTCAATATCAAAAAAGGGCAGTTTCTGGCGCCGGGCGACATGAAAAACGTGATCGACAAAGCCCGTGCAGCGGCGCGCGAACTGGGCTTGAACGAAGACAACTTCATGGCCTGTGAACGCGGTGCCAGCTTTGGTTACAACAACTTGGTGAGCGATATGCGCTCGCTGGCCATCATGCGCGAAACCGGTGCGCCGGTGGTATTTGATGCGACCCACTCGGTGCAGTTGCCGGGCGGGCAAGGCACCAGCAGTGGCGGCCAACGCGAGATGGTGCCGGTGCTGGCCCGCGCGGCCGTGGCGGTCGGTGTGGCGGGCTTGTTCATGGAAACGCATCCCGATCCCTCGAAAGCCATGAGCGACGGCCCGAATGCGGTTCCACTCAAGCACATGCGGGCCTTGCTGGAGACGCTGGTGGCGCTGGATGCCGTGACCAAGAAAAATGGTTTTCTTGAGAATAGTTTTAACGTTTGATCGCGGCTGATAGAGATCAAATACAGTTTTTTGTTTAGGTTTTTTGTTTAGGTTTTTTGTTTCATTTTTATATTTTTTGAAAGAAATCAATGAGCGCAATTGTTGACATCGTCGGTCGTGAAATTCTTGATTCCCGTGGCAACCCCACCGTGGAATGTGATGTGTTGCTGGAATCTGGCGTGATGGGCCGCGCGGCGGTTCCGTCTGGCGCCTCGACCGGTAGCCGTGAAGCCATGGAACTGCGCGACGGTGACAAGAGCCGCTACCTGGGCAAGGGCGTTCTGAAAGCGGTTGAACACATCAACACCGAAATTTCAGAAGCTGTGCTGGGCCTCGACGCCTCCGAACAGTCTTTTCTGGACAAGACCCTGATCGATCTGGACGGCACCGACAACAAGTCCCGCCTGGGCGCCAATGCCATGCTGGCGGTCTCTATGGCCGTGGCCCGCGCTGCCGCTGAAGAGTCCGGCCTGCCGCTGTACCGCTACTTTGGTGGCATGGGTGCCATCCAGATGCCGGTGCCCATGATGAACGTGGTGAATGGTGGCGCACACGCCAACAACACGCTTGACATTCAGGAGTTCATGATCATCCCGATCGGCGCCCCCACTTTCCGCGAAGCCATGCGTTATGGCGCTGAAGTGTTCCACGCCTTGAAGAAAATCATCCACGACAAGGGCATGAGCACTGCTGTGGGCGACGAAGGTGGCTTCACCCCCAGCGTAGCCAGCCACGAAGCAGCCATCCAGCTGATTCTGGAAGCCATTGACAAAGCAGGTTTTGTGGCAGGCGAGCAAATTGCCCTGGCCCTCGACTGTGCCGCCAGTGAGTTCTACAAAGACGGCAAGTACCACTTGGCCGGTGAGGGCTTGTCCCTCACTGCCGAAGAATGGACCAACATGCTGGCGACCTGGGTCGACAAGTACCCCATCATCA
>NZ_JBAWYV010000137.1:0-7988 GCF_037143375.1 Rhodoferax sp. | reverse complement strand
AGAGGGTGTAGTGGAATTGAAGCCTATGCACAACGTTTCATATCGCCGGTAATTATGTCGGTGGTTACGATACCGCAACTTCAATCGTCCTCATGAATTCAATTACTGAAAGCGCCACCGCTGCGCTGCAACTCATCCTCTCCTGCGACCCCGGCTTGCTGTCGATTGTGGGCCGCTCGCTGGCGGTTAGCGCCACGGCGTGCGTTATTGCCTGTGTGCTGGGCCTGGTCTTGGGCGCCTGGCTCGGGGTGGCGCGCTTTGCCGGTCGGGCCGCACTACTGACCGTGCTCAATACCTTTTTGGCGGTGCCCTCGGTGGTGGTCGGGCTGATGGTCTATCTGGTGCTGTCGCGCTCGGGGCCGCTGGGTTATCTGGGCTGGTTGTTCAGCTTTAAGGCGATGGTGCTGGCGCAGGCGCTGCTGGTGTTGCCGGTGGTGATGGTCCTGACGCGTCAAATGGTGGAAGACGCAGAAAACACCCAGGGCGAACAATTGCGCTCGCTCGGTGCCCGGCCTTTTATGCGCAGCCTGCTGCTGGCCTGGGACGAGCGTTATGCCTTGCTCACGGTGCTGATCGCCTCGTTTGGCCGGGCGATCTCGGAGGTCGGCGCAGTGATGATTGTGGGCGGCAACATTGACGGTTTTACCCGGGTCATGACGACGGCCATCGCGCTGGAAACCAGCAAGGGTGACTTGCCGCTGGCGCTGGGGCTGGGGATTATTTTGCTGGCGGTGGTGCTGTTGCTCAATGTGCTGATTGCGATCGTGCGGCGCTGGCGCGAACACGCTGAAAGCAACGATGGCGGTCCCGAGTGGCGCGCAGAGGCCAACCACCCTGCAGGGCAAGATGCGCTGCGCTCGCTGCCGCTGAACACGGTGGAGGTCACCCGGTGACGCCGCTGTTTCGGCTGGCAGACGCCAGTGTGCATTTTGGCCGTCCGGCATCGGCCGTGCGGGCGTTGACGGCGGTGACGCTAACTATTCATCCGGGCGAACGCGTGGCCCTGATTGGCGCCAACGGCTGTGGCAAAAGCACGCTGCTGCGTTTGCTGCACGGATTGGCCGCGCCCACCGCTGGGCAGGTGGAGCGCGCCCCGGCGTTGCAGCAGGCGATGCTGTTTCAACGGCCGCACTTGCTGCGGATGACGGTGCAGCGCAATATTGCGCTCGGCCTTTGGTTGCGTGGCACGCCATGGGGTGCCGCCAAAGTGCTGGCGCTGGAGGCGCTGACCCGCGTCGGCTTGAGCGCCTTGGCCGGGCGCAATGCCCGCAAACTCTCGGGCGGGCAGCAGCAGCGCGTGGCGCTGGCCCGCGCCTGGGCGCTGAACCCCCAAGTGCTGTTGCTGGACGAGCCCACCGCTAGTCTGGACCCGCATGCCAAACGGGAAGTTGAAGCGCTGATTGAAGAGTTTTCCAATCAGCCGCAATCAGCTGCCGTTGAAAAGGCGGGCGATGGTTCAATGAGTTCAGCCATGACGCTCGTTTTTGCCAGCCACAACCTGGGTCAGGTCAAGCGTCTGGCCAGCCGGGTGATTTATCTGGAGCAGGGGCGGGTGCTGGCTGATTTGCCAGTGAAAGATTTTTTTAGCGGGTCGCTGCTGCAAAGCCAGTATCCAGCGGCCCATTTGTTTCTTAAAGGAGAGTCAGTTTGAAAAAATTTATGCTTTTTAGGGCGCTAGCCCCCGTTCTATCTGCGCTAGCAGCTATTGTTTTAATAGTGCCTATGGCGGCTCAGGCGCAATCGATTGTGGTGGCGTCCACTACCTCCACCGAGCAATCAGGCTTGTTTGCTTATCTGTTGCCTGAGTTCAAGAAAGCCAGTGGGCTCGATGTCAAAGTGGTGGCGCTGGGCACCGGTCAGGCGCTCGACATGGGTCGCCGCGGTGATGCCGATGTGCTGTTTGTGCACGACCAGGTGGCCGAAGAAAAAATCGTGGCAGATGGCTTCGCGGTCAAACGATTCCCCGTCATGTACAACGATTTTGTGCTGATCGGCCCTGCCACTGACCCGGCTAAAACCCGGGGCAAAGACGTCGTCGAAGCCCTCAAAAAGTTGTCCACTGCCAACGCCTCATTTATTTCGAGGGGTGACAAGAGTGGCACCCACGCCGCCGAGTTGCGTTTCTGGAAAATGGCAGGCTTGGCCGAGAGCAAAGGCAGCGGCTACAAAGAATGCGGCTGTGGCATGGGGCCTGCGCTCAACATCGCGTCGAGCAGCGGCGCCTACGTGCTGGCCGACCGTGGCACCTGGCTTAACTTTAAAAACCGGGGCGATCTGGCGGTGCTGGTGGAGGGCGACAACCGTTTGTTCAACCAATATGGGGTCATGTTGGTCAACCCGGCCAAGCACCCGCATGTCAAGGCGGTTGATGGCCAGAAGTTTGTGGACTGGGTGACCTCGTCACCAGGACAAGCGGTGATTGCCAACTACAAAATTGGCGGCGAGGCCCTGTTTTTCCCGAACGCCAGCAAGTAACGCGCCTTGGCAAGTGGGTGGCTGATGGGTGTATAACCTAGACCCGAATTAAGCCATGCGCATTTGAGCGCAACAACACCAAGGAATATCAGACATGGGCGCGCAGTGGAAAGCAAAAGGTAAGGAATTGGCAGCCAATGCCAAGGGTAAATTGTTTGGCCGTCTGGCCAAAGACATCATGATTGCGGCCCGCAGCGGTGCCGACCCGGCCTCCAACTCGCGCCTGCGCCTGGTGGTGGAGCAGGCCCGCAAAGTCTCAATGCCCAAGGAAACTTTAGACCGAGCCATCAAGAAGGGCGCGGGCCTCACCGGCGAAGCGGTTCATTTTGAGCACGTCATCTACGAAGGCTTTTCGCCGCACCAGGTCGCCGTCATGGTCGAGTGCCTGACCGACAACGTGAACCGCACCGCCCCTGAAATGCGCGTGCTGTTTCGCAAGGGCCAGTTGGGCACCTCGGGCTCGGTCTCGTGGGACTTTGACCATGTCGGCATGATCGAAGCTGAACCCACAGCCGCTGGTTCCGACCCGGAAGTGGCCGCGATCGAAGCGGGTGCGCAGGACTTTGAGCCGGGCGAGGAAGAAGGCAACACGATGTTCCTGACCGATGCCAGCGATCTTGATCTGGTCAGCCGCGCGCTGCCTGCCCACGGCTTCAGTGTCCTGTCGGCCAAGCTGGGCTACAAAGCCAAGAACCCAGTCGACCCGGCCAATCTGAGCCCCGAACACCTGGAAGAAGTCGAAGCCTTCCTCGCTGCCATCGATGGCAACGACGATGTGCAAAACGTCTATGTGGGGCTGGCGGGTTAAGGCGATTGACGTCGCTGACTAGCGCTTGCCGCCCGTAAAGTGCAGCAGGCGCGCCACCAGATCCTTGACATTGAAGGGCTTGCCAATATGGTCGTTCATGCCAGCGGCCAGGCAGTCGTCCCGGTCTGATTCCATCACGTTGGCGGTCATCGCGATGATGGGCAGCCGGGTCAATTTGAGTTGCTGGCGAATGTGCCGGGTGGCCTGCAAGCCATCCATCACCGGCATTTGCAAATCCATCAGGACGACATCAAAGCCTTCTGGTGTGGCGAGCAAAGCGTCCACGGCCAGTTGACCGTTCTCCGCCAGTTGCACCACGGCGCCTCGTTTATTCAATAATTCGCGCGCCACCATCTGGTTGATGAGGTTGTCTTCTACCAGCAGCACGCGAAGTCCCGCCAGTTGGGGTTCTGAGTCGATGACTTCTTCCCTTGGTGCGCTTTTTGTCGCCTCGGTGGCCGTACTGATAGGTGGTTCGTACAGCGGAAAATGCACATCAAAATAAAACGTGCTGCCGGCCCCGAGGCTGCTGGTGACCTTGATTTCGCCGCCCATCAGGGCTACCAAGCGCTGGCTGATGGCCAGGCCCAAACCGGTGCCACCAAAGCAGCGCGAGGTCGAGGCCTCGGCCTGCGAGAAGCCTGCAAACACGCGGTTTTGTTGCTCTGGCGACAAACCAATTCCGGGGTCAATGACCTCAAAAGCCAAAACGACTTTGGCGGCGTCTTGCCGGCGCACGCGAACCCTGATACACACCTCACCTTGCGTGGTGAACTTGATGGCATTGCCACCGAGATTGATCAGCACCTGTCGCAGCCGTCCGGCATCACCCACCATCAACAGGGGCAGTTCGGGGTCTGACTCAAACTTCAAGGTGATCTTTTTTTCCTTGAGATTGGCCGACAAGATGGTGTGAAGATCGCGCGTGACATCCGCCATGGAGAAAGGTTCGGGGTCGAGTTCCATCTTCCCGGCCTCCACTTTGGAGAAGTCAAGGATGTCGTTGAGGATGCCCAGCAAGGAGCGCGCAGCGCCTTTGGCGTTTTGGGCGTAGTCACGCTGGCGTTCGTCCAGAGCAGTCCCGTTGAGCAGATCCAGCATGCCCAGAACCCCATTCATCGGGGTGCGGATCTCGTGGCTCATATTGGCCAGAAACTGGCTCTTGGCCACATTGGCCGACTCGGCTGCCTGGGTGGCGCGCACAAACGCGGTGACGTCAATCAGCAAACATACCGTTTGTCCGTCTGGCAACTTGCGCTCGATGATGTTCAACACGCTGTCATCCGCACGTGTCTGGACCAGGGTGGACTCACAGGCGCGGTGTGCTTCCAGGCGCTCGGCCATCCATTCGTCAATCCGGTCATGGGCATCGGGATACATGCCCTGTTCGGCGCTAAAACGAATCAGATCTTCGAAGCGGGCGCCGGGCGTGACGTGGTCCTTGTTGTTTTCGAAAAGAAGGACATATTTTTCGTTGCAAAAGACCAGTCGATCGTCCGCGTCATACAGGGCATAAGCCTGGTCGATCGCCGCAATGGAGACGCGTAGCAGATGCTCACTTTGCTGAGTTTTTTGCTCGGCTTGTTTGCTCTCCGTGATGTCGCTGCTGATTTCCATGAAGCCGGCGACTTGGCCTAGGGCATCGAATTGCGGCTGAATTTCGGTATCAACCCAGTATTCGCGGCCATCTTTGGCGCGGTTGAGAATCTCGACCCGGCAATGACGCCCTGACACAGCCGCCTCAGCGAGTTGCTGGAGCACCAAAGGATCTGCTTTGCCGCTGCCAAGTAGTTCTGCGTGCGTCTTGCCCACGGCCTCAGCAGCGCTATAGCCCGAGATGCATTCAAAACCTGGGTTGATCCACTTGATTCGGCCCTGTCGATCGGCAATCGACACCGCATTGAAAGTGTGTTGTACGACTTGCGCCATTTGCGCCAGCTCGGTCGTCATGCCCTGTGCCAGTTGCTCGGCACGGCGGCGTCCCAGGATTTGTTGGCGCAACAGCAGCGCGAGCAAGCCGCTTAATAAAGTGCCGGTGAAAAAGATCAGCCAGGGCGTGGTTTGGTCGAACTGGGCATCAGACTGCGTTGTGGAGTTCACCCGAATCATGAAGTCGCGCCCCGGCAGAGCCAGCGTTTTTATAACTGAAAACCGCCGATCGGAGGGCGCCGAGTTGACGCCTGTCTGGTGGGTGCTGTGCTTGTCGGCGTCAAACATCAACGTGGCGCCAGGGGACCCTGGAATGCCGTCAAACAGGTCGAAATCAACGCGGTCTGTCTTTACCTCTGCCAACTTGTTGAGAAATTCTGAAATCACGATCGGGGCGTACGCAAAGCCGATGATGGCATTACGTCGCTCCTGTACCGTGAGGTGGCGCGAGCCATTGGCATACACCGGCATAAGTAACAAAACGCCCGGCGTATTGCCTTTGTCCTGCACCAACTTGAACGTCGAAGTAAGCGTGGGCTCCCCTGTGTCTATGGCGTGCAACAAAGCCTCGCGGGGCGCTGTCTCGGAGCCCGCATCCAAACCCTGAACGCCGGCGTTGCTAGCGACCGGTTCGATGAACTTGGCGACATAAAGGTCATCAGGGCTGGTGTTGTACAGCTGTTTGATGGCAAATTGCGGCATGCCGTCCGCTCGTGTGTCGGCCACAAATGCAGGCACAGAGCCGGGCTTGATACGTTGCAGGTATCCAAACCCCCGCACGCCTGGAAACTCATTGGGCAAATCGTGCGAGCCCATATAGGCCATAAATTCAGCACGTTTAACGTTTTCTCTCGCCGCGAATAAGCCTTTTAGCCCGTTCAGGCCATGAATAACATCGCTAAATCGCTCTTCAACGCCATCGGTCACCCGGTCAATTCTTCGTTGAAATTGAAGTTCAGCCGCCAAGCCGATCTCACGTTGTTTCCATAGGGCGAAGCTGGTTGACGAGACCAACCCCAGCAAGAACAGGCCGACTGGCAGGGCCAAGTTGGCGTGTCTAAGCCACTTTATAAAGCGCATCAAATTCCACTCCCATGGTTCGTCAGTCGAAAGCTGACTTTGATAATTAACTGGTTCGGCGCAGCGCCATATTAAACGCTGCTATTTTGCTGGATAAAAGTTTCAAAATTTTCGATCGGCAGGGGTCTGCTGATCAAATATCCCTGAAGCAGCTTGCAACGATGAACGGTGCTCAAAAAGTAACGCTGGGCCTCGGTCTCAACCCCTTCAGCCACCACCTGCAGCCGCAAACTGTGCGCCAGACTGATAACGGCCGCACAGATCGCAACTGCGTTTTCGCTCGTTTCGATGTTCATCACAAAAGAGCGGTCAATTTTGAGTTGGTCCAGTGGCAAGCGGCTGAGGTAAGCCAGTGACGAATATCCGGTGCCAAAGTCGTCGAGCGAAAAGCCGACGCCCAGCGCCTTCAGCGCGCTCATCTTGGTGATGATGGACTCCAGATTTGAGATCAGCACACTTTCAGTGAGTTCCAGTTTGAGCCTCAGCGGGTTGGCGCCGGTGCGCTCCAGCACGGCAACCACCTGCCTCACAAAATCGTCCTGTTGCAGTTGCTTGGCACTGACATTGACGGCCAGAATGAGATCGGCCCGCTCGGGTCGTGTCGCCCACTCGGTCAACTGGAGGCAAGCGGTTTCCAGCACCCATTGGCCCAAGGGCAAAATAAGGCCGGTTTCCTCGGCCAAAGGAATGAATTCAACCGGCGACACCATGCCACGCGTGGGGTGACACCAGCGCACCAGTGCTTCTGCACCCGTGACCTGTTGCTGCTCGCCCGCCACCTGCGGCTGGTAGTGCAACACAAACTGCTTCTCCAGCAGGGCCGTGCGCAAGTCTGCCTCCAGAGTGGTGCGCGCCACAATGGTGGCCTGCATGGCTGGATCAAAAAAATGCAGCGCATTGCGCCCCGATTCCTTGGACTTGTACAGGGCCAAATCAGCTTGCTTCATCAAGTCCTCAGTCGACACTGTGGTGTTCCTGAACAAGGTGATCCCCATGCTGGCCGTGCTGTGCTGTTCGATGGCGCCCAACCTGTAAGTGAGTGCGAGACTGCTAAGAATTTTCTTCGCGATCACCTCTGCCTCAGCTGCCGCTTCATGGGCACCTTCGTTCAAACCGGCCAATACCACCACGAACTCATCGCCACCAGAACGAGCCACGGTGTCGCCCTCGCGCACACAGGTGGTGAGTCTTTGGGCCACTTGCAGCAATAATTTGTCACCTTTAGCGTGACCCAAGGTGTCGTTCAGTGTTTTGAAGTGGTCAATGTCAATGAACAAGATGGCACCATGGCGCCCGATGCGTGCCGCGTTCAACACGGCTTGCTCCATGCGGTCTTGCAAAAGCTGCCGATTGGGCAAGGCCGTCAGGGTGTCGAAAAATGCCAGGTCATTGATGACATTCGCCGCCTTCTTGAGATCGGAAATGTCGCGTAAAAATGCAATGACTTGCCGGCCCACGGCGGTGACGGTGATCTCCAGATCAACCCAGTCACCATTGCTTTTTTTGTGCCGGGTTTCAAATTGCTCCTGGCCATTTTTGACAATTCGCTGGATTTGCGCCCGAATCTGCGCTTGCGTAGCTTCGGCCTCGAAATCGGCAATGTGCATCGACAGGATTTGAGGGCGGCTGTAGCCCACCATGCGGCAGTAGGCGGGATTGACGTCGATGAACACGCCCTCGGTATTCAGAATCCAAT
>NZ_JBAWYV010000136.1:0-8037 GCF_037143375.1 Rhodoferax sp. | reverse complement strand
TTCTCATCTTTACCGCGATGTGCGATTGCACCACTTCGTTGGCGGCTTGCGCCATCACACCGTAGTCACCTGGCAACGACTGCAAGGGCATTCTGTAGTCGATCATGCCGAGGTCGTGCTGGCGCGCCATCTCCGCTTGCGCTTGCCGAAACTGTGCCAGTACGGCTTGCATCGTGATCAGTGAATTCAACACTTCAGCCGTTTCGTCACGCCCCTGTGGTTGGTCTGGGGCCGTACTCAGTTCGCCATCGGCCATGGCCTGCAGGTGATGCCGGATCAACTGCAAACCGCCATGGGCGACCAGGAAAAAACTGTAGAAGAGGTAGGCGGCCAGTAGAAGTGTGGCCATGACCGCGGCGGCTATCCACGCGAGGCGATTTTCCATTTTGGATATGCGTGCGGACAGCAGCTCGTCTAGCGTTGGCAAGCCTTTCTCGTAAAAGGATTGCAAGCGCAACACTGCGGCTTCTCCTTTTTCAAACAATTGTTGTGGCGTCAGGTCTTTTTGATTGACGAGAGCGTCTGGATCGGCCACCAGTTTATGGAATGCCGAGACATTTTCAAACACGGTCATGTCCAACTTTGATGACAGGCCGGGATTGGCAGCAAAAGCTCTTTGCAAATAGGTGCGACTCTGTTTCAACCCGGCCTCAACGCCTACGGCCCAAACCATATAGCGCTTTTCATCGGCAATAGACAACCCAGGATGGGCCAAGGCATAGGTCCCCCAGCCCCATAACTGACCCAGATCCTCGGCCAACTGCGGCATGGAAAGCACCATGGCATCCATGAGATAAAAACTGTCCAGATCAGGGTCAAGCACCAGGTTGGAGTTGTCGCCGATCACGTTGAGCAGGGTCACGATGGAGGCGGTGACGGATCCAAACACGGTGCGTCCCTGACTGTCGGCGCCATTGATGGATTGCGACGTACCAGCCCAAGAGGTCTTGAGCTTTTCAAATTCAGGCTTGAGCACCAGTGCATCACCCGACTCGGATAAATATTTGTCGAAATTACTGATGGCCTGGTCGGTTTGTACCCGAGCGGCCTGGTATTGGGACCGCCCGTCAAAACCACCGAGCGTGGCCCGGGTCGCATTGCGGGTCTTGAGTACGCCGGTGTAGACCGGCAAGAAGCGCTGGAATGCAACGACCCCCGTGCGCTCCTTGGCACTGAAATCAATCTGCTCAAACTGCGCCGCGCTAAAGAAATAGCCTAGCAGGCACACCGGCACCAAAAAAATCAGGCTGATGAGGAAGGCTTTGGCGCCAAATTTCATATTGCCCATGAGGCGCATGCCCGGTGCCCAGAGCCCCGAAACGTTGGTTTTTTCCATGATTTAAAGGCTCCACTGGTTCAGGCAGACAACACTTTTCGAATGGTCGTGGCCAGCTCGCGCGGTGCAAACTTACCGACATAGGCATCGGCGCCCACGCTCTTGACGTGGTTTTCGTTGGTGGTGCCGGTCAGCGAGGAATGGATCACCACGGGAATATTTTTGAAACGCGGGTCTTGTTTGATCAGACGCGTCAGGGTGAAGCCATCCATCTCCGGCATTTCCAGATCGGTCAACACCACGGCAATTTTGTCGTGCACAGTTTTGCCTTCGGCTTTGGCTTCATCCGCGATCAACTGCAAGCGATCCCAGGCTTCCTTGCCTGTTTTGACCATGATGAAGGCGGCACCCATGGCATTCAACCCGAGCTCAATCACTGAGCGGGCGACCGCCGAATCGTCGGCCACCAATATCGCCGAACCCACCGGCAGCTTCAACACATCGCCGACCACCTCGCGGCTGAGTTCTTCGTGCGTCACGGGCATGACGTTGCGCAGGATTTGCTCCACGTCCAGCACCTGCGCCAGACGCGTGTTGGCAGTGGCGCCGTCCAACCGGGCAATGCCGGTGATGAGGGCCCCGGCATGACTCGCTTCGGCGGGCAGCACCTGGTCCCATTCCAGTCGCACAATTTCGCGCACGTCTTCGACCGCAAAAGCCTGCACCGTGCGGCCAAACTCGGTGACCATCAAAATACTCAGTCCTTTTTTGGCCTGACAGCCCAAGACGGCCGGCAGGTTGATAACCGGAATGATTTGCCCCCGAATGTTGGCCACCCCCATCAGGTGCTCGTGGGCATTGGCCAACTCGGTGACGGCAGGCATCACCAACACCTCACGGACCTTGAACACATTGATACCAAAGAGCTCGCGCTGACCGCTGGCAGGCGCATCCCCCAGGTGAAACAGCAACAGTTCAAACTTGTTGTTGCCCGCCAGTTTGGTGCGTTCTTCGATTTCTTGTTGTGCTGTTCTCACGGGGGAATCTCGGGCTACTTCGGGTTAATAGGGACGAAAGTTGGTGGTCGCACCGCGGGCGGGATTGCGCACCTGGGGGCTCGATAAACGAGGCGCCGTGGCCCTCTCACTGACCCGGCGCTGAGTTGGGGCTGCGCTTACTTCGCCCACATTGAAGAAGGCGATGGATTGCTGCAATTGCTCGGCCTGAGCCGAGAGTTCTTCGCTGGTGGCGGCGAGTTCTTCGGAGGCCGAGGCGTTTTGTTGGGTCGCCTTGCTGAGTTGCCCCATGGCACCACCAATTTGAACCACCGATTCGCTTTGCTCCGCACTGGCGGCGGCAATCTCCTGCACCAGCTCAGACGTCTTCTGAATGCTCGGCACGATTTCGTCGAGCAGCTTACCGGCGCGCTCGGCGGTGGAGACACTGCTGCCTGCCAGTTCGCCGATTTCACGGGCCGCTTCCTGGCTGCGCTCGGCGAGCTTGCGAACCTCGGCAGCCACCACCGCAAAGCCTTTGCCGTGCTCACCGGCTCTGGCTGCTTCAATGGCGGCGTTGAGCGCCAGCAGATTGGTCTGGTAGGCAATGTCGTCGACGATGCCGATCTTGGACGCGATCTGCTTCATGGCCCTGACTGTTTGGCTCACGGCCGTGCCGCCTTCGACCGCTTCTTTGCTGGTCTTGGTGGCCATGCCATCGGTGATCTTGGCGTTGTCGCTGTTTTGGCCGATGGAGGTCGACATGACCTGCACCGATTCAGTGGTTTCTTCGACGCTGGCGGCTTGTTCACTGGCCGCTTGCGACAGCGATTGGGCAGTCGCACTCACCTGATTGGCAGCACCGGTCAAGGCGTCAGCAGCGCCCCGAACTTCGCCAATGACGCGCGAGAGATTTATCGCCGTGGCATTGGCACTGTCTTTGACTTTGCCAAACAAACCCGCGTAGTTGTGCTCAATGCGCTTGGTCAGGTCGCCTTCGGCAAAGGCGGCCAGCACCTCGGCCACATCGGTGAGGCCTTGCTCACTGGTATTGAGCAACTGGTTCATCCCCAGGCCCAGGTTGGCGAAGAAACCGGTTTTACCTTCAGTGCTCAGTCGACCGCTGAAGTTGCCGTTGACAGCTTCCTGCACCAGATCAGCCACCTCTTGCTCGGTTGCCACTTCCTGTGTGCGATCGGCCCACTCGACCACCGTGCCCATGCGCTTGCCAGCGGCATCGAGAATCGGGCTGGCACTCAAGCTGAAATGCAGTCTGCCCACGGGAATCTGCGCCCGGTGGGTGCTGCGCAAACCGTCCAGCAGACCACGCTGATGCGACGGGTTTTTATGGAAAATATCGATGTTTTGACCAATCAGCCGGTGCGCGTCAAACAGGGGCAGGGCCTTTTTCAGCTCTGACTCGTTGCGCTGCATCATCGAAGTCACGGTCTCGTTCATGTAAATGATGGTGTTGCTGGCATCGGCAATCATCACATTGGTGCTGCACTTGTCCAGCGCATTGCGAATGCGCAGGTTTTCGTTGGCAATGCGCTGCTCACGCTCTTGGGCCACCAACATGTCGGCAGCGGTTTTTTCTTCCTGCAACTCCTTTTGCTCGATGGTTTGCAAAGAGCCATTGGCACGCTTGAGCGACTCACTGAAGCTACCGCGCAAGCCGCCGGGCTGGGCCAGACGGAAATACTTGCCCTCACTGGCACATTGCAGCGCGGTGGCCTGCTCACGAAAGCAGGCTTCCAACTGGTCCAGCATGTCGTTCAGGTCCCAGCACAGGGCATGAAAAGTACCGCTGGCAGGGATATGGGTGATCCGGCTGACGAATTTGCCATGCGCAACTTCTTGCGCAACGGCCTGGATTTGCATCAGGTAATGACGGTCTCTCTGAAGGCCACGCGTCCACCAGCCCAGGCAGGCCAAGGACGGCAACAGCCACACCAAAGGCAGCCAGTTCCAGCCGTCACGCCACCAGTGCAGGGTAGCGCCCCCTAACAGCAGCAAGCCCATGGCGGCCGCAAATCCGAATGACTCAGAGGGAGAGGATGAATTTTTCATAGGAGACTCCTTTCTGGTTCAAAACGTTGGTTAACAAGGCAATCGAGGCGTTGCAGGCATCTTTGGGCCCAGCGCGGCGCTCTTCATCGAGCATCAATTTATAAACATCTGACAGCGCAGACACCGCCCCCCGGCCGGGTTTGCGGCGCACCGAAAAATAGCCTTCGGGCTTGCCGGAGGCGTCAAGATTGGGCGTGATGTTGGCAAACACCCAATAGAACCCACCGTCCAGCGACATGTTCTTGACATAAGCAAAGCACTCTTTTTGCTGGCCCAAGGTGTCCCACAAAAATTTGAAAACGCCGCGCGGCATGTCGGGGTGACGCACGATGTTGTGCTGTGCGCCCAACAACTCCTCTTCGGTGTAACCCGAGAACTCGATGAAGATGCGATTGCAATAAGTAATGCGGCCCTTGAGATCGGTTTTGGAGATGATGAAGTCATCTTCCCGCATCACCCGTTCCTGCTGGGTCGGCGCTTGTTTATTTTTCATACGGTGACTCAATAAGGACGGAAATTGGCATTGCTGGCAGGGCCGCTACGCACAGAGGCGACTTGAAGCGGGGCATTTAAACGAGAAGATGCTTTGGCGTTGGCGCCCCGGCGCTCGGGGTGTCCCAACGCGGGTTGACGACTGCGCACCTGCGGCGCGCCGTCACCGGTGTTGAAGAAGGCAATCGACTGCTGCAGTTGTTCGGCCTGGCCCGAGAGTTCTTCGCTGGTGGCAGCGAGTTCTTCCGACGCCGAGGCATTTTGCTGGGTGGCCTTGCTGAGCTGGCCCATGGCTCCACCAATTTGCACCACTGATTCGCTTTGCTCGGCACTGGCGGCGGCAATTTCCTGCACCAGCTCGGAGGTTTTCTGGATGCTGGGCACGATTTCATCAAGCAGTTTGCCGGCGCGCTCGGCGGTGGTGACGCTGTTGCTGGCGAGTTCGCCTATTTCTTTGGCCGCTTCCTGGCTGCGTTCAGCCAGTTTGCGAACTTCAGCGGCTACCACGGCAAAGCCTTTGCCGTGTTCGCCGGCTCTGGCCGCTTCAATCGCAGCGTTGAGCGCCAGTAAATTGGTCTGGTAAGCGATGTCGTCCACGATGCCGATCTTGGCGGCGATTTGCTTCATGGCGGTCACCGTCTGGCTGACGGCGCTGCCACCGTCCACCGCCTCTTTGCTGGTCTTTGTGGCCATGCCGTCGGTGACCTTGGCGTTGTCGCTGGTCTGACTGATGGAGGCGGACATGACGTCAATACTGCTGGTGGTTTCTTCGACGCTGGCGGCTTGTTCGCTGGCCGCTTGCGACAAAGATTGCGCGGTAGCGCTGACCTGGTTGGCCGCACCCGTCAGGGCGTCGGCGGCGTCGCGCACTTCGCCGATGACGCGGGTCAGGTTTTCAGCCGTGGCATTGGCGCTGTCTTTGACTTTGCCGAACAGGCCCTGGTAGTCGCGCTCGATGCGTTGGGTCAGGTCGCCTTCAGCGAAGGCGGCCAGCACGCCAGCGACATCGCTCAGGCCTTGTTCGCTGGTATCAAGCAACTGGTTCATACCGGTGGAGAGGTTGGCGAAGAAACCGGTTTTGCCTTCAAGGCCAAGGCGCTGACTGAAGTCGCCATGTGCGGCCGATTCCACGATACCAGCCACCTCTTTTTCAACACGGACTTCGGCCGTTCGGTCTGACCACTCCACCACGCTGCCCAGATGGGTACCATGGCTGTCCACAATCGGATTTGCGATCAGGCTGAAATGCAGGCTGCCAATCTGAATTTGGGTTTTGTAGGTGGATTTAAGTCCGCCGAGCAGTCCGCGCTGGTGGGCTGGATTTTTATGGAACACATCAATGTTTTGCCCCATGAGCTGGCGGGCGTTGAAATGCGGCAAGCTCTTGCGCAGGTCGGCTTCGTTGCGCTGCATCATCGCCGTGACGGTTTCATTCATGTAAATGATGTCAAGATTGACATCGGCAATCATTACATTGGTGGTGCATTTGTCGAGTGCGTTGCGGATGCGCAAGTTGCTACGGGCTGCCTGTTCGGCTTCTTTCAAAGAATGCTGGACTTTGTCCATGGCTTCGCTGATGCGGGCTTTTTGGCCGGGCAAACGGTCCATGTTCACGTCCAGTTTTCCTTCTGAATAGCCCGTGACCACTTCCACAATTTTCATCTTCACCGCAATGTGCGATTGCACCAGATCATTGATGGACTGACCCATGTCGCGGTAGGCGCCTTCCAGCTGATCTACCGGCATCACATGGTCGAGCATGCCTTGTTCATGTTGTTGCGCCATCTCCCGTTGGGCTGACTCAAACTGCTGCAAAGTGCTTTGCATTTTTGCCAAGGGCGCCAGCAATTGGCCAATTTCGCTTTCGTCCGCCTCAATTTTTGTGTCGAGTTGACCGGATGCCACCAGTTTGGCAGTGCCCAACGCCTTGGCCAGTGGCCGCGTGATGCTGGCAGTCACCCAAAGCGCCACCGCAACGGCCAACACCATCGCCAATGCAATGATGATCATGCCGGTTTGGGCTATCTGGTCAGCGCGGGCGGCAGAACTGGCAAGGTCGCGCTTCATCTGGTCAATTTGGGCTTTGACGAAGGGCGTCAAGGCCTTTTGCAATGTTTCGCTGGCACCGTCAAACCCCGCCATGAGCTTGTTACCCGCTTCAGGGCCCGTCGCCACATACGCGGCGGCCATGGCCTTGCCGGTTGTGTAGTAACTGGCCGCACTGAGCTTGATGTCCTGAATGGTTTTCAAGGAAGTCGCGTCGCCTGACTTGGCGAAATTCTTCTCGAACTTATCCAGTGCGGCGTTGAGACCGTCAAAGTTTTCCTGGGCATTTTTAAAGCCGTCATCCAGACCATCCTTGCCCCGCGTGGCCGAAACATCCGATAAAAATTGCTGGATTTGGACTACATTTTTATCCATCGCAGTCGCTAGCAGGGCATATTCCACGCTTTGCTCCGACGCATTCAGCATGCTTTGCTTGACTTGCGTGAGTTGCCCGCTAAGCCAAACTGTGAAGATAAGAAACAGAACTATGGGCAGGGCGAAGCCAGCCAGGATGCGCGTCTTGATAGAAAATTTCATGATGTGCGAAGTGGTGGTGGGGTTAAAACTTAAATCACTTGTGCCTGCTCAACAATCAAGGCCATGTCGTCAATATTGAGCGCGCGCTCGGGGTCCAGAATGACCACAAACTCGCCATTGACCTTGCCCAGGCCCTGAATGAAATCTCGCTGAATCGTGGTGCCAAACTGGGGCGGTGGCTCGATCTGGGACTTGGAGATGTCGATCACTTCGCTGACCGCATCCACCATCAAGCCTAACTCCATCTTTTCGTTCTCACGGCTGACGTCGATCACGATGATGCAGGTCTTGTTGCCCACACGCGCCTGCTCCCGCCCAAAGCGGGCTTGCAAGTCAATCACCGGCACCACTGCACCCCGCAGATTGATGACTCCACGAACAAAATTGGGCATCAGCGGTACCGCTGTCATGGCCCCGTGCTGAATGATTTCGCGCACACAACGAATGTCCATGGCAAACACTTCGCTGCTCAGTACAAAGGTCAGGTACTGCATGGGGGTGGAGGTGTCAGTATTCATGCGCGCCTGTTTTAGTAGGTTAGTAGGGTCGGAAGTTGTTATTGCCACCGCGTACCGATGCCGCTTGCAAAGGCGCACTCAGGCGGGGGGCGGGCTTGGCTTG
>NZ_JBAWYV010000135.1:0-8202 GCF_037143375.1 Rhodoferax sp. | reverse complement strand
TCAGTCTTTTGAAATGCCTCAGCCAAACCGGCCTTTCAAATATGCCTCGGATGGTTGGCAATCTGGGATCGATTTCCTCAGACTGCGTTCTCACGCATCACATCATGCTGAAACCGGGGTTGCTATTGGCTTTCTGCTGTCTGCACAAACCGGTTTTCAGCGCGCTGATCTTGCAAACATGCAGATACGCAAATCGGCAGCATTTTCCGGGAGTTCCGGCAACGCATTACCCCTGATCAGGGTCCAAAGCGCATATTTCCAGAACAACTCCACGTAGCCATCGATGGGCCGGATCGGCATGAAACCGGGGATGCCAGAGCAGCGATACGGTGAACTCGGGCGTCGTAAATGGAAGCGCAAAGGTGTGCATTGCGTCACGCAGATTCCCGGTGTGGCGTTCCGGAACGCTTGCGATTAAATCTGACGAACGGGCCATCGCCACCGCAGTCGAAAATCCACCGACTATTGTGGCGATCTCTCTTTCCAGACCATGCGCAGTCATGGCTTCATCAATGGGGCCCATTTCGAGACCTTGGCGCGAGATGCCAATGTGCCGACCGGTCGCATACCTTGCCGGACTGATCTCGCCTTCACTCAGAGAGTGCCCCATTCGCACGACGCCGACAAAACGATCTCTGAACAGGGCCTGGGTACGCAGTTCCGGACCCATCGAGCTCGCAATCACACCAGTTTCCAGATCGACAGTCCCTTCACGCAATGGTGCGCTGTCTTTGTCTAGCTTTTGCACAAAACGAAGTCGTACACCAGGCGCTTCTGAACTGGTGCGAGCAATCAGGCCTGGTCCGAAATTCTCTGCAAAGCCCTCGCTGGTTCGCAATGTGAATGTTTGGTGCAGATGTTGCAGGTCTGGGATTTCTGCGGGGCGTAGCACCGACTGGGCATCTTGCACCAACTGAGTGACTCGCGCGCGAAGTTCAAGCGCTCTGGGCGTTGGAACGAGACCCCGCCCCGCCCTCACCAATAGCGGATCTCCCGTTGTCTCTCTCAACCTCGCCAGCGCCCGGCTCATAGCAGATGGACTAAGGTGCAATCGCTTGGCGGCACGCGTCACGTTGCCCTCTGAGAGCAGCACATCCAGGGTAACGAGCAAGTTGAGGTCGGGTGCTGACATGCGCTCACCATATCGCAGTTTGGTTCAAGTATGGCGTCAGACGCACAAATAAAGTGCGATTGCTGCGTCTTCCGCAATCACTCTCAAAAACTTATGCTTCATTCATCCCCAACTCAAGGGCAAAAAGAAGGAATCGATATGAAGTCAATCATTGCAAAATCAGAACAAATCGTCGCCGATCGGGAAGTAAAGCCTCCGATTCTTTGGGCACTTGGCAGCTTGTCACTGTCCATGTTGCTGTCCTCTCTCGGCACCAGCATTGCCAACGTCGGCTTGCCCACATTGGCGCAGGCATTCAATGCCTCCTTTCAACAAGTGCAGTGGGTAGTCCTAGCCTACCTACTCGCCATCACCACGCTGATCGTCAGCGTCGGACGACTGGGTGACGTCATCGGCCGCCGACGTCTCATGCTGGTTGGAATCTCGCTGTTTACGGTGGCTTCAGCCCTGTGCGGCATCGCACCAACGTTGTGGCTGTTGATTGCTGCACGAGTGATGCAGGGTTTGGGCGCGGCCATCATGATGGCACTCACGATTGCGATGGTGGGCGAGGCTGTACCCAAAGAGAAGACCGGTAGCGCGATGGGATTGCTCGGAACCATGTCAGCGATTGGCACCGCCCTGGGACCCACGTTGGGTGGGTTTCTGATCGCAGCATTCAATTGGCGCGCCATCTTTTTTGTCAATGTACCGCTGGGTATATTGGCCTTTGTTCTCGCTTATCGCTTTTTACCCGACGACCGCCAGTCTCCAAAGGCCAGCAAGCCCCGTTTCGACACGATGGGCACCCTGTTGCTTGCGCTAACACTCGCGGCATACGCACTTGCCATGACACTGGGACGTGGAAATTTCGGGACACTCAATGTCGCGCTGATGCTCGCCGCTGTCTTCGGCGTGGGTTTGTTTGTATACGTCGAGACGAGCGCTAAATCCCCCTTAATCCAATTGACCATGTTTCGCAATCCGGTACTGAGTGCGGGCTTCGTTATGAGCGCACTGGTGACGACCGTGGTCATGGCAACACTGGTGGTCGGCCCGTTCTACCTCTCTGGCGCACTGGGGCTGGACGCAGCCGGTGTCGGACTTGTTATGTCAGCCGGCCCAATTGTTGCCGCACTGACGGGTGCGCCCGCAGGTCGCCTCGTTGACCGGTTTGGCGCCTACTTTATGGGCATTGTAGGACTGATCGCCATGGCGCTTGGCGCCATCATCCTGCCCCTGCTGCCGACTAGTTTGGGGATGGCAGGCTATATCTGCCCACTGTCCGTCATCACCGCCGGATATGCGCTCTTCCAGGCGGCCAATAACACTGCTGTCATGACAGATATTCGTCCAGACCAAAGGGGTGTCATTTCCGGCTTGCTTGGCTTGTCGCGAAACCTTGGACTTATCACCGGCGCATCAGCAATGGGGGCAGTATTCGCGCTCGGATCTTCCGTGACAGACATGACAACAGCGCACTCAGATGCTGTCGTCTCTGGTATGCGCATGACGTTCATCGTCGCCGCGGTATTGGTAATACTCGCCCTCGCTGTCGCGATTGGAAGCCGCGCTCTTACAAGACGTCCTTTGCTCTCTACGGAGATTTCATGAAGGTTACTCCTCCAAGTGACAAGCTACTTACCGCTTTGGAATCGAATCCGCCATGAAAGCGGATTACGTGTGTTTTGGCAATCTTGCATTTTGAAACCAACAACGATCGAAGCCACATTAGCGCCAATATTTCACGAATAACATTCGTAGCGTGTCTGAGTTTTCGCTTTGGCTGACTCGCAAATGCGTGGGTCGTGGCGCCAGGGCACGCGACCCCGACACAAGAACCCATTGGGGGGTGGGGCATATTTCATCAGGACACCCACCCGCCAAACGAGTCTTCTGTATGCTCAACTCCAATTAACTTTGCGTTCTAACGATTCGACCATGACCCGCCATGCCCAAGTTCGATGAACCCTTTGTGTTTGAAGCCGATGGCAGCAAATCACTCTTCTTTACTTTTGACCAGTTGCAAAGCCGCATGAACAGTGCGCAGCCAACACGACTCGACGTGGACTACACCCGCACCATGATGGGGTTCCTGATGTTCAACCCGCGTCCGGCCCACATCGCTATCCTGGGACTGGGCGGCGGGTCACTGCTCAAGTTTTGTTACCGGCATCTGCCGGCATCCAGGTACACGGTCGTTGAAATCAACCCGCATGTGATTGCACTGCGCGACGCGTTTGCAGTCCCGCAAGACGATGCGCGCATCAACATCGTTTGCGCCGATGGCGCCGATTATTTGCAGAACATGACACGCAACGCGTGGCCCCGCTTTGACGTGCTGATGGTGGATGGTTTTGATGGCCAGGGACAAGCGCCCAGTCTGTGCACCCAGGCCTTTTACGATGATTGTTTCAGCGCACTCTCACCTGACGGCGTCATGGTGGCGAACCTGCACCACGACCACCCCGCACACGGCGTGTTCAGCGGGCGCATCCGACTGGCATTTGAGGGAAATGTACTGGAGATAGCCTCGAAAGAGAAAAGCAACAGTATTCTCTTTGCCCACAAAGGAGGCCGCATTTCAGTAGAGGCATTGCGGCAAAACGATGCCTTGCTGAACTTTGACGCCGAGGTGCGCGATCAACTCAAACATGAGTTTTCGCGCATAACCTGGGAAATGACCGACCCCGTTTAGTTCAAAGGCACGCCGGTCTTGGCTTGCAACTCTTCAAGCGTGACATCGGGTGCCAATTCCACCACTTTCAGACCTTGAGGCGTAACGTCCAGCACCGCCAGGTCGGTGATGATGCGGTTGACCACGCCGACACCGGTGAGAGGCAGAGAGCAATTCGGCAGAATTTTCAGATCAATGGTGCCGTCTTTTTTCTTGGCAACGTGCTCCATGAGCACCACCACGCTCTTGACACCAGCCACCAGATCCATCGCACCGCCCATGCCCTTGACCATCTTGCCGGGAATCATCCAGTTCGCCAGATCGCCTTTTTCGCTAACCTGCATGGCACCCAAAATGCTCAGGTTGATCTTGCCGCCACGAATCATGGCGAAGCTGTCGTGGCTGCCAAAAATACTGGAGCCAGGGATGGTCGTAACGGTCTGCTTACCGGCGTTGATCAGGTCTGCATCGACCTCATCATCGGTTGGGAAGGGGCCAATGCCCAGCATGCCATTTTCGCTTTGCAGCCAGACTTCAATCTCGGGGTTGACGAAATTTGCCACCAACGTGGGCAAGCCAATGCCGAGGTTGACGTAAAAACCGTCGCGCAATTCTTCAGCCGCCTTGGCAGCCATTTGGTCGTGTGTCCAAGCCATGATCAGACTCCTGCTTTCGGGGTGATAGTTCTTTTCTCAATTCGCTTTTCAGGCGTCGCGTTGAGCACAATGCGGTGCACATAAATACCTGCCAAATGGACAGAATCGGGGTCAAAGGTGCCGGTTTCCACAATTTCTTCGACCTCGACGACCGTGATCTGACCTGCCATTGCCACCGCCGGGTTGAAGTTGCGCGCCGTGCGACGGAACAGCAAATTGCCGCTCTTGTCGGCCTTCCAGGCCTTGACCAACGACACCTCAGGTTTCAAGGCAAGTTCCATGATGTGGGCATGGCCATCAAACTCACGCGTTTCCTTGCCCTCGGCGATCAGCGTACCGACGCCCGTGCGGGTGTAGAACGCGGGAATACCAGCGCCACCAGCGCGCAGCTTTTCAGCCAGCGTGCCTTGCGGTGTGAACTCCAGTTGCAACTCACCGGCCAGAAATTGGCGCTCAAACTCCTTGTTTTCACCCACGTAGCTGGAGATCATTTTGCTGATCTGGCGTGTTTCCAGCAACTTGCCCAAGCCGAAACCATCGACGCCGGCGTTGTTGGAAATAACGGTCAGGTTTTTAACACCGGTGTCGCGCAAGGCGTCAATCAGGGCTTCGGGAATGCCGCACAGGCCAAAGCCACCAACGGCCAATAATTGGCCATCGCACACGATGCCTTCAAGGGCCTTGGCGGCGCTCGGATATATCTTGTTCACGGATCTGTCTCCAATAAAAATAACTATGATTGAACGATACTACCTAAGCACATACGTAGTATTTCTTAAAGTACAAACCCTAGGTTGAGAGAATTTGCCCACCCATGGATATTGATTACAAACTGGCATTTGAGCTGGCGCCGGTCGGGCTGGCACTGTCACGCAACCGGCAAATGCAGGACTGTAATGGCTACCTGTGCGAGATGTTTGGCGCCTCGCGCGAACTGCTGGTGGGCCAGTCTTTTCAAGTGCTGTACCCCAGCGCCATCGAGTTCGAGCGCACCGGTTCGCGCATCTCTCCCATTTTGAACCGCAATGGCACCTACGCCGATGACCGGATCATGAAACGGGCCAACGGCGAGACGTTTTGGTGCCACGTCACCGGGCGCGCCCTCAATCAGGCCTCACCCCATGAGGCAGGTATTTGGACCTTTGAAGACTTAAGTTCACGCCGACCCGTCAAGTCTGAACTGACGGCCCGCGAACGCGAGGTAGCGGCGCACCTGATGGGCGGCCTAACCTCCAAGGAAATCGGCAAGGCGCTCGCTATCAGCCACCGCACCGTCGAGATTTACCGCGCCCGCCTGATGCGCAAATACAAAGCGTCAAACACCGGCGATCTGGTGCACAAACTGATGGCAGGTTGAGGCTACCGCCCTACTGAAACAGCTTTTCGACCTTGAACAGGGTGAGCACACCCATCAAGGCAAAGATACCGGCCGCAATCGAGTGCACGAGCTTCATCGGTATTTTTTCAGCAAACTTGTTTCCAACAAAAACAGCCGGCACATCGGCGATCAACATACCCAGGGTGGTACCCGCGATCACCCACAGCGGTGTCGCGTAATGGGCTGCCAAAGCAATGGTGGCAATCTGGGTTTTGTCGCCCATCTCAGCCAGGAAAAACGTGATGAACGTCGCCCCAAACACCCCGAGTTTGTTGGCCACTTGGGTTTCTTCTTCCTCGATCTTGTCAGGAATCAGGGTCCAGATTGCCATGCCGATGAACGACAAGCCCAGCGCCCAGCGCATGGCTTCGGGGCTGATGACGGACGTGATCCAGGCGCCCAACGCGCCGGCCATGCCGTGATTGAGCAAGGTGGCACACAAAATGCCCAAGATGATGGGGACTGGTTTTTTGAAACGCGCCGCGAGGATGAAGGCGAGCAGTTGCGTTTTGTCGCCAATCTCGGCGAGGGCGACAACGCCGGTTGAAATGAAGAGAGCTTCCAAAATGGATTCCAGTGACAGTTAAAAATACTAAACGCTATGCATTAAATAGCTATGTGCGCAGGTGATACGGGGGCTACAGCCCTATTTGATCGCAGATTCAATTAACCCAGTCCTTCTACCACTTCAGCTGCCGAGCGGAAGGCTTCGACCGCAGCGGGCACGCCGCAGTAGATGGTGGCATGCAGCAGCACTTCCTGAATCTCGGCCACCGTGGCGCCATTGTTCAGAGCGCCCCGCACATGGCCTTTGAGTTCGTGCTGTTTGCCCAAGGCGGTGAGCATCGCCACAGTAATCAGACTGCGGGTTTTCAGGTCCAAGCCTTCGCGCTGCCAGACATCGCCCCAGGCATTGCGGGTGATGTGCTGCTGAATGGGCAGCGTGAAATCCGTGACCTTACCCAAGGCATTGGCAACAAACTCTTCGCCCATGACCTGCTTGCGGGTAGCAAGGCCTGCGATGTATTGTGAATCCATGGTTTCTTGCATCTCAACTCACCAGCGCCCGCAGCCTGTCAGGCAGGGTTTTGGCTTTCTGGTTCGGAAAATCGACCCAGATGGTGGTGGCGCCACCAGCCGCATAAATGACGCCGGGCTGGTCAACCAATTCCATCGTGCCCCAGGTCTCAAACGTGGTGCGACCGGGGTCGCTTACATACATTTTCATCAGCACGTCACCCGGAAATTCGAGTTGCTTGTAAAAATTACAAAAGGCATTGACGATCACCACGCCCTCGCCCTTCGGGTCGAGTTGGTAGTCGACTGAGATCAGCCAGTCCACCCGCAACTGCTCCAGATAACGGAAATAAATGGTGTTGTTGACGTGGCCCATGGCGTCCATGTCGCCCCAGCGAATGGGGATGATCATCTCGTAGACGAGTTTTTTCTGTTCCGGAATTTCAATTTTCATGGTCTTTTTTTGGATTATTTGTGGGTTGATAAGGTTTCATTGAAAAAGGCCAGCACCAAGGCTCGGGGTGGGCCGCAAATACTTCCATCACCAGCAAGGGTGCACTACGACGGGTAAAAACCGAACGACGCGCCGGCAAAGCCCTTGCCGCCACGGGCCCATTGGTGGCCTGTTGCCAGCCGCGTGCCACTTGACGACTCAGACGCGTCGCAGGCTTGATCCTGGTAAACGCCAAGGTCGAGCGCGAAATACCAGCGCGCTTGAACAGCACATCTGCCAGCGGCCGCGTGCCCAGTCCCCGAATGGAGCGCCAGGCTCCCAGCGAGTGCACATGCGGCGTTACACTGCGGGCAAAAACCACGGCCACGCCGTCGACCCGCAACACCACCTCGCGCACATAGCCTGCACTTCTGCCAGGCAAGCCCAAGGCAAGAGCTTCATCCCGGCTCAGGGGTTGTCGCCCCTGATTCATCACCTGAACGCTAAACACATCTCCGGCCGCAGCCAGTCGCGCACTCAAGGAGCCCGAAGCACCGAGCCACCGCCGCACCGGGCTGCGGCCCCTGGTTTTATCGGTCCACGTCATCATCGGTGCGCCCTGATGGACGCCAGAATGCCCAAGGTAAACAGCACAGCAGCCGTCAATTGAAGCGTACCGGGCCAAGCTCCGTCCCACACAAACGAATAAAACAAAGCAAACAAGGTCTCACTCACAATCAATTGGCCACACAAACTGACACTCAGACGCTGGCTGGCAATGTTCCACAAAATGGAAGCGGCCCATGCTGAACCGACACCAGTTGCTATGCAAAATATAGCTATTAGCGCAATGTTATCAAGCACTAGCAGCTCTTTTGTGCTTGAACCGGCAAATACCCAAAGCAGCAACGCGCCCAAGCCCGTGGCAAT
>NZ_JBAWYV010000134.1:0-8507 GCF_037143375.1 Rhodoferax sp. | reverse complement strand
AATGCGCTTGGCCAGTTCGTCCAGCGGATTCACTGTGCCTTGCAGCCCCGCCAGTTCCCGGTGCACTTCGCGCATGAACTCGTGAAAATGCAGCCGGGTTTTCCGCTTGAGCGGCACAGCGCCAAAAAAGCAATCCATCAAAAAGCTCTTGCCCCGCCCTACTCCCCCGTGCATGTAAACACCACGCGGGACATCAGGACGGTTGATCAGCTTTTTGAAGGCATTGGAGCGTTTCTCCTTGAACTGCGACCACTCCTGGGCGCAGCGGTCCAGTGCATCAACCGCCCGCAGTTGCGCCGGATCTGCGGTATAGCCGCGGGCAACCAACTCGGCTTGGTAAGCTTCTTTGACGTTCAAGGATATGGCTTTCTTATTGCTATATAAATAATAGCTGCTTACGCTTACTGGACGGGGGCTAGAGGCCAATTTACCTTAAATTTAATTAAAAATTCAAGGTTCGCTTGTCCACGGCCAATGCCGCTTCTTTGGTGGCTTCACTCAATGAGGGATGCGCGTGGCAGATGCGGGCAATGTCTTCACTGCTGGCGCGGAATTCCATCGCCACCACACACTCGGCAATCAATTCGCTGGCCATCGGGCCGACGATGTGAACGCCCAGAATCTCGTCCGTGGTCGCATCGGCCAGCATTTTGACCATACCGGTGGTGTCGCCCAAAGCGCGAGCGCGGCCATTCGCCAGGAACGGGAAAGTACCGGCTTTGTAAGCCACGCCATCGGCCTTGAGTTGCTGCTCGGTACGACCGACCCAGGCAATCTCGGGGCTGGTGTAAATCACCCAGGGAATGGTGTTGAAATTGACATGGCCGTGCTGACCTGCCATGCGCTCCGCCACCGCAACGCCCTCTTCTTCTGCCTTGTGTGCCAGCATGGGGCCGCGTACCACGTCGCCCACCGCCCAGACACCTGGCAGGTTGGCGCGGCATTGCTCGTCCACCACAATCGCGCCACGCTCGTCGAGCGCCAGGCCCACCGCTTCGGCGTTCAAGCCGATGGTGTTGGGCACGCGGCCGATCGAAACGATCAACTTGTCGACTTCGAGGGTTTGGGCTTCGCCCTTGGCGTTGGTCCAGGCCACGCTCACACCTTTTTTGCCTTTTTTGATCTCGCCGACCTTGACGCCGAGTTCGACCTTGAGGCCTTGCTTGACAAAAGCCTTGTGCGCTTCTTTGGCGATCTGTTCGTCCACCGCGCCCAGGAAAACCGGCAGGCCTTCGAGAATGGTGACTTCAGAACCCAGACGACGCCAGACCGAGCCCATTTCGAGGCCGATCACGCCAGAGCCGATCAGGCCCAAACGTTTTGGCAACGCACCAATGCGCAGCGCGCCGTCGTTGGAGAGAATGGTTTCTTCGTCAAACGGGGTGCCTGGCAAAGCGCGGGCATTGGAGCCGGTGGCCAGAATGACCTGCTTGGCGATGATGATTTCTTCGGCAGCACCGGCCACCTTGAGTTCGTAGCCGCCTTCAACTGCTTTGACAAAAGAGCCGCGGCCGTGAAAGAACGCGACCTTGTTTTTCTTCAACAGGTACTGAATACCGTCGTTGTTTTGCTTGACCACGGTGTCCTTGCGGGCCACCATCTTGGCCACATCCATGGTCACGTTGGAGGCCGAAATACCATGGTCTGCAAAATGGTGGTTGGCGTGGTCAAAGTGCTCGGACGACTGCAACAGCGCCTTGCTCGGGATGCAACCGACATTGGTGCAAGTGCCACCCAAAGCGGGGCCGCCCTTGGCGTTTTTCCACTCGTCAATGCAGGCCACGTTCATGCCCAACTGGGCTGCACGAATGGCGGCAATATAACCACCAGGACCACCACCGATGACGACGACGTCGAATTGTTTACTCATGAGAATTCCTTTAATTTTGTTGTAGAAAAACCCACCGACGAGAAGGACTCAAACGTCCGTCCTCATGGGTGGGTCTGTCAGGGGTTTGGCTTAGATGTCGAACAACAGGCGGGCTGGATCTTCGAGGGCTTCCTTCATGGCGACCAGGCCCAAAACGGCTTCGCGGCCGTCAATGATGCGGTGGTCATAGCTCATGGCGAGGTAGTTGATGGGTTGGACCACGATTTGGCCGTTAACCACCATGGCGCGGTCTTTGGTCGCGTGAACGCCCAAAATAGCCGACTGAGGTGGGTTGATGATGGGCGTAGACAGCATGGAGCCAAAGGTGCCGCCATTGGAGATAGAGAACGTACCGCCGGTCATTTCTTCCATCGTCATCTTGCCGTCGCGTGCTTTGGCACCGAATTCAGCAATTTTCTTCTCGATGTCGGCAAAGCTCATCTGATCGGCGTTGCGCAAAATAGGCACCACGAGACCGCGAGGCGAGCCGACGGCGATACCGATGTCAAAGTAACCGTGGTAAACGATGTCGTTGCCATCCACCGAGGCGTTGAGCACGGGGAATTTCTTCAGGGCGTGAACAGCGGCCTTGACAAAGAAGCTCATGAAGCCAATTTTGATGCCGTGTGTTTTCTCGAACTTGTCCTGGAACTTCTTGCGCATGTCCATCAACGGGCCCATGTTGACCTCATTGAAGGTGGTCAAAATGGCGTTGGTCGATTGCGATTGCAACAGACGCTCGGCAACACGGGCACGCAAACGGCTCATCGGCACGCGTTGTTCAGGACGGTCACCCAAAGCAAGCGCTGGTGCTGACACTTGCGGCAATGCAGCCACCGGTGCCTTGGCAGCCATAGGTGCTACTTTAGGAGCAGCCACTGCAGCCAGCACGTCGCCTTTGGTCACGCGGCCATCTTTGCCGGTACCAGACACTGAACCAGCTGCGAGCTGGTTGTCTGCCATCAACTTGGCAGCGGCGGGCATCGCCACACCAGCCATCGAGTTACCAGACGCAGCAGGTGCAGCCACCGAAGTTGCTACCGCCGCAGGCGCTGCAGCTGCAGCAGAGGCCACTGCCGTTGCTTTGCCTTCGGTGTCGATGCGGGCGATCAATTGCTCAGCACCCACGGTAGCGCCATCAGCCACCACCAACTCAACCAACACACCAGCAGCGGGTGCGGGCACTTCCATCACGACCTTGTCGGTTTCGACTTCGATCAAAATTTCGTCAATGGCGATGGCATCGCCGACTTTTTTCTTCCACTGCAGCAAAGTGGCTTCGGCCACGGACTCGGACAACTGGGGAACTTTAACTTCTACGATGGCCATTTATTTCTTTCGTTAGGTATTTCTGGGGGGTACGACAGGGCAGACACTTCAAGGCCTGCCCTCACGGGTGAACAGTGACTTATTTATTCAGAACAAAGCCTTTGAGCTTGCTGAAAGCGCCTTCAACCAGCGCCTTTTGCTGCTCTTGGTGCAGGTGCGAATAACCAACGGCGGGTGAGGCCGAAGCTGCGCGACCTGAGTAGCCCAGTTTTTGTCCGTCAACCATGTTTTCGTGAATGTAATGCTGCACAAAGAACCAGGCACCCTGATTCTGTGGCTCATCCTGGCACCAAACGATGTCGGCCGCATTGGGATATTTTTTGAGTTCAGTAGCAAAAGCTTTGTGCGGGAACGGATAAAGCTGCTCGACGCGAATGATGGCGACGTCGTCAATCCCTTTTTCTTCACGTTTTTTCATCAAATCGTAGTAAACCTTGCCGGAGCAGGCCACCACGCGCTTGACCTTGTCCGCCTTGAGCGCTTTGCTCTCGGGAATCACGGTCTGGAAGCAACCTTTGGTGAACTCAGACAACGGCGACGCCGCATCCTTGTTACGCAACAGTGACTTGGGCGTGAAGATGATGAGCGGCTTGCGCAGATTGCGAACCATCTGACGACGCAACACGTGGAAGATCTGGCTGGCCGTGGTGGGCTGCACGATCTGCATGTTGGTGTCGGCTGACAATTGCATGAAGCGCTCCAAACGTGCCGAGCTGTGCTCAGGGCCTTGTCCTTCATAGCCATGCGGCAACATCATCGTGATGCCGTTGACACGGCCCCACTTCACTTCACCCGAGGCGATGAACTGGTCAATCACCACTTGCGCGCCATTGGCAAAGTCGCCAAACTGGGCTTCCCAGATCACCATGGTGTTCGGGTCGGTGGAGGCGTAACCGTATTCAAAGGCCAACACCGCCTCTTCAGACAAGATGGAGTCGATGACCACAAAGGGGGCTTGTCCATCGGTCACATTTTGCAAAGGCACATAGGTGCCGGTGTCCCACTTTTCGCGCTTTTGGTCATGAATGACCGCGTGGCGGTGGGTGAAGGTGCCGCGTCCACAGTCTTCGCCTGACAAACGAACTGGATAACCGCATGCGACCAAAGAGGCGAAAGCCATGTGTTCGCCCATACCCCAATCTACTGGCGTGTCGCCCCGACCCATGGCAGCACGGTCGTCATAGACCTTGCGAACCAGTTGGTGCGGCGTCACACTTGCAGGAATAGTGGTGATCTTTTCAGCGATGCGCTTCCACTCAGCCATGGGAATGGAGGTGTCGCCCGCATCAGTCCACTTTTTGCCCATGAAAGGCGTCCAATCGACCGCATACTTGTGCTTGAAATTGCTCAGTACCGGATCAATCGTGTGCTTGCCTGAATCCATGGCAGCGCGATAGTCCTTGACCATATCGTCGCCCAAGGTGTCGCCCAAGCCTTGTGCAGACAACTTGTCAGCGTACATCTTGCGCGTGCCGGGGTGGGTCGCAATTTTCTTGTACATCAGCGGCTGCGTCAGCGCTGGGGTATCTTGCTCGTTGTGGCCAAGCTTGCGGAAACAAGTAATGTCCAGCACCACATCCTGGCTGAACTTCATGCGGAATTCAAGCGCCAATTGCGTCGCGAGCACCACGGCCTCAGGATCATCGCCATTGATGTGCAACACCGGTGCTTCCACCATCTTGACGATGTCAGTGCAATGCGCTGACGAGCGCATGTCGCGTGGGTCAGACGTGGTGAAACCAATTTGGTTGTTGATGATGATGTGAACCGTGCCGCCGGTGCTGTAACCACGGGTCTGCGCCAGGCACAGGGTTTCCTGGTTAACGCCCTGACCACCGAAAGCGGAGTCACCATGCACCAGGACGGGCAACACTTGCTTGCCCAACGGATCAGCACGACGGTCCATGCGAGCACGCACCGAGCCTTCAACCACCGGGTTCACAATTTCAAGGTGTGATGGATTGAAAGCCAGTGTCAGGTGAATCGGACCGCCAGGGGTCGATACATCAGAGCTAAAGCCCTGGTGGTATTTCACGTCGCCGCTTGGCAAATCTTCAGGGGCGGTGTGGTCAAACTCGGCAAACAGGTCAGCTGGCATCTTGCCCAAGGTATTGACCAAGACGTTTAGTCGGCCGCGGTGAGCCATACCAATCACGATTTCTTGCACGCCTTTGGCGCCGGCGGACTGGATCAACTCGTCCATGGAAGCAATAAAGCTCTCGCCACCTTCGAGGGAAAAACGTTTTTGACCCACATACTTGGTGTGAAGAAAGCGTTCGAGACCTTCAGCAGCCGTCAGACGATTCAGAATTTGTTTCTTTTTCTCGCCTGTAAAGTTAGGCTTGCTGCGCGTGCTTTCCAACTGCTCTTTCCACCAGCGCTTTTGAGCCTGGTCGCTGGTGTGCATGAATTCGATACCAATCGTGCCGCAGTAGGTCTCGCGCAGCGCGTTCATCAACTCGCGCAAAGACATGGTTTCTTTGCCGAAGTAGGTGTTGCTGGTGTTGAACACTATTTCCTGGTCCGCATCGCCAAGGCCATAGAAAGCAGGCTCCAGCTCAGGGATGTCAGCGCGTTCTGCACGCTTGAGGGGATCGAGATCAGCCCAGCGTTGGCCGACCGTGCGGTAGACCGCAATCAGCTGCTGAACGGCGGTGCGCTTGCGCCCCATCTCCAGATCTACGTTGGCCACGACAACTTTGGTGACACCAGCCTTGGCGCGTTCAGCGAAAGCGTTAATGACCGGCTGGTGCGCAACGTCTTTGGCGTTACTGCCATCGACGGCAGGAACATTCTGCAAGGCATCGAAATAATCACGCCAAGAATCATCTACGCTGGCCGGATTGGCCAAGTAGTTCTCGTACATCTCTTCGATGTAAGGTGCATTCCCACCAAAAAGATGGGTATTCGCCTGATAAACGGTAAAAACCGAGTTTTTCTCACTCATTTTTCGCTGACTTTCGTTTCCCTTTGGGAAACATTAGCTGGTTAAAGCTGATTGTTGATTAACCTCCCGCGTCACGGCTGAACCGTTTGGCGGATGCGACTGTGGCGAGGAAGGGCCTAGTAACTCTCTCAATTGTGCCACCGAAAATGACACCCTATGGCGCCGCCTTACGGCGACCCCACAACTAACCTGTAATCAAATCCTTGATCTGCTGCAGCGCTGCCGGGTCGTCCATGGTCGTCAAATCACCAGGGTCACGACCCTCACACACCGCCTGAACCGCCCGCCGCAGCAGCTTGCCGCTCCGGGTTTTCGGCAGCACCGAGACAAACCGAACTCGCGCCGGACGGGCGACTGCGCCCAAATCACCATCGACCATTTTCATGATCTCGGCTTCCAATTTAGCGCGCGAAGCGTCATCTGTCACCAGACTGGCATCTTTCACTACGGCAAATGCCATAGCGACTTGGCCTTTGAGCTGATCAGCCACGCCCACCACCGCCACTTCAGCGATATTGGGATGGGCCGAGATACTTTCTTCAATTTCGCGGGTGCCCAGGCGGTGACCGGCGACGTTGATCACGTCGTCGGTACGGCCCAGGATGAAAAAGTAGCCATCGGCATCACGAATGCCCCAGTCAAAGGTGCTGTACACCATCTTGCCCGGCACGCTTGACCAATAGGTGCTAACGAAACGAGCGTCGTCACCCCATATGGTCTGTAAGCAGCCCGGTGGCAATGGTCCTTCGACCGCCACAACCCCTTTTTGATTGGGCCCGGTCAGCTCTTCGCCGGTCTGGTCGTCCAGCAACTTCACATCGAAACCATAGACGGCCTTGCCGGGCGAGCCAAACTTGGTCGCCATCGGCTCGACACCGTTGCAGATTGAGAGGATGGGCCAACCAGTTTCTGTTTGCCAGTAGTTGTCGATGATGGGCTTGCCCAAACTCTCGCTGATCCACTTGGCGGTGGGCTCGTCCAGCGGCTCTCCCGCCAAAAACAGGGCGCGCAAACTCGACAGATCGTATTTGGAGAGCAAGGCCGGGTCTTGTTTCTTGAGCACCCGCACGGCGGTGGGCGCACTGAACATCACCGTCACTTTGTATTTCTCAACCAGACTCCACCAGATACCGCCATCAGGACGGGTCGGCAAGCCTTCGTACATGATGGTGGCCATGCCGGCAATCAGCGGGCCGTAAATGATGTAGCTGTGCCCCACCACCCAGCCGATGTCGCTGGTCGAAAAATAAGTTTCGCCAGCATTACCGCAGTAAATGTGCTTCATGGAGGCCGCAAGCGCCACGGCATAACCACCAGTGTCGCGCTGCACGCCTTTGGGCTTGCCCGTGGTGCCGCTGGTGTACAGCGTGTAGCTGGGGTGTGTGGCATCGACCCACTCGCACGCCACCACCGTATTCAAGTGCTTGTCCCGCAGAGCGCCCCACAGGTGGTCGCGACCAGCCACTAAATTCATGGCACTGAGCCCGCGATCCACCAGAATGACGGCGTCTGGTTTATGGCTAGACAGGCGAATGGCTTCGTCCAGCAGCGGCTTGTAAGCCACCGCTTTACCACCACGCGAACCCGCGTCTGCACTCACAATCAATTTGGGTGAAGCATCTTCAATACGCGAGGCCAACGAACCTGAAGCAAAACCACCAAACACCACCGAGTGAATGGCACCAATGCGGGTGCAGGCCAGCATCGCAAAGGCGGCCTCGGCAATCATGGGCATGTAAATCAGAACACGGTCGCCCTTTTGAACGCCCAACGCCAACAGCGAAGCGGCCATGCGCTGCACTTCGGCATGCAACTCTTTAAACGAGTAAACCGTTTCTTCATCGGTTTCTGTGGAGACAAAAATCAGTGCGGCCTGATCAGCACGGTCTTTAAGATGACGATCGACCGCGTTGTGGCACAGATTGGTGGTGCCGCCCACAAACCATTTGGCAAATGGTGGGTTGCTGTAATCGCAGACAGTTTGCGGTGGCGTTTTCCAGTCAACCAGTTGCGCCTGCTCGGACCAGAACGCATCCCGCTCTGTGAGTGAGCGCTTGTGGAATTCGTTGTACGTCGTCATTATTTTGTCTCCAGATGGACTCTATCGGTCCGGTCGTGATTATTAGCATCCAACTTGCTGCAAGCTGACTTTTAAGCTTCGCATTCGGGGGACTAACGCACAGAACTGGAATCAAAATAACAAGGTTGACGGAACGTTTATTTAATCAGGGCCTGAACCGCTTTGAAGTCTGGATGTTCAGCGGTACGCAACCACTCAAAAGCCACCATCTCGGTCGTCACCAACTCCGCGCCTGCCCCGGCCAAGCGATCGAATGCCGCATCTCGGTTGCGCTCGGTTCG
>NZ_JBAWYV010000133.1:0-8520 GCF_037143375.1 Rhodoferax sp. | reverse complement strand
TGAAAGACGATGACAACAAAGGCCGCGAGCAAACCTTTGGCGAGCCCGAGGTGGAAGATCTGGTCGATGCGGCCTGCCCGACGTGTGCCGGCACGCGTCTGAATGCGACGGCGCGGGCGGTCAAGTTTGGTGAGCAGTCGATGTGGCATCAGCTTCGTGCTGCGGCGACAACTGCTACCGCGCTCAACAGTGTCTCCAGCATCTCAGCCGTCATGCCTGCGCAGGCGGGAATCCAGCCAGTGCCTGGCGCCCATCAACACGACGGCATTGGCATCACCGAGTTGGCGCGGCTGAGCGTGACCGATCTGCGCCAATGGGTGGAAACGCTGCAAGGCTTGGGTCGCATGAGTCAGCGCGAAACGGATATTGCGCGTGACCTGGTGCCTGAGATACGGAGCCGGTTGGAGTTTCTGGAGCAGGTCGGTTTGGGCTACCTCACGCTTGACCGGGGCGCGCCGACGCTCAGTGGGGGCGAGGCGCAGCGCATCCGGCTGGCCGCCCAACTCGGCAGTAATTTGCAGGGCGTTTGCTATGTGCTGGACGAGCCGACGATTGGTCTGCATGCGCGCGACAACCAGATTTTGCTGGGCGCCTTGCAGTCTTTGAGCGACAAGGGCAACACGCTGGTGGTGGTGGAGCACGACGAGGACACTATTCGCCATGCGGACCACATCATCGATATTGGTCCTAGTGCGGGCAAGCGCGGGGGGCGTCTTGTGGCTGAGGGGTCTGTGGCTGACATTGTTCAGGTTTCTGAGTCGCAGACTGGGCGTTATCTTTTGCATGCGATGAAACATCCTTTGAAGGCGCGCCGTGGTATTTCATTGCTGCACGCTGCGGCTGACGCCGGTTCGCCGGGCACCTCATACGCAAGCGCCAAATCGGTGCCCGGCGAACCGACGCCAGCCGCGACATCGTTGGGGGATGCCGCCAGCTTGGCGGGTAATGGGGGACTCCAAAGTGCGAGCCTGAAGGTGTCAGATTCTGCAAACGCTACGGCCACCGTTCATGTGAGCGACCCCGCGTCGATCACTCAGAGCGCAGTGAATTTGGGGTCGGATGCCATTTTCGCCTTCACACCCGCCATCAAGAAGAAGAAACCCAAAGCGAAATTGGACTCTGACCCCAATTTCACGGACCCAGAAGTGCAGCGCTGGCTCACGGTCACCAACGCCACCATGCACAACCTGCAAAACGTCACCGCCAACGTTCCCCTAAGCCGCTTGGTCGCCGTCACCGGGGTGAGCGGTTCCGGCAAGTCCACGCTGGCGCGAGACGTGTTGCTCGCCAACGTGCACACTGCCGTGCAAAAGCGCAGCACCAAAGCGGGCCGCGATGCCTTGGCCGCCGGTGAGCAAATCCCGTGGGTCGGCTGCGATTCGGTCACCGGTTACGAGACTGTGGACCGCGTGCTGGAAGTCGACCAAACCCCCATCGGCAAAACGCCGCGTTCTTGCCCGGCCACCTACATTGGTTTCTGGGACATCATCCGCAAACTGTTTGCCGACACGCTGGAGGCCAAGGCGCGCGGGTACGCGGCCAACCGCTTCAGCTTCAACACTGGCGAAGGCCGTTGCGCGGGGTGCGAAGGGCAGGGCATTCGCACCATCGCCATGAGCTTTTTGCCGGACGTGAAAGTGCTGTGCGAAACCTGCAAGGGCGCGCGCTTCAACCCCGAGACGCTGGCGGTCACCTGGCGCGGCAAAAACATTGGCGATGTGCTGCAAATGGAGGTGGACGAGGCGGTCGAGTTCTTTGCCGCCATGCCCAATATTGGCCACCCGGTGCAACTGCTGAAGGACGTGGGCTTGGGGTACCTGACGCTGGGCCAACCCTCGCCGACGCTCAGTGGCGGCGAGGCGCAGCGCATCAAGCTGGTGACTGAGCTCAGCAAGGTGCGCGACGACATCACCCGGCGTGGCCAAAAGGCGCCGCACACTTTGTATGTGCTGGATGAGCCTACCGTGGGCCTGCACATGGCCGATGTCGAGAAGCTGATCAAGGTGCTGCACCGCTTGGTCGACGGCGGCCACAGCGTGGTGGTGATCGAGCACGATCTGGACGTGATTGCGGAAGCCGATTGGGTGATTGATCTCGGGCCTGATGGTGGCAACGCCGGAGGCCGCGTGGTGGCTGCCACCACGCCAGAAGGCGTCGTCAACCTGGGCACCCACACTGGCGTGGCATTGGCGTCGGTGCTGGCGCGGTAGATGGGGGTTTACCCTTGTTTTGGTCTCGGACACCGGATTACGGCTTGACTTTCAGAGGGCTGTAAGAAAGAGTCGCAATAGTGCGGGGTGTCACGGTTTTTTCGCAGGTCGTGGCACCTATTTTTTAGGGCGCCCGGGCGCAAGCAGACTGAGAAGCAAAACATGGCGATGCACACCACCGTTGAAAGAGGAAGTTGGCCTCATTAACCACACAGCGTTTGGTCGCACTGTTTGCTGGCGGCTGTCTGTTGCTCAATTTCCCCCTGTTGGGTTTGTGGGACGTGGAAACCACGGTGTTGGGCGTGCCGTTGTTACCGGCGGCGCTGTTTACCTTGTGGGCGGTTTTGATTTTTGTGCTGGCCTGGTTGCTTGAGCGCGCCGACCCGTCGCAGGACGACTAACCATGCTCTCTCCCGCACTGGTGATTGGCGCCTCGTTTGCCTACCTGCTGCTGCTGTTCGCAGTGGCGAGTTTTGGTGACTGGCGGGCGGCGCGTGGGCGCTCCATCATTTCCAACCCTTGGACATACGCCTTGTCGCTGGCGGTGTATTGCACCGCCTGGACCTACTTTGGCAGCATCGGGCGGGCCGCTTCGGGCGGCATTTGGTTCCTGCCGATTTACCTGGGGCCGATGCTGGCCATGGTGCTGGGCTGGATGGTGGTGCGCAAGATGATTCGCATCGCCAAGACTTACCGCATCACCTCCATTGCTGACTTTATCGGCAGCCGTTATGGCAAAAGCCCCACGCTGGCCGGTTTGGTGACGCTGATTGCGCTGGTCGGTATCGTTCCGTATATTGCGTTGCAACTCAAGGCGGTGTCAGCCGGTTATGCCTTGATGACGACCGTGTCTGTCAGTGGTCTGGCAGCGCCGGTGAGCTGGTTTCTGGACAGTACTTTTTACATGGCGCTGGCCTTGGCCGGGTTCACCATGGTGTTTGGCGCCCGGCATCTGGACACCACCGAGCGCCACGAGGGTCTGGTGGCTGCCATTGCCTTTGAGTCGGTGGTCAAACTGGTGGCGTTTTTGGCGGTGGGCTTGTTTGTGGTCTACGGGCTGTTTGATGGGTTGGCCGATATTTTTGCCCGGGCGCGGGCTGTGCCCAAACTGGCGAGTTTGCTGCGGCTGGAGCACGGCACCAACTTTGCCTGGACCCAATGGTTTGCGCTGACCTTGTTGTCGATGTTGTCGGTCATTTTTTTGCCGCGCCAGTTTCAGGTCATGGTGGTCGAAAACGTGCGCGAGAGCCACTTGCGCCGTGCGGTCTGGGTCTTTCCGCTGTATTTGCTGGCCATCAATGTGTTTGTGTTGCCGATTGCACTCGGCGGCTTGCTGTATTTTGGGTCGACGCCGATGAACGCCGATTATTTTGTGCTGTCGCTACCCTTGGCGGCAGGGCACCCGGCGCTGGCGCTGTTGGCCTATATTGGCGGTTTGTCGGCGGCCACCGGCATGGTTGTGGTGGAAACCATCGCGGTTTCCACCATGGTGTGCAATGAATTGGTCATGCCGCTGCTGTTGCGCACCGCGCATTTCAGGTCCGAGTCCAGCCACGATTTAACCCGTGTGCTGCTGGCCATTCGTCGCACCGCCATTCTGGGGGTTCTGGTGCTGGGGTATGTCTACTTTCACCTGGCTGGCGAGGCCTATGCCTTGGTCAGCATTGGCTTGATCAGCTTTGCCGCCGTGGCCCAGTTTGCACCCGCCGTGCTGGGTGGTTTGTACTGGAAGGGCGGCACGCGCCTGGGCGCGCTGGCCGGGTTGTTGGCCGGGTTCCTGATGTGGAGCTACACGCTGATGCTGCCGTCCATTGCCAAGTCGGGCTGGCTCGGGAGCGAGTTTTTAAGCCAGGGCCTGCTGGGGCTTGATTTGTTGCGGCCAGAGCACTTTTTGGGCTTGAACGGTATGGACAACCTGACCCATTCCCTGTTCTGGAGCCTGTTGGCCAACATGGGTGCTTATTGGTGTGTCTCTTTGTGGCGCCCGCCCTCGGGTCAGGAGTCGAGCCAGGCCTTGTTGTTCGTGGATGTGTTCAAGCGCACCGCCACGACTGGCCCGGTGTTTTGGCAGGGGCGCGCCAATTTGCCTGATCTGCAGCGCTTGTGTGAACGCTACCTGGGCGCGGTCAAGGCCCGTGCCTTGTTCGAGGCGTATGCCCGTAAGACCGGGGTGCGCCAAGTGGCGGCCATCCGGCCCGACGCGCGCTTGGTGGAGTTTGTTGAAACCCAGTTGGCTGGCGCGGTGGGCAGTGCGTCGGCCCGGGTGCTGGTGGCCTCCAGCGTCGAAGAAGATACCCTGACCCCGGACGATGTGCTGCGCATTCTGGACGAGACCTCGCAGGTGCGGGCGCACTCCCGCGAGCTGGAAGAAAAATCAGAGTCACTTGAGCGCGCCACCACCGAGTTGCGCCAGGCCAACGAGCAGCTTAAGAGCCTGGACCGTTTGAAGGACGACTTCATGTCCTCCGTCACCCATGAGTTGCGCACACCGCTCACCTCGATTCGGGCGCTGGCGGAGTTGTTGCGCGATGACCCCAAAATGGAACTGGCACAGCGGTGCCAGTTTTTTGACATCATCGTTAGCGAAACCGAGCGCCTGTCACGGCTGGTGAACCAGGTGCTGGACATGGCCAAGATCGAGTCCGGGCACGCCGAGTGGCATACCGATGCGGTGGACATGCGGGCGCTGGTCAATCAGGCCGTGTTCACCACCTCGGAGATGTTCAAGGAGCGCCAGATTACCGTTGATGTGAATATGCCCGAGACGGTGCCGGTGCTGATGGCAGACCCGGACCGATTGATGCAGGTGATGCTGAACCTGCTCTCCAACGCCGCCAAGTTTGTGCCCGTGCCCGGTGGTCGGGTTGGTGTAAGCCTGACTTGTGACGATACCGGGTTGACCGTGTCCGTCACAGACAATGGCCCAGGGGTAACTGCAGAACAGCAGGGGCTGGTTTTTGAGCGATTTCGCCAAGGTGGGGAAGCCACCAACCGCCCGCAGGGAACCGGTTTGGGCTTGCCGATCAGCCGCCAGATCGTGGAACATTTTGGCGGGCGGCTGTGGTTGGAATCGCACCCGCCCGATGGCGCCTGCTTTTCGTTTTGCGTGCCCTGGAAGCCCCAAAATGGCACTGAAAAAATAGAATAAGGAGATATATTTTGAGTTTGAAAATACTGGTGGCCGACGACGAGCCCAACATCGTGATTTCACTGGAGTACCTGCTCAAGCGAGAAGGCTATACGGTGGTGATTGCGCGTGACGGGCAGGAGGCGATTGACGCCATTACCCGCGAGCAACCCGACCTGGTGCTGCTGGACGTCATGATGCCCAAAAAGACCGGTTTTGAGGTCTGCCAGGAAGTGCGCGCCAGTGAAGCTTTGCAGGCGACCAAAATCCTGATGCTCACCGCCAAAGGGCGTGACACCGATGTGACCAAGGGGCTGGGGCTGGGCGCCGACGCCTACATGACCAAACCCTTTTCAACCCGTGAGCTGGTGCTTAAAGTGGCGCAGATGCTGGGCCATGACGCATGAAATTTGACCGACGGCTGATTCTGGCGATCGTGGTGATTGGCCTGGCCACCGTGGTCTGGCTGCTGCTGACCATGGGCCTGATTGCCTCGACCCTGGAGCCTGCGCAGCGCACGCTGCTGGTGGATCAACTGGCCCCGCGTTTTGCGCTGATTGGCCTGACATGGGTGTTTGGCCTGGTGGCGATTGGGGCAACACTGCACTGGTTGTTTCGGCGCTACGCCCGGGCCCCGGCGCGCTTGCTGGAGCAAACCCGCGTGTTGCTGGCCGCCCCCAAAGCGGCGCCCATGTACCACGAAGGCACCACCGAGACGCAGGCGCTGGCCGAGGCTATATTTAAATTAGCCACCCAGCGCGACACCTTGCGCGAAGACGTGGCAGCGCAAATCGCGCAGGCTAATCTGAGTGTGCAACAGGAAAAAAATCGCCTGGCCGCGCTGATGGCCGAACTCACGCAAAGCGTGGTGGTGTGCAATCTGGACGGCCGCATCATCCTGTACAACAGCCGTGCGCGGATGCAGTTCAAAACCTTGTCACAGGTGCCCACGCTGGCCGGTGGCGCCGAGTTGATCGGCATCGGGCGCTCCATTTATGCGGTGTTTGACCGGCAACTGGTGGCCCACGCGTTGGAAAGCATCCAGCAGCGTCTAAACCGTGGCGCGGGCAGCCCGTCGGCGCAGTTCGTCACCACCACGCAAGCCGGGCAATTGCTCAAGGTGCAAATGGCACCGGTGCGCAATGTGGATGATTCTGAAGGCGCGGCAGAAATCAATGGCTTTGTGTTGATGCTCGACAACGTCACCCGTGCGTTTGAAGAAGAGCACCTGCGCGACCAGTTGCTGCACGGGCTGACCGAAGGCAGTCGCTCCTCGCTGGCCAATATTCAGGCGGCGGTCGAGATGCTGGCTTACCCTGATCTGGAAGCCGACATGCGCGAACGCTTTTTGACCGTGGTGCGTGAAGAAGTCAAGAGCATGAGCGGACGCATCACCGACATGACGCAAAAATCCACGCAAGGCCTCAAGGCGCGCTGGCCGCTGGAGGAAATGATGGGCGCCGACGTGCTGCTGGCCGCCCAACGCCGCATCGAGGCGCGCACCCAGCGCAACGTGTCGCTGGACAACGTCGACCCCACCCTGTGGCTTAAGGTCGACAGCTTCAGCCTGACGCAGGCGCTGGATTACCTGGCGATGCGCCTGGTGGATGAGTTTGACATCCGGTTTTTCCGGTTGCGGCTGCAAGCGGTGGGCGAGCGTGCCCAGCTGGACCTGATCTGGACCGGCCAGGCCATGAGCACCGAGACCGTGATGAGCTGGGAAATGGACAGCATGCGCTTTGGTGCCGAGAGCACACCCCTGACGGTGCGCGATGTGGTCGAGCGCCACGGCGGCGAAATGTGGTTTGAGCGCGAGCGCATTCGCCACGAAGCGTTCTTCCGGTTTTTGCTGCCTCTGGCCACGGTACAGGAGCAACTCGAAGCCACGCAGATTTTGGAAAATGACAGCCGCCCCGAGTATTACGACTTCGACTTGTTCAAGTCCACAGACCAAAGCAACGCGCTGGAAGACCGCCTGCTCAGTGAACTGGTGTACACCGTGTTTGACACCGAAACCACCGGCCTGAATCCGTCCGGCGGCGATCAAATCATCCAGATTGGGGCGACACGCATTGTCAACAGCAAGCTGCTGCGCCACGAAAGCTTTGAGCAACTGGTGAACCCCGGGCGCATGATTCCGGCGATCACCATTCCGATTCACGGCATCACCCAGGACATGGTGATGGGCAAACCCGACATCACCGAGGTGCTGCCTGCGTTCTACACCTTTGCCCAGGACACGGTGCTGATCGCACACAACGCTGCGTTTGACATGAAGTTCCTGCAGCTGCAAGAGGCCGATACCGGGTTGGTGTTCAACCACCCGGTGCTTGACACGCTGCTGCTGTCTGCCGTGGTGCACCCAAACCAGGATGCGCACCGGCTGGAAGCCATTGCCGAGCGCTTCAACATCACGATACTGGGTCGCCACACTGCGCTGGGCGATGCCTTTGTGACGGCTGAGGTCTGGTTGCGCTTGCTCCCTCTGTTGCAGGCCATGGGCATCCACACCCTGCGCCAAGCCCGTGAGGCGGCGCAAAAGACCTATTACGCTCGGTTGAAATATTGAGCGTCAAAGGCCTCTGGTTGGCTTTTGAGTTGCATCGAATTGCTATGTAATTTATAGCTGCTAACGCTTTGTACACGGGGTCTACAGGCCGATTTGTTATAAATTCAGGTAGAAGGGTGCTTGGCCCGGCCAAACTTGAGAACCCGGGTGGCCAGCAATGTCTCGGTTAAAAATCCCAGCAGCGCCATTAAAAAACACACCACGCCCGCCAGAAACGAGATGGTGGCGAGTTTGAAAATCTGGATCTCGGTGGTCTCGCCGATGAACAGGGCCACGATCGTCAGCCCGATCAGGATGGCGCAAAAAGTGAGCAGCGCAATCGAGACATTGGCCAGTCGTCCGCGTTGCTGCAAACGCTTGAGTTCCGTGAAGGCGGTCAGCATGGCGTCGCTCGCCGGCGCCGCGTCAATCCGTTCTTCAAGAATGCGGGCGCGGTCGATGATGCGTGCCAGTCGCCCGGCCACGGTGCCAATCATGGCCGCCACGGCTGTGAGTAGGAAAACCGGGGCCACGGCGAGTTGAATGCCGTGCGTGACCGTGCTGAGATCAGATGCAAAAAACATGAAGATTCCTTAAATATTGGCGATGCGCCGGGTGCGGATTAACGCCACTAG
>NZ_JBAWYV010000132.1:0-8787 GCF_037143375.1 Rhodoferax sp. | reverse complement strand
GCCAAGCTGCAAAATGCCAACCTCGTGGTGGCGACACCCGGTCGTTTGCTTGACCTGCAACGCTCCATGCAAATCAAACTGGACCAAGTTCAGTTCCTGGTGGTTGACGAAGCCGACCGTATGTTGGATCTGGGCTTCTCAGATGACCTGGCTGACATCAATCAGCTGACCATTGGCCGCAAGCAAACCATGATGTTCAGTGCCACCTTTGCACCGCGCATTCAGCAACTTGCAACCCGAGTGATGCGCGAGCCACAACGTTTGCAAATCGACAGCCCACAAGAAAAACATCAGAACATCAGCCAGAAACTGTTCTGGGCTGACAACGCGCAGCACAAACGCAAATTGCTGGACCACTGGTTGCGCGACACCACCATCAACCAAGCCATTGTTTTTGCCAGCACCCAAATCGAGTGCGATGGCTTGGCTAACGACTTGCAACAAGAAGGCTTCTCTGCTGTCGCTTTGCACGGTGCGTTGAGCCAGGGCTTGCGTAACCGCCGTTTGATGGCACTGCGTCAAGGTCAGGTGCAAATTTTGGTGGCAACGGACGTGGCCGCTCGCGGTATTGACGTGCCCACCGTGACCCACGTGTTCAACTTCGGCTTGCCGATGAAAGCTGAAGATTACACCCACCGCATTGGCCGTACTGGTCGTGCCGGACGTGACGGTATTGCCGTGACTTTTGCTGAATTCCGCGATCGTCGCAAGATCATGGACATCGAGTTCCATAGCCACCACCAGTTCAAGGGTGAGACCATTCCTGGAATGGAACCTCAGCAACGTTTCCCTGACTCACGTCCTAACAGTTTCGCGGGAACCGGTAGTCGTGGTGGTAACGACAACCACTCCCGTGGTGGCAATTTTGGCGGCGGCGGCGGTGGCGGTCGTTCCGGCGGTTTCGGTGCAAGCCGTGGTGGTTTCAATGACCGTAACTCCGGTGCCCCGCGTGATGCGGGTGGCGGTGGCTATCAAAACAATGGCGGTGGTGGATTCGGTGGACAGCCTGAAGGCCGTAGCTACGAACGCAAGGGCGGTTTCAACGACCGTTTTGCCGGTGCCCGCAATGACGGCCCTGCGCCACGTGGTGATTTTGGCGCCCGTAACGACGGTGGTGCACCCCGTGGTGATTTCGGTGCTCCCCGTGGCGACTTTGGTGCGCCTCCTCGCGGCGACTTCGGTGCCCGCAAGCCCGCATTTGGCAAGCCTTCTTTCGCCAAACCCGGCAACGGTGGTAAAGTTTTTGTGCCTCGTGATGCTAAAAAATGGCCTGGCAAGTCAGACCGCTGAGTAAGTTAAATTAATAAAAAAGCCCACAAGTTAATTCTTGTGGGCTTTTTTTTGCCAAGTGATTTACTGGGCGCCGTCATCTTCTGAGCAGTAAGAAAACAATCAAAAAAACGGTGACGGCAATGACTACTATTAATATGGGGTGGCTTTTTGCCTCTTCGGGCGGTTTGATGTCTGAATCAATCGACATCAAAGTTGAAGGAATGGTCGTATCTGTTTCCATATCTACATCTTTCAGGTTGCCGACTCTGCGGTTCGGTTAGATTGATTCTAGTCAATTCTGCGCCTCGATTTGGTGCGCATGTCACGCCTTTGATCCAGCCTTCCAATGCCAGGCACTTGACTTAAACTTAATCAAATATCCCAAGAGAGAAACTATATGGCTGGTCCTACTACTGAATTTTGGCAAAATCGCTTTGAAAAAAATGAAACCGGTTGGGATCGCGGCAGTCCAAGCCCTCAGTTATTGGAATGGTTAGACAGTGGAGAACTAAAACCATGTCGCATTGCCGTGCCTGGTTGTGGTACAGGGTGGGAGGTGGCCGAGTTAGCTCGTCGCGGCTTTGATGTCGTCGGTATTGACTACACCGCAGCGGCTGTTGAAATAACGCAGGCGCTCGTCAATTCGCAGGGCCTAAAGGCAGAAGTTATTCAAGCTGACGTGCTGACCTATCGCCCGGAAAAGAAGTTTGACGCTGTTTACGAGCAAACCTGCCTCTGTGCTATTCATCCAGAGCACTGGTTTGAGTATGCGCAACAATTAAATCAGTGGCTTCAACCAGGCGGTGGGTTGTGGGTGCTTTATATGCAGATGATTCGGTCGACTTCCAGTGAGGAGGGTTTTATTGTTGGCCCCCCCTACCATTGCGACATCAATGCGATGCGTGCTTTGTTTCCGGAAAAATCCTGGGCCTGGCCCAAGCCGCCGTACACCAAAGTGGGGCATCCCAATTTGGCGCATGAACTGGCTGTCCGGGTCATTCGCCGATAGAGTTGGCTGATTGGTTCAGTGGTTCACCCACTGCTGAATTTTTTGACTTGATTGTGATGATGTCTTGTCTGTGCTGCTGATAGTCGAAGCCGACAAGTCATGTAATTCCGTGGCGGCAAATATGCCCACAACGGCAGAAAGAATTGATAAAACAACGGTCACAAAAACTGTTTTCATTTCATACCCTCCAAGTTTTGTTACCAGTTGAGATGCAAAATTAGTGCCAATTACGTCGGCCACGAGATTCATCTCCATAACCGTAGTTCATTTCAATCTCGACTGGTTGGTAGTAGGGTCTTACATAGCGACCTCGGTAAACAGGCTGTGCCACCACCATATTGGGTGCTTGTTCGTACGAGGGTTGGGTGTAAGTCGCAGAGTTGTTCGGCACCGTTTGTGCCGCGCTTGCGCCTACCGGGGTGACTTGAAGTTGAATCGATGGACCAGGGTCATGGGGCATTTGCAAGGAATATTGCTTGCCCGCATACTCGTAAACCACGTTATAGGCGACAGGTCGGTTTTCATAAAATGTCTGAGTGGAACAACGTTGCACGTTTTGAAGTTGCGCCATGGGTGCGCCCTCGACCCGGTCACCCACAATGGCACCGCCAAAAATGCCAATCATGGTCGCAGCCGCTTTGCCCGCTCCGCCACCGACTGCGTTGCCCATGGCACCCCCTGCAATCGCACCCATGAGGGCGCCCGCCCCAGACTTGGGCTGCTGCACAGCCACTTGCTCGGTGGTGCAGACCTGTCGGGGCACGCTGAACTGTTGAATGATGGGCGTTGAAGAAATGACGCGTCCAACTTCCTGGGCTAGGCAAAGCCCGCTTGTGACAACAACTACTGATAAAAGAATAATTTTTTTCATGAGATTACTTTCAAGTTTTTCTTGACTTAAATCATGATCGCTTTGCGGTTCAGCTTTGTGCCAGTTCAGTGAAGTATGGGTAAAGACTGTGACACACATGACTCTCGGTTGCATAGGGCAAGGTCCGTAAAATCAGTTTTTTCGTAGCGATCGCGATTACTCCCAAAGGATTCCAATAATGCAAAAAAAGTCGGTTTATGTTCTAGCCAGTGTGATGTTTCTTGCCGTATTGGTCATTGGCTCATGGCAGTATTTTTCTGATAAGGAATCCAATGATTCGCAAGTTGCTTCGGTTGATCGAACTGCGCTGATTCGTCCGCACTCGCCAAGTCTGGGCAAGGAAGAATCGGCCGTTGTCATCGTTGAGTTTTTTGATCCAGCCTGCGACACATGCCGCATTTTTTACCCGCAGGTGAAGCAACTCATGGAGGCACATCCAGGCAGAATTCGGTTGGTGATGCGCTATGCACCTTTTCATAAAGGTTCAGACAAAGTAGTGGCCGTATTAGAAGCGGCACGTCGCCAAGGAAAGTTCTGGCCGACACTTGAGGCCCTGCTAAATAGCCAGGAGGATTGGGCGTCGAACCATACGGCCAAAATTGAACTGGTGTGGAATCATCTGAATGGCGTGGGTCTGAATATGGAACAGTTGGCGTTCGATATGACGGCCCCCGATCTCCAGCAGGTTATCGCGCAAGATATGAGTGACGCAAACACTTTGGGTGTGTCCCAGACACCTGAGTACTTCGTGAATGGAAAGCCGCTGCCTTCTTTTGGCTTCGATCAGTTGAAACTGCTTGTGGCGAATGAGCTCGCAAGGACACGCTGAATGCTTTCAGTCAATTGAATCTGGCCGTGAATCATCCTCGCAACACCTTTGAGGATAAGTCAAGAAAAATGGACGATTTCACTGACGACTTCGTTGATATTTTGACCGGAATGTAAAAAGCCTGCTATCCAATGAATAGCAGGCTTTCTATGCCCCGTAAGGCTTTATTGGTGGGATGTGCGGGGGTCGAACCCACGACAAACGGATTAAAAGTCCGCTGCTCTACCAACTGAGCTAACATCCCGAAAAATTTCCATCAGCCAATATTCTGGCAATGGCATCACTAAATAAAAAAGCCTGCTATTTATTTTTAGCAGGCTATCTATATCCCGTAACGCTTTAAGTGGTGGGTCCTGACAGATTCGAACTGTCGACCTACGGATTAAGAGTCCGCTGCTCTACCAACTGAGCTAAGAACCCACTTTTCGAAAAACGTTTGGAGTTAAAAACTGGATTGAAATCAGAGCCCTGACCTCAACTGTTTGTAAGTCTTAATAACTAAATTCAGACCACCTAACCAAGTCAAAAATTATAGCAGTAGTTTTATTCAACTCATGCCGTTTCGGCTGGCTAACTCCACGAATAAGCCCGCTTGATCAAGGTCGGTCAAGCCGTGTTCTATGCCGTCGCTGTAGAGCTTCTCAAACAGTTGAGTCACCGGGGCGTCAAAGCCGATGGCTTGTGCCGTGGCGAGGGCGTTGCGCAAGTCTTTGAGTTGCACTGACATGCGCCCGTGCGGCGTGAAATCGCGGTCCACCATGCGTTGTCCGTGCACTTGCAGAATGCGGCTATCGGCAAAACCACCGGTGATGGCCTCCTTGACTTTGGCCATGCTGGCGCCGCCTTTTTCGCACAACAACAAGGCTTCTGCAACGGCGCCGATGGTGATGCCGACAATCATTTGGTTGGCCAATTTTGCGAGTTGCCCGGTGCCATGAGGCCCGACGTGGGTGGATCGGCCAAACACCTTGAACACCCTTTGTGCACGCTCAAAATCTGCGGCTTTACCGCCCACCATGATGGCCAGCGTGCCTTGCTCCGCCCCCAGCGTGCCGCCAGATACAGGGGCATCCAGATGGGCGATGCCGATTTCGCTCAGACGCGCCGCGTGGTCGCGGGCCTCGCTGGGCTGGATGGATGACATATCGATCACCAAAGCGTCCGGTTGCAGGGCTTTATCGACACCCTGAGCAAACAAAACGTCACCCACAACCATGCCGTTTTCAAGCAGGCAGATCACGACATCGGCAGATTTAACCGCGTCAGCTGCTTGTGCGCAAACCGTTGCGCCAAATGGGATAAGTCTTTCAGCCTTAGCTTGCGTGCGGTTCCAAGCGTGGACCGTATGTCCGGCATCACACAGTCGTCTGGCCATGAGATAGCCCATCATTCCGATACCAAGTACTGCAATTTTCATCGTTGCTCCCAAAACCAAAGAATAACGCGTATCTCACTGAAACCCATAACGCTAATAGGCGATTTACTGTCGATGGGCTGACGAACTTGCGGGCCTATGACAAGATCAGCTCATGAATAAATCAAAGGGTGAGACGCTGGATCGTCTCTACAACAACCGAGCTCGGGTGCCCGGCTTTGCAGCGCATTTCGCGCATTGGGCCGAAACGTCCGAGTTGGTGCGTCAAACGCAGTCTTGTTTACTCGATGTGGCCTATGGCGACGGACCTAGCGAGACGCTGGATATTTTTCCGGCTGATTGCGACCCGGCACCGGTGTTGGTTTTTTTACACGGCGGTTATTGGCGTTCGCTGGACAAAGCGGATCACTCGTTTATTGCACCTGCATTTGCCCAGGCGGGCGTTTGTGTTGTGATCCCCAACTATGCCTTGTGCCCCGAAGTGAGCATTCCCGACATCGTTATGCAAATGGTCAAGGCCTTGGCCTGGACTTATCGGCATATTGAAAAATTCGGCGGCGATCCCCATCGCATCACGGTGGTGGGGCACTCGGCTGGGGGTCACTTGGCGGCCATGATGCTGGCGTGCCTGTGGCCGCACTATGCTGAAGATTTACCGGCACATTTGGTAAAAAATGCGCTGACCATTTCTGGTGTGTACGCATTGGAGGCCATCAGGCAAACACCATTTCTGCAAGAGTCGCTTCAGCTTACTTCTGCCCAAGTCCAACAAGCCAGCCCGGCATGGCTTCCTTCCCCCGGAGTTTCAGAGGGCAGGGGTGTTTTGTATACCGTGGTGGGGGGTGAGGAAAGTTCAGCATTTTTGCAGCACAACCACTTGATCCGACAGTCTTGGGGTGTGACGGTGGTGCCTGTGTGTGAGGTGCTCACCGGTCTCAATCACTTCAGCATTCTGGAAGCTTTGATTGAGCCGGGTCACCGCCTGAATGCGCTGGCGACCCGCTTGCTAATGGGCTAGCCGCAGGCTCTCACAGTGTCCGCATTACATTAAAAGGTGTTCACCGGCGTTGTCACCTCCGAGGGTGACGTAGTTGACCTTGCGAATATCCATCAGTTTTTTGCCACCTGAGTAGCTGATGGAGCTTTGCACGTCCTGTTCCATCTCGATCAGGGTCTCAGACAGTTTGCCTTTGATGGGTTCCAGAATGCGTTTGCCTTCGACGTGTTTGTACTCGCCCTTGTTGAAGTCGCTGGCCGAACCGTAGTATTCCTTGTACAACTTGCCGTCCACTTCCACAGTCTTGCCGGGGCTTTCCTCGTGGCCGGCCAGCATCGAGCCGATCATCACCATCGTGGCGCCAAAGCGGATGGATTTGGCAATGTCGCCGTGCTCACGGATGCCGCCATCGGCAATGATCGGCTTGGTCGCCACGCGGGCGCACCACTTGACGGCGCTCAACTGCCAGCCACCAGTGCCAAATCCGGTTTTGAGCTTGGTGATGCAGACCTTGCCGGGGCCGATGCCCACTTTGGTGGCGTCGGCGCCCCAGTTTTCGAGGTCAATCACGGCCTCGGGCGTGGCCACGTTGCCAGCGATGATGAAGGCTGCGGGCATTTTGGCCTTCAGGTACTCGATCATGTTCTTGACGCTGTCGGCGTGGCCGTGCGCAATGTCGATCGTGATGTATTCCGGCACCAAACCAAGCGCAAGCAATTGGTCCACCGTGTCGTAATCCGGCTTTTTGACGCCCAGAGAGATGGATGCGTAAAGACCCTTGGCGACCATGTCTTTGACGAACTGAACATTGTCCAGGTCGAAGCGGTGCATCACGTAAAAGTAGCCGTTTTCAGCGAGCCAGACGCAGGTAGCTTCACTCACCACGGTCTTCATGTTGGCGGGGACGACGGGGATGCGAAAACGGCGCTTGCCCAGTTCTACGCTGGCGTCGCATTCAGAGCGGCTCTCCACGCGGCATTTGCGGGGCAGTAAAAGAATGTTGTCGTAATCAAAAATTTCCATGGTCCGGACTCCTGCTTCATTTAAGTAGATAGAAGAGCGCTTGGACTGGACCCGGCTTCAAAAAAAAACCGGGCCTCAATTGCTTGGGCCCGGTGATTGATTCTATAGGGTTTATTCGGTAGCTGAAGGTTCTGGCGCCCTGCAAACCGATTGGGCGGCACTCAAAATACGGCCCTTGGCATCCTGCACCCAGCCGACCACGCGCAGACGTTCAGGTACGGCTCCTGGCGGGATGCTCAAGGGACGGGTTTCCTGAAAAATGACATACTCATCTTTTGATAGCTGCTTGCGCAGGTAGTACGGGGGCTGGAGCACGTTTCGAACAATATTTCGTTCAGCAGGTGTGCCCTCGGTGTCGGCGGGAATGGTTTCGATCAGCACCAGCCAGGCGCTCAAATTCTCCGGGTGACGCGGCTGGGTGGACGTTTTGAATAACAGCGAGGCCCCGATGTAACCTCCCAACACCATGCCATTCGCCACGCGCAGTTGCCAGGATCGTTTCTGGCCAACAGGGGTGCGCAAGGTCAACGTACTGTTTGGCGCGGCTTGCCCCAGTGACGACAGGCGCTGTAAGGCATCCCGGCTGGCCGCCGCCGACAGGGGCGCTTCATCGCACTGCGCGCTGGGCACAATCCAGTCCAGCGTCAGCGACTGCGCGGCGGGTGCCTCGGCGGGCGCCGTACGCCAGCAGGTGTCGCAGTCCGCGCTGATGAAGCGCTCCACCAGCGTCACGGGCGTCGCTTGGCCATCGCTGGCGCAAAACGATTGGGCCGCAACACCCGAGGTGAAAACGGCGCTCAGGAACATGACCAGCAAGAGAGATTTCATCCGGGGCTTTCTACAATCACAGGATGTTCTCAGAAAATACCCCAGACCGCTTGCAAGACTCCTCACTCTTGCACAACCTCAACCTCAACCCCGAACAACGCGCCGCCGTCACCTTGCCGGCCGAACATGCGCTGATTCTGGCCGGGGCCGGTTCCGGCAAAACCCGGGTGCTCACCACCCGCATTGCCTGGTTGCTGCAAACCGGGCAGGTGTCGCCCGGTGGGGTGCTGGCCGTGACCTTTACCAACAAGGCCGCCAAAGAGCTGATGACGCGCCTGACCAGCATGCTGCCGGTCAATGTGCATGGCATGTGGATTGGCACGTTTCACGGCCTGTGCAACCGGTTTTTGCGCGCCCATTACAAAATCGCCAACCTGCCGCAGAGCTTCCAGATTCTCGATACCCAGGACCAACTCTCCAGCATCAAGCGGCTTTACAAGCAGTTCAAGTTGGATGATGAACGCTTTCCACCGAAGCAAATGCAGTGGTTCATTGGCAGCTGCAAAGAAGATGGTTTGCGCGCCAACATGGTCGAAGTGCGTGACGAAGAAACCCGCAAAAAAGTCGAGATTTACCAGCTCTA
>NZ_JBAWYV010000131.1:0-8878 GCF_037143375.1 Rhodoferax sp. | reverse complement strand
ATCGGGGTCAGGCCAGCACAGTATTTTTCGGTAGTAATGAGATCACGGAGGTCTTATGGACGTTATCGGTAACTATGTAGCGCGGTACGCGAGAAATCGCGAAGAAGAGTTAACACTTGACGATTATTTGGCAGAGTGCAAGCGCAACCCGCTGGCCTATGCCACCGCCGCCGAGCGCATGCTGGCCGCCATTGGTGAGCCACAATTACTCGACACGCGCAACAACCCGCGACTGTCGCGGCTGTTTGCCAACAAGCTGATCAAGATTTACCCCGCTTTTGCCGAGTTCTACGGCATGGAAGACGCCATTGAACAAGTGGTGAGTTACTTCCGGCACGCCGCCCAAGGCCTCGAAGAACGCAAGCAGATTCTTTATCTGCTGGGTCCGGTGGGCGGGGGCAAAAGTTCGCTGGCTGAGCGCCTCAAATTCCTGATGCAAAAAATGCCGTTTTATGCCATCAAGGGCTCGCCCGTGAATGAAACTCCGTTGGGTCTTTTTGACGCCTCCGAAGACGGTCCCATTCTGATGGAGAACTACGGTATTCCTACCCGTTACCTGCAACGGATATTGTCGCCGTGGGCAGTCAAACGACTGGATGAATTTGGCGGTGATATCCGACAGTTCAAAGTGGTTAAACGCTACCCCAATATTCTTAAACAAGTCGCCATTTCAAAAACAGAACCCGGTGATGAAAACAACCAGGATATTTCTTCATTAGTGGGAAAGGTAGACATCCGGAAACTGGAGAATTTCTCGCAAGACGACCCGGATGCCTACAGTTTTTCCGGCGGCCTGTGCCTGGCCAACCAGGGACTGCTGGAGTTTGTAGAAATGTTCAAAGCACCGATCAAGGTGCTGCACCCGCTGCTCACCGCTACCCAAGAAGGCAACTTCAAGGGCACGGAAGGTTTTGGCGCCATCCCCTTTGATGGCGTTGTGCTGGCCCACAGCAACGAGAGCGAGTGGAAGGCCTTTAAAAACAACAAACACAACGAAGCGTTTCTAGACCGCATTTACATCGTCAAAGTGCCCTACTGCCTGCGTGTGAGCGAAGAGATCAAGATTTACGAAAAACTGATCCGTGAGTCGTCGCTGGGAGAATCCAAATGCGCGCCCGGCACCTTGAAGATGATGAGCCAGTTTGCGGTCCTGACGCGCCTGAAGGAGCCCGAGAACTCCAGCCTTTACAGCAAGATGGAGGTCTATGACGGCGAGAGCCTGAAAGACACCGACCCCCGCGCCAAAAGCTACCAGGAGTACCGGGATTACGCGGGCATGGACGAAGGCATGAACGGGGTCTCAACCCGCTTTGCTTTCAAAATTTTGTCCAAGGTCTTCAACTTCGACAGCGCCGAGGTGGCGGCCAACCCGGTGCACCTGATGTATGTGCTGGAGCAACAAATCGAACGCGAGCAATTTCCGGTGGAACTGGAACACAAGTACACCGGTTTCATCAAGGAACTGCTGGCGCCTCGCTACGCCGAATTTATTGGCAAGGAAATCCAGACTGCTTACCTGGAAAGCTATAGCGAATACGGTCAAAACATTTTTGACCGCTACGTGACCTACGCCGACTACTGGATTCAGGATAACGAGTACCGCGACAGCGACACCGGCGAGGTGTTTGACCGGGTCTCCCTGAACGCCGAACTTGAAAAAATCGAAAAGCCCGCAGGCATTGCCAACCCGAAGGATTTCCGCAACGAAATCGTCAATTTTGTGTTGCGGGCCCGCGCCAATAACCAGGGCAAGAATCCGGTGTGGACCAGTTACGAGAAGTTGCGTCTGGTGATCGAGAAGAAGATGTTCTCCAACACCGAGGAACTACTGCCCGTGATCAGCTTCAATGCCAAGGCCAGCGCCGACGAGGCGAAGAAACACGAAGACTTTGTCACTCGCATGGTGGGCAAGGGCTACACCCCCAAGCAGGTACGCCTGCTGTGCGAATGGTATTTGCGCGTCAGAAAGAGTTCCTGACGGTTTGACTCAGAAGGAGTTGCATGGCGCTGCATATCGTCGACCGCCGTCTGGCGGGCAAGAACAAGTCCATCGGCAACCGTGAGCGGTTTTTGAACCGCCATAAAGAGCAGATTCGCGAAGCCGTGCGCAAGGCCGTGGCAGGGCGCAGCATTCGCGACATGGAACAGGCCGAGAACATCACGATTCCCAAGAAGGACATCAGTGAACCCGTATTCCACCACGGGCAAGGCGGCGTTCGCGACACCGTGCACCCGGGCAATGTGGACCACCTGCGCGGCGACCGCATTCGACGCCCCAGTGGCGGGTCGGGGGGTGGCAAGGGTCAGGCCAGTGATTCCGGCGAGGGTGAGGATGATTTTGTCTTCACCTTGAGCAAAGAAGAATTCATGCAGATTTTTTTTGAGAACCTGGCCTTGCCGCACTTGATTCGCAGCCAGATTGGAGAATCACCGGAGTGGAAATCACACCGCGCCGGTTACACGCGCGATGGCACACCCAGCAACCTGAGCGTGGTCCGATCCATGCGCGGGGCCTTGGGCCGTCGCCTGGCCTTGGGGGCTGCAGCGCGGCGTGAACTGAAACTAAAGCAATTGCAACTTGCCGAACTCGAACAGGCTCCCTTCGGGCATGCACCCGAGATACGCGCCCTGCGCCTTGAGATTGACACCTTGACGCGGCGCCTGAAGAACATCCCCTATTTAGACCCCTTGGACTTGCGCTTTCGTGGGCGCGTCAAGACGCCGGTGCCGACCTCCAAGGCGGTGATGTTCTGCCTGATGGATGTCTCGGGCTCGATGGACGAGGATCGTAAAAGTCTGTCCAAGCAGTTTTTTATCTTGCTCTACCTGTTCCTGACCCGCCACTACGAAAAGATCGACATCGTTTATATACGCCACCACACCCAGGCGCAAGAAGTCTGTGAGGAAGATTTTTTTCATGCCACCGAAAGTGGTGGAACCGTGGTGAGCAGCGCGCTGGAGCTCATGCAAAAAATTGCGCTTCAACGCTATTCGCCCACCGAATGGAATATCTACGGTGCACAAGCCAGCGACGGCGATAACTACAGCAGTGACAGCGGGCGCTGCCGGGAAATATTGAGTGAAAAACTCCTGCCGCTGTGCCGCTACTACGCCTATGTTCAAGTCGCCGAAGATGAGCAAAACCTCTGGCAAGAATACACCCAACTGGCTCAGGAGCATGACAACTTTGCCATGCGCAAGGCCACTGATCCGTCAAAAATTTACCCTGTGTTTCGTGATCTCTTCAAGAAGGAAGGAGAAACTGCATGAACGCCCCGCTCGCCCCATCAGGCCCCAAACCGCCCGAAGAGCACCGGCATATTGACCAACCGACCAGCATGCCACTGGGTTGTGACAGACGCGTCCGGTTTGTCTTGCAGGAGCCCTTGCCATCACCACCCCGCGCCAGGGAACCTTTGCCAGCGCAAAGCGACTGGTCGTTTGAGATGATCGAGCGCTACCACGAGGTGATTCACCAAACGGCCCAACGCTTTGGTCTCGACACCTACCCGAACCAGTTGGAGATCATCACTGCCGAGCAGATGATGGACGCCTACGCCAGCGTGGGCATGCCCATCAACTACCGTCACTGGAGTTACGGCAAGGAATTTATAGCCACCGACAAACGCTACCGGCGCGGACAGATGGGACTGGCCTATGAAATTGTGATCAATTCAGACCCCTGCATCAGTTATCTGATGGAAGAAAACTCTACGGCGATGCAGGCCCTGGTGATTGCCCACGCGGGTTATGGGCACAACAGTTTTTTCAAAGGCAACTACCTTTTTCGCATGTGGACCGATGCCTCATCCATCATTGACTACCTGGTGTTTGCGCGTCGGTACATTAGCGAATGCGAAGAGCGTTATGGCATGGAAACGGTAGAGACTTTTCTGGACTCCTGCCATGCGCTGGCCAACTATGGGGTTGACCGCTATCGCCGTCCCAGCAAGAAAAGCCTGGCTCAGGAGATCAGCGATCGCAAGGCACGCGAAGCCTATGCCCAGCAACAGGTGAATGACCTGTGGCGCACCGTGCCTAAAAAGGATGAACGTGTTGAAGACGCCCCTGAAAGCCAACGCTTCCCGCTGGAACCTCAAGAGAATCTGCTTTACTTCATCGAGAAACACTCACCCCTGCTGGAACCCTGGCAACGCGAGGTGGTGCGACTGGTACGCAAAATCGCCCAGTACTTTTACCCGCAGCGACAAACCCAGGTCATGAACGAAGGCTGGGCCACGTTTTGGCACCACAAGTTGCTCTACACCTTGTACGAGGACGGCCACCTGACGGACGGCGCCATGCTGGAGTGGCTGAGTTCCCACACGAATGTTATTTTTCAGCCTCCCGTGGGGCATCGCGCTTACAGCGGCATCAACCCGTATGCGCTGGGCTTTGCCATGTACACCGACATCAAGCGCATCTGCGAGGCCCCAACCGAAGAGGACCGCCTGTGGTTCCCTGGCTTTGCAGGCAAGCCGTGGCTACCCACGCTGGACCACGCCATGCGCAATTACAAGGATGAGAGTTTCATTGGTCAGTTCCTGAGCCCCAAAGTCATGCGTGACCTGCGGCTCTTCGCCGTGCGCGACGATGTACGCCAGAGTGAACTCCAAATATCGGCGATCCACGATGAAGCGGGCTACCGAGAGTTGCGCCAATCGCTGTCGCAGCAATACGACCTGGGCACCCGTGAACCCAACATTCAAGTCTGGAATGTGAACCGCCGGGGGGACCGCGCCCTGACTTTGCGCCACACCCAGTACCAGGACCGACCCCTGGGCGACAACACGCTGGAGGTACTGAAACACGCCGCCCGGTTGTGGGGGTTTGGTGTTTCACTTGAAAGCGCTAATCAGGCGGGGATCATCACTAACCAATGGTCGGTTTCAAGCCCAGCTGGAGGTGATTAAATCGGGTGCTGGTCAGTTTTCGAGAGATTGGTTTCGGCTTTACCGGGCCGTTCGCTCAAGAAAGCATAAGCCCCATGCTGGCGTGGAATCGCGTAATTTTCAAATAGCTGTTTTGACTCAAACCGGTCTTTCACGCACCACAACGCAGTGCCGGTCATACATTTCAGAACGACTTTTACTCAAGAGAAAGCGCTCTTGTCCTCAACCGCAATATGCTGTTGCAACCAGTCTTTCAGGAAGCTAAGCAGTTCAGTGTTCACAGTGACAGAACTGGTCCTGACGTTTTCCAGCAATGCCAGAAGTTTCTCCTTCATTCGGGCATGGTAGCCGCAATGTGCATTGAGCTCAGCGTAACTATTCTTGTGCAATAGCTCTTCTTCGAAATCAAAATGGTAGATCGCATACCTGATCAACTCTTCCAGTATTTCTTCCTGATTTTCGTTACTCGATCCCTTGGTAATAATTTCCTCATAAAGTCGATTGATCAAATCAACCAGCGTGCGGTGCTGTTCATCAATCACGTCGATACCGACGCCCAGATCGTCTGACCACTCGAAGAAGCTTTTTCGAGCGGTGTATAAATCCTCTGGAAGGTATTGGATTGCAAATACGGTTATATCGTCGTATTGTGCTTGCACGCCGCGGAAATCATCTACCGCATTCAGCACGCCATGAACCAACACTTTGGCGTCGGGGTAGGTAGCAGACAACACGCCTAAAGTTCGTTTCAACGTAAAAAACTCGCGCTTGTCATTCTCTGCTTCTGTCACGCCATCGGTGTAGAGAACCAAGGTATCGCCATGCTTCATCCGGATATGGGCGAGCTCAAAGCTTGCGTCTTCGTGGATCCCGAGCAGAATGTTTTTTGGAACGTTCAGCGTCTTGAAAGGTTCATTGCTGGTACTAAACAGAGGGACATCATGACCGCAGTTGATGTAATCAAGATGGCCGGTCGAAACGTTGAGCAGGCCTACAAACAACGAAACAAACATATTGGCCTCGTTGTTTCTGCACAGCAATCGGTTAACCGTATTTACTGCTGTAGGAAACTTGCTCGGCCTTGTCATCTGTGATCGCAACAAGGCCATTACTTCCATCATGAACAAAGCAGCGGAAACTCCCTTGCCCGATACGTCGCCAATGGCAAAGACCAGATACTCCGTATCGATGGCAAACGCATCGTAAAAATCGCCTCCCATTTCCTTTGCTGGTCTGGATATGCCGAACGCCTTGATCTCTGGAAACTGCTGAAGCAGATAAGTGTTTTTTGGCAGCATATTCTTTTGAATGGCAGCCGCAATCAACATTTCTTTTTTCAGATTGGCAACAATTAACATCTCGGCCTGCCTGAGGCGCTCGGTTTCAATTTCAGCTTGTTTGTATTCACTGATATCCCGGATGATGCCGATGAACATCAACTTGTCATTAAAGTTCATCTGGCTGACGATCAAATCCATTGGAAAGGTATCGCCATTTGATCGTAGCCCGGGAACTTCGCGCCTGTTTTTGCCGACGATTGCAGGCACTTTTGTATCCAGATACCTTCGAATGTAGCCGTCATGCGCTGCCGCATAAGCCGGCGACATCAGCATGTTGACGCTTTGCCCTATTACCTCGGACGCCTGGTAACCAAATATCTTCTGCGCGGCAGGATTGAACGTGCTGATATTCCCGTCGCTGTCCATGATCACTACCGCATCAAAGATGTTTGTTATGACACTTTCCGCCATATTGGCCGCATCCTCAACCGCTGCATGCAATTCAATCGCCTTGCTGCGTATGAAAGTGGACGCAATGGTTGCCAACGTCGCTGAAACAACCACCGTGATGGCGTGTGACTCCACCAGAGTTAAACCACCTTTGAAGTAAATTTCCTTCAGGGTTTCATAAAACGCCATCAAGACGGCAACGCTGAAAAACGTGCCAAGCAGTTGCAGTTCCGAAGAAAACCTGGCAATCAGGAAGATAGGTTTTCGAAGATTGCCCGCCACATTTTTCTGGTTTTTAATCACACCATTAACTCCCCGACTTTGCCTATCTTTTGACCTGCGACGGTCCTTGTCGGCCGTCCATGAAAAATTGATTCTTCAAAAAAGCGCCCGCCATTTTCCAAAAAATAGACGACCGTTAAGTGTTCAGCGAACACAAGAGTTATTAACTTTCTTGCCACACGACCGTCATTGCCAATTGATTGGTTCCGCCGCTGTAACTGTAGGTGACTGTATTCGCGTTACCACGAATCAAAATGATGCCAAGCCCGCCGGGAAGGGCGTCATCAAGTGATTTGGGTAACGGTGCTGGCGTGAACGTTGTAGGATTAAATTTCTTGCCGCTATCGCAAAGCGTCAGCGTCGCTGCACCTGCTGACGGCTGGATGATTTCAACGGAAATGAACAAGCGCAACGGGGCAGCATGCCCCCCTTCACCGCCATGGTCAAGTACATTGGCCATAGCCTCGTTCAAGCAAACATTCAGTCGATTGAGTGCCCCCAACGGAATATGAAGTGCGGCGCCGACATCATTCAGCCATTCCGATGCCGCTCTAATTTGACTCAAATGGGGTTCGAATGAACGCTCTGCAGCAGGCTTCTCAATCGACGACATTATCGGCTGCAAACTTAACTATTGACGGACGCGCCGGCCTGTGCCAGGTCTTGAAATACGCTAATGAACGTTCCAATTCCTGTCGTATCCAATGTATTGAAAACGTCCGCATTGTCACCCACAAAAATGACAAGCTTACCGCCACGCTGCTTATTTGCTTTGGCGTTCGATACAAGTTCGCGTATGCCAACCGAGGCAATATAGGTGACAGTCCTAAGGTCTACAACAACACGTTTGGATTGCGCACACGCCAGCGCAGCGAATTTGGCGGAGACCAGGTCGATACCTGGACCATCCAGTCGCCCTCCCAGACGAACAAAGCGCACCTCTGCGCCGGAATCTTCATAATCAATAGTTGCCATAACGGGGTTCCGGGGTACATGCAGACAAAGCTGTCCACAAAATAGACTCAATATGTTTCAGTCAGCCGAAAATTATCTTATGGTTTTTGCCCAATCAAATATGACATTTTTTCCATATTTGATCAAATACATGACATTTTTATCATATTTAATCAAATGGACGTGCTCGATTAGGCTGTGACCTGCTTTGGAATCCATTCATTGCTGGCCGAACTGGAATAGTCGGAGTTCCATTGGCGTTTGGTACGGAGTTGTTGTACACAACTTTTGCTGCGAGTGAATCACGCTTGTGTTCGGTCTTCCGCCTTGGAACTTGCGGCTTCGCAAAAGGGCCAAACAGCAGTCAGTGGACGCTAGCCAGACGCTCAAAACGTACTATCGCATGGTGGCCAAGGTCATCGCGCATAAAAACGAGCGTACCCGCCATACGTGCAACGATCTGCTGAACAATCGAGAGACCTAAACCGAATCCCGGCCGACTCCGGCTTGGGTCGCCGCGGGCGAAGGCCTGTAGTAGAGCGGCCTCTTGGCCTGCGGGCAAGCCGATTCCCGCATCGCACACATCAATTTGCACAATGTCATTACCTGCAGGGCCGCGCTCAGCAGACACAGTTACCACCACTGGCGCTTTCCCGTGCATGAGTCCGTTGTCAATCAGGTTAAAGACCAGGCGCTCAATCAGCAGCTTATTCGCATTGCCAAGCAGAACGCGCCCGGGTGCCAATGTCATGCATAGCAATTCGATGGAGCACTCAAAGCGCGCAACCACCGAACCTGCCACTTCGGCTACATCCACGGTTTCGCCCATCACCAAAGAGCCAGCACGAACAAAGTCGAGAAAACTGCTTATCAGTTTGTCAGCATGGTCGACGTTGCGTGTTATGACATCAATGTGGGGCTTAGGATTCGTGAGTTCCGGTAACAACTCGGCAGCCAAACGGATACGCGAAAGGGGACTGCGCAAGTCGTGTGAGACTCCGGCCAGCAGCAGCCCACGCT
>NZ_JBAWYV010000130.1:0-8995 GCF_037143375.1 Rhodoferax sp. | reverse complement strand
TTGAGGTCGCTGCGCTTGGTTTTGAGGCCCGGGCTGTCGGCGTCCACCATGTCGGGGTCGCCGGCCAGCATTAGTTGAATCGTGCTGGGCTCAATCGGGCGGGCCGCCATCTCGTAGAGGGCTTGCAGCATTTCCATGCCGCGCTTGGCGTTGGCTTTGGTGCCGTCGACCTTGAACTGCTCATGCCGATGCGCAATTTTGACTTGCAGCGCCACTTCAATACTGCGCAGGTGCTCGTCCATGGGGCCGCACAGGTGGCCCAGGCGGGTGTTGCTGGGCGGGGAAAAAATGTGTCTGAGGATCAAGTTGATAATTCCAGAAATTAGTCACCCATGATAGGCAAAAAATGATCGGCAAATTAACGGGCACTTTGAGTGACAAAAATCCACCCCAGGTGCTGGTGGACTGCAATGGCGTGGGCTACGAAGTGCATGTGCCCATGAGCACGTTTTACAACCTGCCGGAACTCGGCGCTCGCGTCAGTTTGCTGACGCACTTTGTGGTGCGCGAAGACGCGCAAATTCTGTACGGGTTCGAGAATGCGCAGGAGCGCGAAGCGTTTCGCCAGCTCATCAAAATATCAGGCGTGGGGCCGCGCACTGCTTTGTCGGTGCTCTCAGGCATGAGCGTGGGCGAGTTGTCGCATGCCATCACGATGCAAGAAGCGGGGCGGTTGACCAAGGTGCCGGGCATCGGTCCCAAAACCGCGCAGCGCCTGTTGCTGGAACTCAAAGGCAAACTCGGGCCGGATATAGGTGTGTCGGCCAGCATCGTCAACGATGCGCAGGGCGATATCTTGCAGGCTTTGCTGGCGCTGGGTTACAGCGACAAGGAAGCCGCCGCCGCCCTGAAAGCCCTGCCGGTGGATGTCGGTGTGAGCGACGGCATCAAGCTGGCGTTACGGGCGTTGGCCAAGTAACCAGCAAGCCGCAAGCTTACTGGGCGTCCCTCACCGCGCGGCCATTCACGGGTTGCACCGGGCGGGCATTGCGGGGGAACAGTTGGCTGAACAGTTTGATTTGTTCCTTGCTCACGGTGGTGGGTTGTTTCAGCACCATCCACAGCACGCCTTCGGTACAGGGCGGCGTGGTGAGCGAGCCCATGAACTGGTAGTAGCGTTGGTCTTTGGGCAGCAAGTCGTTCATGTCGATGATGCCCACAGGCATGCGCACGCGGTCGTTGGTGTCGAGCGGCATGTAGGTCCACACCTTGTTGATCAGCGCATTGGTGGTGCCGGGGTCCAGCAGCACGGCGACCACGGCCAGTTGGCCTTCGGGATTCTTGTGCACCAGGTGCGCCACCATTGCAAAATTACGGTAGTTGATTTGCTCTTCCGACGGCGTGTGGAAGTGAAACTGCAGCAGCTTGTAGGTCGAGCCGCGCACGGTGATGGCGTTGTCGCCATACAGGTCGACCTGAATCGTGTGACCGTTGTTTACCACGCTGCCGCTGCTGGGCATGTAGTTAAATTGCAGGGGTTCGGCGGGTCCTTGCAGCGTGGCTGATTCTTCGATGTTGATGGGTGACTGGCGCTTGCCGATGGCGCAGGCATTGAACTCGGGTTTGAGCTGGCCCCAGGCTTGCGGTCCGTTGGCGCCTTCGTAGGCCCAGTGCACCTCGCCGTCATGGTGCGCCGCTGCTGCATCAACCGCCGCAGGGGATTCGTGGCCGGTCATGGCGGCCGCCTTGGCTCGAATGTAGGCGCGGCTGGCTTTGGGGTTGACGGCAACTGCTGCATGCTTGGGCGCTGCAGTTGGGGCGTGCTCCGTAGCGTGTTCTCCTGCTTTGGCTGGTGCCGCTGCCGGGGCTTCAGCGGCCGCAGCCGGAGGCTTGGCCGGCATGGTGATGAATTTTTTCTCTTTGCCGTTGACCACCAGCGTGATGCGTTTGTTGGCGGTTCCGCCGGCTTCAACGGCTTCGCGCACCTGGTCGCCCATGGCCTTGGCCGCTGAGGCGCTCGAGGCTGGTTTTTTGGCGGGTGCAGCGTGGGCATCTGCAGCTGGCGCCTCTGCAGGCGCTGCATGGTCAGCAGCCATACTGGCGAGGGGCAGGCCCGCCGTCAGGAAGAGGGCCAGGCTGGTGGCAAGAAGGGGATTCAGGCGATTCGAATTCATGGCAGGCGGCCCCGTGGGTAAGCACAATGATCTGGCCCTACTTGGTCAAAGAAGGGTTTATGCCATGTTATCGGCAGAATCACCGGTGCACTTGAGCCGCTCAGTGGCGCTGCAGGCTATAGTCAAGCTCCACTTTGCAGCCCCCACCCCGTGAGCATTCAAACCGACGATTTTGGCGCACCGCCCCCCAAACGCATGATCTCCGCCGCCCCGGCCTCGCCCAATGAGGAAGCGGTTGAGCGCGCCCTGCGCCCCAAGCTGATGGACGAGTACGTGGGCCAGGCCAAGGTGCGCGAACAGCTCGAGATTTTTATCAGCGCCGCCAAAATGCGCGACGAGGCACTCGACCACGTACTTCTGTTTGGCCCACCCGGTCTGGGCAAAACCACGCTTTCGCACATCATTGCCCATGAGTTAGGTGTTAATTTGCGTCAGACCAGCGGCCCGGTGCTCGAAAAACCCAAAGACCTCGCGGCCTTGTTGACCAATCTGGAGAAGAACGATGTTCTCTTCATTGACGAAATTCACCGTCTGAGCCCGGTGGTGGAAGAAATCTTGTACCCCGCGCTGGAGGACTACAAGATCGACATCATGATTGGTGAAGGCCCGGCGGCGCGCTCTATCAAGCTTGATTTGCAGCCCTTCACGCTGGTCGGCGCCACCACCCGTGCTGGCATGCTGACCAACCCGCTGCGCGACCGCTTCGGCATTGTGGCGCGGTTGGAGTTTTACACCGCTGACGAACTCGCGTTAATCGTGCGGCGCAGCGCCGGCTTGCTCAAGGTGCCGACCAATGACAAGGGCGGCTACGAGATTGCCCGGCGTTCACGCGGCACCCCGCGCATTGCCAACCGCCTGTTGCGCCGGGTGCGCGACTATGCCGACGTCAAGGGCGCTGGTGAAATCACGCTCGAGATTGCCAACCGTGCGCTGGCGATGCTCGATGTCGATCCGCAAGGCTTTGATTTGATGGACCGCAAGTTGCTGGAGGCGGTGATTCACCGCTTTGACGGTGGCCCGGTCGGGCTCGACAACATCGCCGCTAGCATTGGCGAAGAGCGTGAAACGATCGAAGACGTGATCGAGCCGTATTTGATTCAGCAGGGGTATTTGCAACGCACGCCGCGGGGGCGCATCGCCACGCTGGCCGCCTACCGGCATTTGGGGGTGACGCCGCCGAACCGCGATGGGGGTGACCTGTTTGGCGCATGAACTCAGGCCGACGTGGCACTCAGTGCCGTTCGTGTCCCCCGGCCTTTGGCCTCCTCCTTGACCTCACCGCACTGAATGCCACGCCGTCCTGAGTCGGTCAACACGGGTGACAGACGATGACATTGGGGTAGAGGGTGCAGCGAAGTCAAGGAGGAGGATCGGGCGCAGCCCGGTTCGGGGGACATGAGCGGAGCCCTCTACCCCGGTGGCATCGGCCCGCACAAGCCGGCGCATGACATGGCAATGACTGCGATATAGCCCGCTCAGGTGCTGGTTTCGTCGAGGGTTTGATCTTCCAGGTGGCGCGTATCAGACCAGCCGACCAACGTCAGGCCCGCAGGCGTCCAGAGCAGGCGGTTGATCGCCGCATTGCCCAACTTCCAGCTGCGGGGTGCTTGCACCTCCTGGCCGGTGGCGGCGCGGTACAACGCATCCATGATGCCGCCATGCGCTACCAGCACAATTTGCTCGCCGATGTGGCGTTGGCTCAGTTCAGCCACCGTGCGGTTGATGCGGTCCCGCACTTGCAGCAGCGTCTCGCCGCCGGTGGGTGCCCAGTGTGGGTCGCGCTTGCGCCAGCGCAGCGATTGTTCTGGGTCGGCGATTTCAATTTCGGCAAAGGTCTTGCCTTGCAGTACGCCAAAATGACGTTCACGTAAGCCGGTATGGGCGTGCAGCACACCGCCGGTGGCCTTGGCAATGGCGCCGGCGGTTTCCCAGGCACGCACCAAATCACTGGCGTAGATGGCCTGGATCGGCTCTGAGGCCAAGGCTTGCGCCACGCGGCTGGCTTGCCAGCGACCGGTCTCGTTGAGGCCGACATCCAGGTGGCCCTGAATGCGGGTGTCGACATTCCAGGCGGTTTCGCCGTGGCGGATAGCAATGATGCGGGTAGCGTGCATGGTTTAAAAAGATTAAAGACTGACCACCTGAAGGCCGGGCAACATGGCCACTGGGAACTCTTCCTCGTCAAACACCTTGTCGCCGTTTTCGTCCGGCACGCCGGTGGAGGTGATGTCCTTGAAGTTGTGGCGCGTGACGTCCATGAGGTGCGAGGGCACTACGTTTTGTAGCGCAGTGAACATGGTCTCGGTGCGCCCGGGGTATTGCTTTTCCCACTCGCGCAGCATGTTGCCGATTTGTTTACGCTGCAGGTTTTCCTGGCTGCCACACAAGCTGCACGGAATGATCGGGAACTGGCGGTGCTCGGCCCAGCGGATCAGGTCTTTTTCGGCCACGTTGGCCAGTGGGCGAATCACGATGTGACCGCCGTTGTCGCTCACCAGTTTCGGCGGCATACCTTTGAGTTTGCCGGCAAAAAACATGTTGAGAAAGAAGGTTTGTAGCATGTCGTCGCGGTGGTGACCCAGCGCGATTTTGGTGATTTTTAGCTCGTCGGCCACTCGGTACAAAATGCCCCGGCGCAAGCGACTGCACAGGCTGCACATGGTCTTGCCTTCAGGAATCACCTTCTTGACGATGCTGTAGGTGTCCTGCGTTTCGATGTGAAATTGCACACCCAGTTTGGCCAAATATTCGGGCAGGATGTGGTCCGGAAACCCAGGCTGCTTTTGGTCGAGGTTGACGGCAATCAACTCGAATTTGATGGGCGCCCGGGCCTGCAACTTGAGCAATATATCAAGCATGGCAAAGCTGTCTTTGCCGCCAGAAACACAAACCATGACGCGGTCGCCTTCTTCGATCATGTTGAAGTCGATGATGGCTTTACCGACCTGATGGCACAGGCGTTTTTCGAGCTTGTTGGTTTCGCGCTCAATTTTTGGCTTTTTTGCAGCGGGTGAGTCGGCCTGTGTGGCTTCGGTGGTGATTTCGGATTCTGTCCAGACGGCGCTCATGTTTTCTTTCTCAAATGCAGGCATATTTACCACTGTCCGGTTTCAACCCGGATGGCGACTTCGCAGTCTTCAAAAATTTCAAGTTTGGCGATTTTGACCCGCACGCCCAGCACGCCGGGCAGTTGCATCAGGCGGTTGGCAAGCTTGCCGATCAGCGTTTCCAGCAAATTCACATGTTCGGCGGTGCACTCGTTGATGATGATCTGGCGCACCTTGCGGTAGTCCAGCACATGGTCGATGTCGTCGTCGTGCGGCAGTAGCGGCTGGGGGCCCAGGCTCAGTTCGGCATCGACCTGAATCGGTTGCGGGGCGGTTTTTTCAAGTTCCAGAATGCCAAGGTTGGCGTCAAAACGCAAACCGGTGAGCGTCAGGGTCTGGTGTCCAAAAGTGTGGGGCATGGTAGGGTGACTCATTGGCTGCAGGGCTATCACAGCAGGGAAAAATCGCGCTCGAATTTCATCAGGTGCTGGCCGCCATCGACCAGGATGGTGGTGCCGGTGAGCGACTGGTTGTCGATGGCGAACTTGACCGTAGCCGTGACATCGGCGGGGGTCGACGAACGCCCCAGCGGCGAGAGTTGGTGCAGCGCCTCAAACTTTTCAGGCGTCAGCAGGTGGCTGGTCAGGGTCAGGCCAGGGGCCACGCCCACCACGCGAATTTGGGGGCTAAGCGCCATCGCCAGCATGGTGGTGGCCGCTTCAAGCGCCGCCTTGGAGAGCGTGTAGCTGAAAAAATCGGGGTTCTGGTTCCAGAGTTTCTGGTCCAGCAAGTTGACCACCACCCCTAAGGGGCGGCGCGCCTGGGCGCTGGCCGAGCCATCACGGCCAATCACATGTTCGTGCAGTGCTTGCGCCAAAATAATGGCGGCGCCAGTGTTGCTGCGCAGGTGCTTGTCCATGGCACCGAAGCTGAAGGTGGCGGCGGTGTCGTGCTCAAAGGTAGAGGCGCTGTTAACCACGGCATCCACCCGGCCAAACTGGGCAATCACTTGCGGCAGCAAATTGCGCACCGCCGTCTCGTTCGTTAAATTTGCACGAAAAGCGGCGCTACCCCCCGTCATGCTTGCGCAGTCTGCTACTGTTCTTGTAGCATCTTCAAGCGAATCGCGGTAATGAACGGCGACCCGCCAGCCGTCTTTTGCCAGCGCGAGCGCAATTTCACGCCCGAGTCGTTTGGCCGCGCCGGTGACTAGGACACAGCGTGCAGGCGGGTTGGCAGAAGTGGGGGTGGACATTCAGGGACAATTCGCTGGTTATGAAAATACCCCACAGTTTAACGAGCACGCTCGCGCGCCATATTGCGAAAACCATTGCTGACAGCAAGGGCTGGATCGGTTTTGATACCTTCATGGCGCAGGCCTTGTACACGCCGGGTCTGGGCTACTACGCCCATGACAGCACCAAATTTGGCGCCATGCCCCAAGCCGGCAGCGACTTTGTCACCGCCCCGGAAATGTCTCGGTTGTTCGGTCAGACTCTGGCCGCCCAAGTGGCGCAGGCCCTGCACGTGACGCAGACCCACGAGGTGTGGGAGTTTGGCGCCGGCTCCGGTGCGCTGGCCCTGCAATTGCTCGACACCCTGGCCGCGCTCGGCGTGCCTTTGCAGCGCTACACCATCGTCGATTTGTCGGGCAGTTTGCGTGCGCGCCAGCAACTCAAGCTCGAAAAATATGCCGCCGTGGTGCGCTGGGTGAGCGAGTTGCCCGACACGATGCAAGGCGTGGTGGTGGGCAACGAGGTGCTGGACGCGATGCCGGTGAAGCTGCTGTCGCGCATCAAAGGCGAATGGTTTGAGCGCGGCGTGACGTGTGATTCACCGCTGGCCGATGCGGAGCCTGAGTTTTACTGGCAAGACCGCCCGACCGACCTGCGCCCGCCGGTTGATGTGGAGGGCGAGCACGACTACCTGACTGAAATCCACCAGCAAGGAGAGTCTTTCATCCGCACACTGGCTGACAAGCTCACCCAAGGCGCAGCTTTTTTCATCGATTACGGTTTTCCGGAAAACGAGTACTTTCACCCGCAGCGCCACATGGGCACGGTGATGTGCCACTTTCTGCACAAGTCAGACCCCGATCCGCTGACTAACGTGGGCCTGAAAGACATCACGGCGCATGTGAATTTCACCGGTATTGCGCTGGCGGCGCAAGAAGCGGGGCTGGAGGTGCTGGGCTACTGCACGCAGGCCCGGTTTTTGTTCAACTGCGGATTAGGTCCGCTGATGGATGCGTCTGAGTTGGCGGTGCGCGCGATGGCGCAACGGTTGGTGATGGAGCACGAAATGGGTGAGTTGTTCAAGGTCGTTGGCCTGACCAAGGGCGCGCCGTGGGACGCCATCGGCTTTGCCCAAGGCGACCGCACGCACACGCTGTAATTCCTCGGCAAACACAATTACCCCATGCTGCGCTGGCTACTCGTCACCTTCCTGGCCTTGCTGTTGATCAATGGCTTGCGGCCCTGGTTGACCAAACTCGGGTTTGGCAAGTTGCCGGGCGACTTCTCTTTTCGGCTGTTTGGCCGGGAGTGGTTCATCCCTTTGGCTTCGACGGTGGTGCTGAGTTTGTTGGCGACATGGCTGTCGAAGTTGATTTGATGCGAATCGTCACGATGTAGCTTGGAAATTGCGGCTTAATCTGTACCCATAAGAGGTTTTCACATGACTGATTCCCTGCACATTGTTTGCCCCCACTGCCACACCACCAACCGAGTGCGCAGCGCTGATTTGTCCAATGCCCCCGATTGCGGTGGCTGTCACAAGCCGTTGTTTGTGGCGCATTCGCTGACGCTGGATGAGGCTGGTTTTGACCGTCACATCGCGCGCAGCCAGATTCCAGTGTTGGTCGATTTTTGGGCGCCGTGGTGCGGCCCGTGCCGCCAGATGGCGCCTGCGTTCGAGCAGGCTGCCGCGCAGTTGGAGCCCCGGTTTCGGCTGGTCAAGGTCGACACCGAGGCGAATCAAAACCTGGGCGCACGCTTTAATATTCGCAGCATTCCGACGCTGGCGCTGTTTGCCAACGGGGTCGAGGTGGCGCGCCAGCCCGGTGCCATGGGTGCGGCCGATATCGTGCGCTGGGCACAGTCACACCAGCGCTGAGACTTGGTAACGCCGTCGTAACTGCTTGCCCGATAAGGTCGTAGCATCGGTGTTTTGTCACAGACCCTATGACCATGCCCCCCCAGACCCGCACCGAAACGATCGAACGCACCGAGCGTCCTTGGGGTTGGTATGAAACCATTTCGGTGGCACCCGGCAACAAGATCAAGCGCATTGGCGTGCTGCCCGGTCGCCAGATCAGCCTGCAAAAACATCACCAGCGCGCTGAGCATTGGGTGGTGGTGGTCGGCACGGCCACGGTGACTTTGGACGAGCAAGTGCTGACGCTTGCGGTGGGCGCGCATGTGGATATTGCCATTGGGCAAGTTCACCGACTGGCCAATCACAGTGAGGTGCCAGTCGAAATTGTCGAAGTTCAATTCGGAAGTTACCTCGAAGAAGACGACATTGTTCGTCTCAGTGACGACTACGGTCGCGCCTGATTTCTCTCTCCCTCAACTGCTAGATTCGCACCATGAATACTCATTTTTCAGCCTCTGAATTTAAATTACCAGCTGGTGCTGCCCCCGTGGCCTGCGTCGACATTGGCGGCACCAAGGTAGCCGTCAGCATCGCCGATGCCCAGGGCATTCGGGGGCGTGTGGCAGAACCTACAGCGAAGGAGGGCGGCACTGATGCGCTGGGGCTGCAAATCATTCGCCTGGTGACGCAGAGTTGCCAATCCGCAGGTATTGCGTTGAGCGAACTGTCGGCGGTGGG
>NZ_JBAWYV010000129.1:0-9123 GCF_037143375.1 Rhodoferax sp. | reverse complement strand
AGTTTGACTGTGCTACATTCAAAGCCATGAAAACAGCCCGTTTTTACTTTAGCTATTTTTGGTTCTCCAACGCCTGCGGCGGTCGAGAGTTCTGAACGTACCTAAACCAAACGTCCTGATCTTCCAAAAACCGCCGGCACCCCCGGCGGTTTTTTTATGCCTTTTTTTATTTAGGAGTCCTCACGATGAATGCCACAACCTCTGTCGCCAGCACCAACGCCTGGCATGCGAACCCCGCCGACCGTACCAGCCAGACCGACGACGCACGCATCAAGGACATCACCGTGTTACCACCTCCCGAGCATTTGATCCGCTTCTTTCCCATCAGTGGCACACCGGTGGAGACGCTGATCAGCGCCACCCGCAGCCGCATTCACAACATCATGGCGGGTACCGACGACCGCCTGCTGGTGGTGATTGGCCCCTGTTCCATTCACGACCCCGTGGCCGCGCTGGACTACGCGCGCCAACTCAAGGTGCAGCGCGAAAAGTACGCCGATACGCTTGAAATCGTGATGCGCGTGTACTTCGAGAAGCCGCGCACCACCGTGGGCTGGAAAGGCCTGATCAACGACCCGTACCTTGATGAGACTTTCCGCATTGACGAAGGTCTGCGCATGGCGCGCCAGTTGCTCATTGAGATCAACCGCCTGGGCTTGCCCGCTGGCAGCGAGTTTCTGGACGTGATTTCTCCCCAATACCTGGGTGACCTGATCTCTTGGGGCGCGATTGGCGCCCGCACCACGGAGAGCCAGGTGCACCGTGAACTGGCCTCGGGCCTGTCGGCCCCGATTGGGTTCAAGAACGGCACCGACGGCAACATCAAAATTGCTACCGATGCGATTCAGGCCGCAGCCGGTGGGCACCATTTCTTGTCTGTTCATAAAAACGGCCAGGTGGCGATTGTCCAAACCAACGGCAACCCGGACTGCCACGTCATCCTGCGCGGTGGCAAGGCCCCTAACTATGACGCTGCCAGCGTCGCAGAAGCTTGCAAAGACCTGGTGAAAGCCAAGTTGCCCGCCACGCTCATGGTGGATTGCAGCCACGCCAACAGCAGCAAGCAGTTTTCGAAGCAACTCGACGTGGCGCGCGACATTGCCGCACAAATCTCGGGCGGTTCCCAGAGCGTATTCGGTGTCATGGTGGAAAGCCACTTGACCGAAGGGGCCCAAAAGTTCACCCCTGGCCAAGACGACGCGTCCAAGTTGGCTTATGGCCAAAGCATCACCGACGCCTGCCTGGGTTGGGATGACTCGGTTCAGTCGCTGGAAGTGCTGTCGGCAGCAGTCAAGGCACGCCGGGCGGCTTGACGGAGGCCGGGATTTAAGGGTGTTTTAGGCCTCTAGCCCCCGTTCTACTTGCGTGAGTAGCTATTTATTGCGTAGCAAATTAAGCAGTTTGAGGTGAATGCCACCAAAGCTGCCGTTGCTCATGCAGACGATGTGATCACCGGCTCGCGCTTGGGCCGTCACCTGCGTCACCAGTTCGTCGATGTTGTCAGCCACCTGTGCCCGCTCGCCCATTGGGGCCAGCGCATCACGGGCGTCCCAGCCCAGCCCGCCGCTGTGGCAAAACGCCAGATCAGCCTCTTCAAGGCTCCAGGGCAACTGGGCTTTCATAGCGCCCAATTTCATGGTGTTGGAGCGTGGCTCAAATACGGCCAGAATGCGTTCACCCGGTTTGAGGCGGCGCTTGAGTCCATCAACCGTGGTACGAATGGCGGTGGGGTGATGGGCAAAGTCGTCGTACACCGTGATGTTGCCGCCATGGCACGCCACCGTGCCCCGAATTTCCATTCGGCGCTTGACGTTTTCAAACGAGCCTAAAGCGCTTGCCGCGACCACGGGCGATACGCCAATGTGCTCGGCCGCCGCAATGGCAGCCAGGGCATTCAGCTGGTTGTGCACGCCGGTTAGCGCCCAGGTCACGTGCCCCACGATTTTTCCGTGCTGCAGCACCTCAAAATCATGCGGTTCGCCCGCCGCCGTGAAGTCGCTCACCAAGGCGCCAAAACTTCGCACCTCGCTCCAGCAGCCTGCGTGCAACACGCGGGCCAGGCTTTCTTCCAGCCCATTGACCACCACGCGGCCCGAGCCATGCGGGCCGGTGCCCGGCACGGTGCGCACCAAATGGTGAAATTGACGCTCGATGGCGGCAAGATCATCAAAGATGTCGGCGTGATCAAACTCCAGGTTGTTCAAGACCGCTGTGCGCGGACGGTAGTGCACGAACTTGCTGCGCTTGTCGAAAAATGCGGTGTCATATTCATCGGCTTCAATGACGAAGGTTTTCCCGGCGCCCAATCGGGCTGAAACATCAAAGTTCATGGGCACGCCGCCCACCAGAAAGCCCGGTTTTAGTCCTGCGCATTCCAGAATCCAGGCGGTCATGGCGGTGGTCGTGGTTTTGCCATGGGTGCCAGCAATGGCGATGACGTGGCGGCCTTGCAGCACATGTTCTGCCAGCCATTGCGGACCGCTGGTGTAGGGCAGACCGGCATCCAGAATCGCTTCCATCAGCGGAAATTTTGGCGTGCCATCGGGCAAGTGGGCGCGACTGACGACGTTGCCGATCACAAACAGGTCGGGTTGAAGGGCCAGTTGGCCAGCATCAAACCCTTCGATCAACTCAATGCCAAGCGCCCGCAGTTGGTCGCTCATGGGCGGGTAAACACCCGCGTCGCAACCGGTGACTTTATGGCCCGCTTCGCGTGCCAAAGCGGCCAGGCCACCCATGAAGGTGCCGCAAATACCCAAAATATGAATGTGCATGGACTCATTTTAGGCGGGGAGTTGTCGGTTAAAAAACCAGGCAAAATGACGGCTTATGGAATCCCTGACCTTGGAACTATCTGCTGTTGCGGCCAGTCTGGTGGTTGAGGAGGGTCTCGAATACGGCCCCGCCAAGCGTCGTGCGGTCAAGCAAATGGGTTTGCCTGCGCGCACCGCCTTGCCGGGCAACGCAGAAGTAGAAGATGCCGTCATAGACTACATCGCTATCTTTTGTGCTGACACTCAGCCAGGGGAACTGCTGGCCTTGCGGCGTCTGGCTCTTTTGTGGATGGAGCGTATGGCGGACTTCCGCCCTTACCTGAGTGGCTCAGTGTGGCACGGAACGGCGACGCGACTTTCTGATATTTACATTCAATTATTTTGTGATGACTGCAAATCAGCAGAAATAGCACTGATTGACCACAAAGTGAACTACGTACCGCGCACGATCACCGGGTTTAATGGTGATTCGGTGGAGGCCTTGAGTGTGCATGCCTTTTGCCCGGGTCTGAATGAGGAGGTGGGTGTTCATTTGCTCATTTACGACCGGGATGATGTGCGCGGCGCCCTGCGGTTTGACGCCAAAGGGCGTTCTCCGCGCGGGGATATGGCGGCAGTCCAGCGTTTGTTGCATGATTAGTAACTATGAACTCTGAAAAATCACCTTCTGAATCCGTGGTCACCTCCTCGTCAAGTCGCCGAGGCTGGCTGATGGGCGCTGTGGCGGGTGTGGCCGCCATTGGTGGGGTCGGCTTGGCTTTGCGGTCGACTCCCTCGTCAGCGGCCTTGCCCGTTTCGGAATTTGATCTTTGGCAGCAATCATTTGCCAAGCTGGATGGGGGCTCGCTCCTTATGTCCGCACTACGCGGCAAGCCGCTGCTGCTCAACTTCTGGGCCACCTGGTGTCCGCCGTGTGTGGAGGAGCTTCCGTTAATTAGTCGTTTTTATTCTGAAAATAAGGCTAAAGGTTGGCAAGTTCTTGGTTTGGCTGTGGATCAAATAGCGCCCGTCAAGCGCTTTTTGGTGAATTCGCCGGTGTCTTTTCCGGTGGCGATGGCCGGAATGCCGGGGGTTGATCTCAGTCGTTCGCTGGGTAATTTAAGTGGTGGCCTGCCTTTCACGGTGGTGTTTGGGTTTGATGGTTTGGTTGCGCATCGTAAAATAGGCAAGGTAACGCCTGGAGATTTGCTTTCCTGGACTGCTCTGAAGTAAGTCAGTTAAGCCTTGCGCGCCGTAAGAATGACCCTGTTCTCGTTGGGAAATGACCTTAAAACCCCGGTTTTTTGAGTCGAAGTTTTGTAAAATAAAAGAAGATGGCTGTATTTATCGTCAATTTGAGGTAAATTAGCTGTTGTTTCTTTAAATCGTTGGAGTTCTCATGGACCTTAGAAAACTAAAAACACTTATCGACTTGGTGTCGGAATCAAATGTTTCAGAGCTTGAAATCACAGAAGCTGAAGGCAAGGTTCGGATCGTCAAAGGCGGTGGTGCCATGGTTCAGCAGTATGCCCAGCCGATGCAGATGATGATGCCTGCCACCATGCAAGCCCAAAACGTGGCTGCCACAGACATTGCTGCGTCACCGGTGCCGGTACCGGTTGCGGTCGGCCACACCGTCAAATCACCCATGGTCGGTACTTTCTACCGGTCTGCTTCCCCGGGCGCCAAGGTTTTTGTGGAAATCGGCGACACCGTCAAGGAAGGTGAAACGGTCTGCATTATTGAGGCCATGAAAATCCTTAATGAAATTGAAGCCGACAAGTCGGGCACAGTGACTCAAATTCTTTGTGAAAACGGCCAAGCGGTTGAATACGGACAGCCTCTGTTCGTGATCGAGTAACGCCAACCAAGCCATCCCATGTTCAAGAAAATCCTGGTTGCCAATCGGGGCGAAATCGCCCTCAGAATTCAACGCGCCTGCCGCGAACTCGGTATCAAGGCTGTCATGGTCTATTCCGAGGCCGATCGTGAGGCTAAATACGTCAAGCTGGCTGAAGAATCAGTGTGCATCGGGCCGGCTTCGTCGGCGCTGAGTTACCTGAACATGCCTGCCATCATTTCGGCCGCCGAAGTGACGGACGCCGAGGCGATTCACCCGGGCTATGGTTTCTTGAGCGAGAACGCTGATTTTGCCGAGCGCGTCGAAAAAAGCGGTTTTCAGTTCATCGGCCCTACGCCTGAGTCAATCCGCATGATGGGCGATAAAGTGTCGGCCAAGCAGGCCATGATCAAGGCCGGGGTGCCTTGCGTTCCTGGCTCCGAAGGCGAGTTGCCTGATGATCCGGTCCAAATTCGACGCATCGCCAAGGCGGTGGGTTACCCCGTCATCATCAAGGCGGCCGGTGGTGGTGGCGGGCGCGGCATGCGCGTCGTGCACACCGAGGCGGCACTGATCAATGCCGTGACCATGACCAAAGCCGAAGCGGGTGCCGCCTTCGGTAATCCGGCGGTTTACATGGAGAAGTTTCTCCAGAACCCCAGGCACATTGAAATCCAGATCCTGGCCGATAAATACAAAAATGCGGTTTATCTCGGCGAGCGTGATTGCTCCATGCAGCGTCGGCATCAGAAAATTTTGGAAGAAGCGCCTGCGCCTGGCATTCCCCGAAAATTGATTGAGCGGGTGGGTGAGCGTTGCGTTGCTGCTTGCAAGAAGATCGGTTATCGCGGGGCGGGAACCTTCGAATTTCTGTTTGAAGATGGCGAGTTTTACTTCATTGAGATGAATACCCGCGTGCAGGTGGAGCACCCGGTCACGGAAATGATCACCGGGGTTGACATCGTCAAGACCCAGATCATGGTGGCTGCGGGCGAAAAGCTGCCCTTTACACAACGTCAGATTGAAATTCGTGGCCACGCCATTGAATGCCGTGTGAATGCGGAAGACCCTTATAAATTCACGCCATCGCCAGGCCGTATCACCATGTGGCACCCGCCGGGTGGTCCTGGCGTGCGTGTGGATTCGCATGTTTACACCAACTACTACGTTCCGCCAAATTACGACTCCATGATTGGCAAGATCATTGTTCATGGCGACACGCGTGAGCAGGCTTTGGCCCGTATGCGTACGGCCTTGGGTGAGACCGTGGTGGAAGGCATCAATACCAATATTGCGCTGCACCGCGAACTGATGGTGGACGCCAAGTTCATGACCGGCGGCACCAACATTCACTACCTTGAAGAGTGGCTCAGCCAGCACAAACGTTAATTTGAAACCTTGCGGGATAGACCGCAGTGACGCGCAGTGAACCAGCTCTGTCCTCAATTGATTAGAAATGTATGTTTGAATTGTGTTTGATGTGCCCGGAAAACCGGGTCGAAACCTTGAGTGATGCACTCGATGCGCTGGATGCCTTGAGTGTGAGCGTCGAAGATGCCGACGCGCAGACGGATGCCGAGGTTGCCTTGTTTGGCGAGCCGGGCATGCCGCCGCCCAAGGACGGTTGGCAGCGTTCCCGAGTGACGGCGCTGTATCACTCTGAAGCCTTGGCAAAGGACGCTCTGGCGCTTTTGCAGGCCCAAAAGTTTTTCACGGACTGCCAATATTTAAGCTTGCAGGATGTGCCCGAGCAGGATTGGGTGCGTTTGACGCAGTCCCAGTTCACGCCCGTTGAAATCACGCACTCCTTCTGGATCGTGCCGACCTGGCACGAACCACCTGAGCAGGCTCAGATCATTATTCGACTTGATCCGGGTCTGGCGTTTGGCACGGGGACGCACCCCACCACGCGCATGTGCCTGCGCTGGATTGCAGGCAAGGGCGGTGCCTCTGAATTGCATTCAGTATCAAGATTGGGACGTGTGCTGGATTACGGCTGTGGTTCGGGGATTCTTGCGATCGGCGCCGCCAAGCATGGCGCAGTTGATATTGATGCTGTGGATATAGACGACGCTGCCGTGGAATCCACGGTGCTGAATGCCCAGGCCAATGAGGTGAACCTGAAGGCGGGTTTGCCCGAGCTTGCTACGGGGGTCTACAAGACCGTGCTGGCCAATATATTAGCGACACCGCTGAAGGTGCTGGCGCCGTTGTTATGGTCGCGTGTGGGCCCCGGTGGTTCGTTGGTCCTGGCGGGTATTCTCGAGCGCCAGACGGATGAACTGAAGGCCGCTTATGCGCCTTACTGCCAATTGACCGTATCCGATCAGGAAGATGGCTGGATACTGATGACCGCAACCCGCTGAAACGCGCTGGGTGTCAGTCAACATTCTTCATAAGATGAGCCTGATTACCCGTTGCCCCGCTTGCGAAACGCACTTCAAGGTCGTTCCCGACCAGCTTCGAATTTCTGAAGGCTGGGTTCGTTGCGGGCAATGCGATGAAATCTTTGATGCCTCCCATCACTTGGTGCCCGATACTTTTGTTGAAGAGAAACAAGAACAATTGCCGTCGTTCATGGATGGTTTCCAAGAGGTCATCGAGGCGAATGACTCGGAACCCATTCACCTAGAACATGATTCGGCACCAGATATTTCAAACGTCGATATAGATTGGTCAGAAGTACCTGAAGACGTTGAAGAAATTGAAGAAGTTGCAACGACTAACGAGGCAAGAGATTCAGTTGAAGGGTTAGCTGAAGAAACGTTTCAACCCACATTGATCTTGCCCGTTGCCGCGTCAGTGAGCGAGCCCGACGAATCATCGTCTGGGAAAGACGAAGCCGTTGAAGTGGATAGCAGTCCCAACGTGGGCGATGTTGCATTTTTGCGTGGGGTCAAGGCTGACCAAACCGCGCCTCGTCCCGTTCGCCGCGTACTTTTGGCGGGGCTGTCTGTGGCTTTGTTGCTCGGTTTGATGCTCCAGGTCACTCTTCACGAGCGTGACCGCCTCGTGGCGATGGAGCCGAGCCTCAAACCCTTGTTGCAGGCTCTTTGCGGGCCTTTAAATTGCTCGCTGGCACCCTTGCGCCGAATTGAGTCGATCGTGGTCGAGAGTGCGTCGTTCAATAAGACGAGTGGAAACAAATACCGTTTGAATTTCACTGTTAAAAATACGGCAACGATGCCTCTTGCCGTACCTGCCGTTGAGTTGACCTTGACCAATGCATTTGATCAACCTGTGGTTCGGCGCGTATTTCTGCCCATCGAGATGGGTGTCAAGTTGCCTGAGTTGGCCCCTGGCGCCGAATGGCCAGCATCGATCGCCATGGAAGTCAAGACGACGGGCGCTTCAGAACAGGTTGCCGGATACCGGGTTTTTGCTTTTTATCCTTAAGCACCGATAAAAAAGCCCGATGCGAAGGGCATCGGGCTTGGCGCAAAGCGAGTCGCAGAACTGCGATAGCCGATCAGGGTTTGCTTGCTGTTGGAAACGGCCAGGCAGACTGTGGATTGAGTGTCGTCTGTGCGGGCGCTGTTGCTTTTTTGGCTGCAGGTTTTTTGGCTGCAGGAAGCACGGGCGCAGCGGCCTTTTTAGCCGGTGCTGCTTTCTTGACTGCGGCTACTTTTTTGGCGGGCGCAGCTTTTTTAGCAGGTGCAGCTTTTACTGCAACGACCTTTTTAGCTGGCGCCGCTTTTTTGGCTGCGACAACTGGTTTCGCAATGGCCTTCTTGGCGGGCGCTGCTTTTTTAGCGGGAGCAGCTTTCACTGCAACGACTTTTTTCGCGGGCGTCGCTTTTTTGGCTGCGACGACTGGTTTCGCAGCGGCCTTCTTGGCTGGCGCAACTTTTTTAGCCGGTGCTGCTTTTGCTACAACGACTTTCTTGGCCGGCGCTGCTTTTTTGGCAGGAGCGACGGTCTTGGCGACAGCCTTCTTCGCTGGGGCCGCTTTTTTAGCCGGGGCAGCTTTCACTGCAACGGCCTTTTTGACGACGACAGCAGGCTTTGCAGGTGCGGCTTTTTTAACAGGGGCGGTCTTTTTTACGACCATTTTTTTTGCAGTTGCCATTTAATTTTCTCCTTGATCAATTTACAAAGAGCACTTCATGCGAGTAGGAGTGCTTGAAGCGATTCATGGTGTTGGGGAACAATCCCAGCACCATGAACTTGGGTGCACAAATCGCCGATGCCGCTTGAGGGCTACTGGCTGTTTGTGAAATTCTTGTTGTCATTAAAAAATCAGTCCCATGACAGCGCACCGCCAGATTGATATTCAATGACTCGCGTTTCGAAGAAGTTGCGCTCTTTCTTCAGGTCGATCATTTCACTCATCCAGGGGAACGGATTTTCTTCGTTGGGGTAAAGCGCTTCGAGACCAATTTGCGTGGCACGACGGTTGGCAATGTAGCGCAGGTAGCCCTTGAACATGGAGGCGTTCATGCCCAATACACCGCGCGGCATGGTGTCTTCTGCGTACCGGTATTCAAGTTCAACGGCTTCTTCAAACAAGGCCTTGATTTCAGCCTTGAA
>NZ_JBAWYV010000128.1:0-9207 GCF_037143375.1 Rhodoferax sp. | reverse complement strand
CGTCTTCAAACAAGACTTTGAGCTTGTCGGTGTCGTCCATTTCCACCGTCATATTCGCGCAGAAGAACTCGGCGGTGTAGTGCACCTTAAGCCAACCGGTGTGGTACGCCAGCAGCGAGTAGGCGGCCGCGTGTGACTTGTTGAAGCCATAGCCGGCAAACTTTTCCATCAAGTCAAAAATTTCGTCGGCTTTGGCTTCAACGATGTCGTTCTTGAGTGCGCCGTCGCGGAAAATCTGGCGGTGCTTGGCCATCTCGTCCGCGTCCTTTTTACCCATGGCGCGGCGCAGCATGTCGGCGCCACCCAGCGAGTAGCCCCCCAAAATCTGGGCCGTCTGCATCACCTGCTCCTGGTAAACCATGATGCCGTAGGTCTCGGAGAGCATCTTGGCCACCAGCGGGTGCGGGTACTCGACCACTTCGCGGCCATGTTTACGCGCCACGAAACTCGGAATCAGGTCCATGGGGCCGGGACGGTACAAGGCGTTGAGCGCAATCAGGTCTTCCAGGCGCGTCGGTTTGGCGTCTTTCAGCATGCCCTGCATGCCGCGAGATTCAAACTGGAACACCGCTTCAGTCTTGCCGTCACTGAACAGTTTGTAAACCTTGGCGTCGTCCAGCGGCAGGTTCTCGAAAGCAAAGTTTTCCTGGCCCTTGTGGCGCTTCATGATGAATTCGCGGGCAATCTCCAGAATCGTCAGCGTGGCCAGACCCAAAAAGTCGAACTTCACCAGACCAATGGCTTCCACGTCGTTTTTGTCGTACTGGCTCACCGCTGACTCGCTGCCGGGCTGCTGGTACAGCGGGCAAAAGTCGGTCAATTTACCCGGTGCAATCAGCACGCCACCGGCGTGCATACCCACGTTGCGGGTCATGCCTTCGAGCTTGCGGGCCAGTTCCAGCAGCGTTTTAACGTCTTCTTCTTTGGCTTCGCGTTCGGCCAGAATCGGCTCGTCGGTAGCGTAAACCGTTTTGTCGTCTTTTTTGCGGTCTGGCGGCGGCAGTTGCAGGCTGACACTGACACCCGGCTTGTTGGGAATCAGCTTGCTGATGCCATCGCAAAAGGTGTAGCTCATGTCCAGCACCCGACCCACATCGCGCACGGCGGCGCGGGCTGCCATGGTGCCGAAGGTGACGATCTGGCTCACCGCATTTTTGCCGTACTTGTCCTTGACGTAATCAATCACCAGATTGCGGTTGGTCTGGCAAAAGTCGATGTCAAAGTCGGGCATGGAGACCCGCTCCGGGTTCAAGAACCGCTCGAACAGCAAGTTGTATTGCAACGGGTCCAGGTCGGTGATCTTCATTGAATACGCCACCAAAGAACCGGCACCTGATCCCCGCCCTGGCCCAACCGGGCAACCGTTGTTTTTGGCCCAGATGATGAAGTCGCCCACAATCAAAAAGTAGCCCGGAAAACCCATTTTCAGAATGGTTTCAATCTCAAACTCCAGGCGCTCCACGTAACGCGGTCGCTCAGCCTCGCGCTTGGCAGCGTCCGGGTAGAGATGCAACAAGCGCTCCTTCAGCCCCTCATGCGAGGTGTAGCGAAAGTATTCGTCGGGCGTCATGCGCTGGCCATTGACCAGCGGTGTCGGAAATTCGGGCAACTGCGGCTTGCCCAGAACGAGCGTCAGGTTGCAGCGTTTGGCAATTTCCAGCGTGTTGGCCAGGGCCGAGGGCACATCGGCAAACAAAGCCTGCATCTCGGCACTGGATTTGAAATACTGGTCGCGCGTGAACTTGCGCACGCGGCGCTGGTTGCCCAGAATCTCGCCGTCCGAGATACAAACGCGGGCTTCATGCGCCTCAAAATCATCAGGCTCGGTGAACTGCACCGGGTGCGTGGCCACCACCGGCAAACCCATGCGGGCCGCCAGTTGCACGGCCGCCACCACCTGAACTTCATCCTCGGGGCGCCCGGCGCGCTGCAACTCCAGGTAAAAACGATGAACAAAGATACCGGCCAACTGCAGGGCGGCGTCAAAAGCACGCGCCTCATCACCCTGCACCAGTGCCTGGCCGACCGGCCCGGCCTGGGCGCCCGACAAAGCAATCAAACCCTCGTTGAGTTCGCGCAGCCACTCCAGCTTGATGGCGGCTTGTGCTTTGCTGCCGTGCTGCGTCCAGGCACGCGCCAGCAACTCCGACAAATTCAGGTAACCCTGCTTGCTTTGCACCAGCAACAGCACGCGTGACAGACTGGCGGTGTCTTTGCCCAAGCCCTCCAGCCAGATCTCGGCGCCGATCAGTGGCTTGACGCCGCGTTTACGCGCCTCTTTGTAAAACTTGATGGCGCCAAACAAGTTGCTCAGGTCGGTGATGGCCAGTGCAGGCTGCCCGTCGCGGGCGGCTGACTTGACGATATCATCGATGCGGTTGGTGCCGTCAACGACGGAAAATTCGGTGTGGAGGCGCAGATGTACAAACATAAAGCATTCTAAATTGGGGGACGGTCTTGCAAATTCTTGTCGTGGATGATCATGCGTTGGTTCGTGAAGGCTTGTGCCAGGTCCTGAAAGGGCTGGACGAGGACATTGAGGTTTTGGAGGCGCCCCACTGTGCGCGGGCGTTTGAGCTGGCTGCCTTGCACCCGGGCCTCGATCTGGTGTTGCTGGATTACCACTTGCCCGACATGAATGGGCTGGAAGCGCTGGCCATTTTTGGCCAAAGGCACCCAGAGCTGCCCATCGTCATGCTGTCGGGCTCCGTCAACCCCAGGATCATGCGCCAGGTGATGAACCAGGGTGCCGCTGGGTTCGTCACCAAATCCGGCAAAAGCCAAGAGTTACTGGCCATTTTGCGGCTGGTGTTGGACGGTGAAATTTACTCTCCGCCCGACTTGCTTAACGAGAGCCGCCCCATGCCGCTGGACGACTCGAAAACCGGCTACTCACCCCTGCCGTTCACTCCGCGCCAGGAAGCAGTGCTGAATTTACTGCTGGATGGCCGCTCCAACAAAGAAATCAGCGAGGCCCTCAACCTGGCCGACGAAACCATCAAGACGCACGTTACCGCCATTTTGCGGGGCTTTGGCGTCAAAACGCGGGTTCAAGCGGTGTTGGCGGCGGGACGCCACGGCTATACAAAATCTTCGCCACTGGCCTGAGGCACCAACATCAAGCGTCGAATCAGGTTGCGCAACTTGGCCGGGCGCACCGGCTTGTGCAGCAAGGTGTGACCGGCCTCTTTCGCGGCCTGCATCAGGGCCGGATCGGTGTCCCCGCTCATCAGACAAGCGGGAATGGCGCGCCCGGCAAAGGCGCACAAACGGCGAATGACCTCAATGCCGTTTTCGCCGTCCATCAAACGATAGTCGCTCACGATCACCTCGGGCACCAAGCCGTTTTCAAGCTGCTCCAGCGCGGTGGCCAACCCTTCAGACGAACCCACCACGCAACCCCAAGATTCGAGCAAGCACACCAGGCTCTCTCGTGCCAAAGCGTCATCTTCCACCACCAGCACCACCAGTCCCGAAATATTGTCCTGGCTGACCGTGCGAAACGGGCTTCTTCGATCTACTTCGGTGCCTAGCGGCACCAAAGGCACCTCAAGGCTAAACCGGGTACCCACCCCCGGTCGCGAGAAAAACTGAAGCCGGTGCCCCAGCAACTGGGCCGTCCGGTCGACGATATTCAGTCCCAAGCCCAAGCCCTTGCTGCGGTTTCGTTCTGAATTACCCACCTGAAAAAACTCTTTGAAAATGGACTGGTGATGCTCTGTTGCAATGCCAATGCCACTGTCCCATACTTCAATGCGCACCATGCTCGCATCGTTGGAGACACGACAGGCCACCAACACACTGCCGGTCACCGTGTATTTCAAGGCATTGGCCACCAGATTTAGCAAAATACGGTGAATCAACGTGGGGTCGCTCATCAGCCAGACATCCGACGGTCGAAACCGCAGACGAATGCCTTTGTCTGCAGCCGTCAGGGCCAAGCCACTGCGCAACTGCTCAAAAATATCGACCAGTGCAAACGGCCGCACTTGAACCTGCACCGCCTGCGCATCCAGGCGGGAAATATCCAGCAACCCATCCAACAAATCCTGCATGGCCAGCACCGAAGCGTCCAGGTTTTCAATCAGGTGACGGGTCTGGGCATCGTGCGGCAACTGCGCCAGACGGGATACGAACATGCCCAGTGCATGCGTGGGCTGGCGCAAATCATGGCTGGCAGCGGCCAGGAATCGCGACTTGGCGAGAGTGGCTGACTCGGCCTCATTTTTTTTCTCACGCAGGGCAAAAGTGGCATCCACCACGCGCTGCTCCAACTCATCACGCCCAAATTCCAGTCGCTCGGCCATCAAATTCAGGCCGTTTTGCAGATCACGCAGCGGATCATCAGGCACCACGATGGCGCGAGCCGAGAGATCGCCGCGACCAATGCGTTCGATCAGACTGGAGACACGCATGATCGGGCGCAACACACCCCGCCCAAGCCACAGCGCCACAAAACCACCAAACAGCAAGCCGCCCAGTGTGATCAAAATGCCTGTGATCAAAATATCACGCTCACGACGAAGACGTGCATCATGCGAAAACTCGATCAGCACATTGCCCAACAATTCAGGAGGTTCTTTGTCAGACGTCGCCCGGGTCTCATACAAGTCATCCAACTTGACTTGACTGGCAATGATGGGTTGCGACAATAAATCGGTGCGCTTGTTGGGGTCGAATCGCTCGGTTTCCAGCCTGCTCAAGCTCCACGGCGTGGTGTAGGACGGTTTGCCGGCACGCACCAGTATTCGACCTGTTGCGTCAACAATGACCACAGAACTCACATCCGGCTCGCGCAAGGCGCCACTGGCAATGGCCTGCAAATGGGTAATATTGGCTGAAAAAAGGCCGTACTCGCTGGCCGTGGCGAGTTGGCGCGCCAGCGAGCGGGAGCGTTGGCTTTGGGCATCATCCACATCCCCAAACCGAACCAGCAAAAACACGGTGGCCAGCAAAATGGCGATCAGGGTTACCGGCAACAACGCAGCCAGCACCAGGCGACTTCGGATGTCCAGGATTTTCAAGGCGCCCCCTCCCGGCGCAGCAAACGAGCCCGCAAGGCCGCGCCATCCAGGCTGAGCCCGAGCGACCTTGCTACATGCTCGTTAACAGCTACTGAGAAATCCCGTGAATAAAGTGGCGTTGCCGACAAAGCCTTGTCTTGCAACACGCCCCAACTGAGTACACCCGCTTGCACCCCGATCTGGGCTGGCGTGACATGCAAAGCCAACAAGGCGCCCGCACGTACATAGGCGGGAGAAAAAGCGACCATCGCAATCTTGGCCCGAAAGGAGGCCAGCAAAATATTATGAATGTTGCTGCTGTTGTAAACCAGTGGATCCGCCTGGGCCAACAGCACATCAGCGTCTTCCAGAACCCGCTTGAGATTGGGGAAAAGCGACTCATCGCGCCCCACCGTGGCTTCAACGACTTCCAGCCCCCGCGCTTGCGCCTGCGACTTCAGAGCAGCAGCTTGCGACTGCGACTCTGGCCCCCACAACACCCCAATACGACGCGCCTCAGGCAAGGCCAAACGAATCAATTCCAATTGACGGCTCAAGGGTTGATCGAGGTACAGGGCCGAAAACTGCGGCGATGACTTGCGGCCACTGGCTTGCAGGGCACGCTCAAAACTACTGCGAGGCAGCAGTGTGCACAGCACCGGCACGCGCAACTCCGACTTGGCCAGCGCGTTGGCAGCCGCCGAGCCCAGTGCCACAAAGAGGCGTGGCGCCAGCGGCCCAGCGGCGGCTAATTCCCCCACGGTGACTTGCAGCATCTCGTAGCGCGACAAGCCACGGCTTTCCAACTCGCTGACCAGCGCCTCAGCAGCCTCCACATAAGCGGGGCTGCGCTCACTGCTCACGATCACCACGACCGGAGCGGCTTGCACAGGCAAAGCCAAGCCCGCGAAACAAATCAGGCAAAGGGAGAGCAGCAGACGCAAGAAAAAGTGCTTTGACATGGCTCAGTGGTCTACTTTGAGCATCACGAAAGCTTGCTGACGGAATTTGAATTCGGGCACAAAATCCAGGTTGGCCGGCCCCAGGTTCTGAACCACCACGGACACTTCGCCCCGCTTGGCCCCAAAGCGCAGCGGCCAAGCGAGGCGCACATCGGTGCGGCTCATGGCCGGGGCCATCTCTCCAGAACCTGCAAAATTTGTGGTGTCTGCCTGGTGGTACATCAGGCTCAGGTCGGCACCGCCCGGCAACCTCTGCATCAGCATGAGACCTGAACTCAGGTAGGGCTGGCGCTTGTAACCCGTGCTGCCATTGTCAGTCCAGCTGCTGTCCACCAGCGACTGGTTTAGTATCACTTGCGCACCGGCCCATGGGCGCCATTTCAGTTGGTACTCGATGCCGTGAATGTCGAAGTTTTCGACGTTGGCAAAGTCAATCGTATAACCCCCATAGAACAAACCATCGGCGTTCGGATAGGCTATGTATTTGATGGAATCTGTCACCTTCTCATGGAACAGGCGTACATCCAGATTCACCCCAAGACGAGGGAAATCTCCAAGATAGCCAATTTCATGCGAAACAATTTTCTCCGGTTGTACCCCGCCGCGCGAAGCCCGATCAACCACCACCCGCGGCGCACCATCAACGTTAAGGTAATAGCGCGTGTTGCTGAACTTCTCGTAGGTGCTGGGGGGGCGTTGCGCCTGCGACGCGCCCCAGCGCAAAGTTTGCCCCTGCGCCACATGCCAGTTAAGCATGACCCGTGGCATGAAACTGTCACCTTCAATGCTGCTTTTCTCCCACAAGCCCCCTGCATTAAGAATCAGGTCCGGTTGAATACGCCACTCTACATTGCCAAACAGGCGAGAAAAATCGGTCACAAAATCAGCATCGGTGTCGTACAGCGGCTTGGATGTCACGCGCTCCTGGCGAAGTTCTGCGCCCCAAACCGTGCGCAGTTGGGCGCTTTGGCGAACCGTGTGCTGAAAAGACAGCTGATCGCTACTGGCCTTGCCGCTGACATCAAAGGCAATGTTGCCGCTAAAGTGCGAATCAAGTTGGGCTGAATCGACTGGAAACGCATCCTGCGTTGACTCGTTCGTTCGGGAAAAACTGAGTGCGATATCCTCGTTTTCACTGACACTGCGGCGCCAGTCCAACTGGACAAACGACATGTTCATGGCGCGCACGCGTGCATTGTTTTCAATATTGCCGAGGTAGCCCACACCGGCATCTACCTGCGTCTGCCCGGCCCGCACGTCAAGCTGATCACCGGCACCCAGCCGCAGGTCACCCCGAAAGTTAATGCGCGAGACCGTATCGGGACCACTCGAACCCAAAAGACCAGCATCAGCGCGGCGATCCACCCCCAATCGAAAATTCCCCACGCCAGACGCCCACCCAAGGCTCGCCCGTGCATCGTTGATGCGGTTGTCACCCGAGGCCAAATGCGCGCCCAGGCCCAGCGTTTCAGCCGGGTCTCGCGTCACGATATTGATCGTGCCCAAAAAGGCCCGGGCACCGTAGGCAGCCGAATTGGAACCGCGCAGCACCTCAATGCGTTCAATATCTTCCAGGGCCACGGTCTGCATCCCCGTGCTTGTTTGGCCTAAAAAGAACGGGGAATAAACCGAGCGGCCATCGACCAGCAGCTGCGTCCGGTTGGGGAAATCAGTCAAGTTATTGTGATAGCTGACCTCGGGCGCCCCGGCCTCGAAGGAATTGCTCACCCGAAAGCCCGGCACCAAGCGCATCAAATCCGCCACATCGCGGGCACCGGACAGGCGAATCATGTCGCGATCGAGAATGGTGACGGCACCCGGTGTCTCGTCGAGCCGCTGCGGCAAACGGGAGACCGACAGAACGATCGGCACATCGTTCAAAAAATCTTTCTCGGAGATGGGCTCAACCTGCTGCGCTTTGGCCTGAAAAACTACAACGAGCGAAAGCAAGAAGGCAATTTGCCTCCATTCGCGCTGATTAGTTGGGTTTCTCATAGGTAGTCAGGCTGAGCGTGTGGATCAGTTCTCGATCCGAAGGGTCACAAAGGCGCGACGCTGGAACTGGAATGCCGGAATGAAGTCTGCATAAGGCAGACCCAGGTTTTGCACCACCAACGCCACCTCACCCCGATTGGGACCAACGCGCAAGGGCAAAGCCAAACGAATATCTGTGCGGGTCATGGCAACTTTATTTAGCCCACCCGCCCCTTGCAGCACCACCGTGCCACTGTCCTGGTGCATCAGGCTCAGGTCCAGACCCCCAGAAAATTTCTGAAAAAAGCTCAGCGTACTGGCCAACTTGGGCGCGGCCAGGGCGGTGTCGAGATCAACCGAACCAATGTCGGTATAGGCCTGATTAAAAATGAACTGGGCGCCGCGCCAGGGTTGCCATTTCAACTGGTACTCATAGCCTTTGATCGTGAAATTTTCGCCATTCATGTAGTCCCATGGCGTGGAGGGAAGCAGCGATGGCTCGTTAGGTAAAGCATATTTCTGATGCAGGACAAACCCCGAAATTCGCTCGTGGTACATACGTACATCCAGATTGACACCCAGTTTGGGAAAGTCGCCCAGATAGCCCAACTCGCGAGTCACCAAACTTTCAGGCTGAACATTGCCTGTAGGCAGTGTGTTTATCTGGATCAGTTGGCCATTCGATAGATAGCGGTAATTGCTGTATTTCTCAAACGTGCTGGCCGGACGGAAGGCTCTGGAAATCCCGGCGCGCAGCGTTTGACCCCCAGCAGCATGCCAATTAAGCATCACTCTGGGTGCCAGACTGTCGCCACTGTCGCTGCTGTGTTCCGCCATGGCACCGGCATTGAGCACCAGGCTTGGCCTGATCCGCCACTCGGCGTTGCTAAAAAGTCGTGTGAAGTCTGTTACCAAGGGCGTATCGGTGTTGTACAAGGGTTGGGAGATAACCTGTTCACGCCTGAACTCAGCGCCCCACACCACCCGAAGGCTCTCGCCATGCCGAAAGGTGTGTTGTAACGATACTGAGTCGTTGACTGACCGCCCGCTGCCCTCAATCGCCACACTGTCGGCCAGACTCGCCACTCGACTCTTAAAAACCGGATCACTTGAGAACGCAGCAACCAGATTTTTGTAATCCACCAGCGAATAAGGATACGAATCCTGGTAAGAATCCTGCGTGTGAGAGAAATTGAAAGCCAGGTCAGAATCCGCACCCAAACTCCGCCGCCAATCCAGTTGAGCGTACTCAGAGCCCAATACAACAT
>NZ_JBAWYV010000127.1:0-9223 GCF_037143375.1 Rhodoferax sp. | reverse complement strand
CCGGCGGTGTTGCCGTGATCAAGGTTGGCGCTGCCACCGAAGTCGAAATGAAAGAAAAGAAAGCCCGCGTTGAAGATGCACTGCACGCTACCCGCGCTGCTGTGGAAGAAGGCATCGTGGCTGGCGGCGGCGTTGCATTGCTCCGCGCCAAGCAAATGGCCGGTGAAGTACATGGCGACAACGCTGACCAACAAGCCGGTATCAAACTGGTGATGAAGGCCATCGAAGCACCTTTGCGCGAAATCGTGTTCAACGGCGGCGGCGAAGCTTCTGTGGTGGTGGCAGCTGTGTTGGCCGGTAAGGGCAACTACGGTTACAACGCTGCGAACGAAACCTACGGCGACATGATCGAAATGGGTATCCTGGACCCAACCAAAGTGACCCGCACGGCTCTGCAAAACGCAGCATCTGTGGCCTCTTTGATGTTGACCACCGAGTGCATGGTGGCTGAAGCCCCAAAGGCTGACGGCGGCGGCATGGGTGGCGGCGATATGGGTGGGATGGGTGGCATGGGCGGCATGGGCATGTAAGAGTGCTCCTTGCCTGACGATCCAGGGCGTCGTTGCAAGGGCTTGCCGTAGCGATGCTACTGTCTACGCCCTTGCGCCTAGCCCTGAATCGTCATGCTGCGTCGGGTGGCTTTGCTGCTTCAGACAAAAATCAAAAAACCCCGCAAAGTGCAAACTCTGCGGGGTTTTTTGTTGCTATATATTTAAGAGCTACTTACGCTTGTTGGACGAGGGCTACAGGATGATTAGCCTTAAAACAAGCCTTGAACTTTAGTTGAACGGCGCATTCAGTTGAAACATCAAACCAGCCGTACCCAAAATATTCACCTGACCCGACCAGCCGGGTTTGAATTCATACGCAATCGCTGGAATTGCCGCAAGAGAGAAACCTTTGAAGTTCAACGGCACCTTGTTTTCATAAGGTTCACGGTAGCCATACATCATGCCCGCCGTCCACTTGAAGGATAAATGTTCGATACCGCCAATTGCCTTGTACACACCGCCCCAGGGGAAGACATAAATAGTCGGTTGACCGAATGAATTGTCAAAAACCGTCAGCCCATCCAGCTTCCCGTTGGGGTACTCACGCTCCAGACCCACCATCACCACAGGTTTGTGTTCAGGATCTTCTGAGAAATGGTAGGTCAAGGGGCTGAACATCCAGCTCACCACTTTGTCCTTGCCCAGATCGGCAAGGAAACTTTGCTGGGCCATGGACGCGACCGGAAGGTAGGCCACAATCAGGCCAAAAACGAGGGGAATTAATTTTTTCATGGGTGCAGATTTGAATTTCAAGGTGCAATGCCTATCCAGTGTAACGGCAGTCGTTTTGACTAATTTCAAACGCGGTGGCAGATTTTTGCGCTGGCTGTGGGTGTTTTCGCTCATCTCGACCAGCGGCTGCGCCTGGCTGGACGCACACCAACGCCAGATCATTTACCGACCCACGACAGGCGCCCCAACAGAGGTAGTGGGACGACACCCAGGCGACCAACGCTTTTTTCTCACCGTCCCGTCGACCACACCAACCCGTGACACCACGGCAGCCCCGCCCGAGACACAGCGCATTGAACTCTGGTGGTTGCACCATGCCGACCCGCAAGCACCCACCCTGCTCTACCTGCATGGCACGTTTCGCACCGTGTTCGAGAACCTGCACAAAATCGAGGCGCTGCGCAGTGCTGGCTTCAACGTGCTGGCGGTTGACTACCGGGGCTGGGGCCTGAGCACGCCCCTCATTCCGTCGGAGCAAACCATTTTGCAAGACGCCGATCTGGCTTGGGCCGAGTTGCAACGGCGCGAACCGCGGGCGGCCCAGCGCGTGATTTACGGCCATTCCATGGGCAGCGGCGTCGCGGTGGACCTGGCCAGCCGCCTGCGCTCACCAACTGATTACGGCGCACTAATTCTGGAGTCAGCGTTCACCAGCTTCTCGGACGTCGCGCGCGAGGCCGGGTATTTAACCCGGTTTCTGGACCTGTTCAACAACGAGCGCTTTGCGTCGATTGACAAAATAGCCCGCGTCAACGCGCCCTTGCTGATGCTGCATGGTGCGCTCGACAGCACCATTCCGATCCGGCTGGGGCAACAATTGTTTGTTGCTGCCAACCCACCCAAACACTGGCTCACCATCGAAGGCGGCGCGCACAGCGACCTCAACCAGGTCGATCAGGCGCAGTACCAAGCCACGCTGCAACGCTTTATGCACGACTATGTGGCCCGCCAGCAAGCGCCATGACTGCTATGTTAAAAATAGCTGCTCACGCTTGCAGCACGGTGGCTAGAGGCCAATTAGCCTCATAACTCAGACTTTGAAAGCCAGCACCGCCTGACACTGCTCGCCCAAGCCGTCAACCCCCAGCGTAACGACGTCGCCGGCCTTCAAAAATCGGGGCGGCTTCATGCCCATGCCAACGCCCGGCGGGGTACCGGTGGTAATCACATCACCTGGCATCAGCGTCATGAACTGGCTCACGTAGCTGACAAGTTTGGCGACGCCAAACACCATGGTTTTGGTGTTGCCGGTCTGCACCTGTTGGCCATTCACGGCCAGCCACAAGCCCAGTTTTTGCGGATTCGGCACCTCGTCGCGCGTCACCAGCCAGGGGCCGAGCGGGCCGAAGGTGTCGCAGCCTTTGCCTTTGTCCCAGGTGCCGCCACGCTCCAGTTGAAAAGTACGTTCGCTGACATCATTGACGGTGCAATAACCGGCCACGTGCATGAGCGCCTCCTTTTGCGACACGTAGCGCGCCCGCGTACCAATCACCACACCCAGCTCCACTTCCCAATCGGTCTTAACTGAGCCTTTGGGCAACATCACGGGGTCGTTGGGACCTTGTATGCAGCTGGTCGCTTTCATGAACACCACGGGCTCCGCCGGAAGCGCCATACCGGATTCGGCCGCATGGTCGGCGTAATTCAAGCCAATGGCGATGAACTTGCCGACGCCCGCCACCGGGCTGCCCAGTCGGGGTTTGCCCTTTACCAAGGGCAATTTCTCCGGGTTCAAACGCTGCAACTTGGCCAGCGCTGCGTCACCGAGTTGTGCCGGCCCGATGTCGGTCAGCACCGCGCTCAGGTCGCGCAACTGGCCTTGCGCATCGATCAGACCTGGTTTTTCTTTGCCCGGTTTTCCGTAGCGAACGAGTTTCATGGGGTTCCTTGCAGACTTGTGAGGTTCAGGACCGCAAGCGTAGCAGCAAGCCTGCGGTGCTGGCGTCGAGGTCGCTGGCATCGCCACTGAGCAGGCGCCGCTCCACGTCTTTGGCCAGCACCTTGCCAAGCTCCACGCCCCACTGGTCAAAACTGTTGATGCCCCAAAGCGACCCGCTGACAAACACGCGGTGCTCCTGCAAGGCAATCAGCGCGCCCAGCGTTTTGGGCGACAACTCATCAAGCAGCAGAAAGGTGCTGGGCCGGTTGCCGGGGAAGTTTTTGTGGCCACCGGCGTCGGCCTTGCCCAGCATCAGTGCCTGCGCCTGCGCCAGCACGTTGGCCAGCAACAGGTTGTGGTGGTCTGGCAAGCTGTGTTTGGGGGTTTTGACCGCGACAAACTCGACCGGCACCACGTCCGTGCCCTGGTGCAACATCTGAAAATACGCGTGTTGCCCGTTGGTGCCCGACTCGCCCCACAGCACTGGCGAGGTGCCAAACGGCAAGGCTGCGCCGCTGGCGTCCACCTGCTTGCCGTTGCTTTCCATTTCCAGTTGCTGCAAATAGGCGGGCAGGCGGCGCAAAGCGCTGTGGTACGGCGCGATGCTGCGGCTGCTGAAGTCGTGAAAATTGCGGTACCAGACGTCAAGCAACCCCAAGCGCACCGGCAGGTTTTGCTCTAGCGGTGCGGTTCTGAAGTGCTCGTCCATGTCGTGCGCGCCGGCCAGAAAATCGCGGAAACCGTCGGCGCCAATCGCAATCGCCAGCGGCAGGCCAATCGCCGACCACATCGAATAACGCCCACCCACCCAATCCCAAAAACCAAACGTGGTGCTGATGCCAAACGCATTGGCCGCTGCCACGTTGGTGGTCAGCGCAGCAAAATGGCGCGCAATGTCGGTGCCGCCACTGGCCTCAAACCAGCGCTTGGCTGAGAGCGCATTGGTCATGGTCTCGATGGTGGTGAAGGTTTTGCTGGCCACTAAAAATAGCGTGCTCTCAGGTTTCAGGCGTTTGAGCACCGAGGCCAGTTCGTGCCCGTCGACGTTCGAGACGAAGTGAAACCGTTTGCCCGGCAGCACAAACTCGTCCAGCGCCAGCACCGCCATTTGCGGTCCCAAATCAGAACCGCCAATGCCGATATTGACCACATCGGTGATGGCGTCATCGGCCCGCACGGTTTGCGCGTAGGCCAGCATGGCGTCCAGCACTGCATGCACTTGCGTCAACTCAGGCGCTAACTTTTTAATAGCTACTCGTGCAGGTAATACGGGGGCTAGAGCCGGATTTCTTAACAACCAGTGCATCACCGCCCGGTCTTCGGTGGTGTTGATTTTTTCCCCGTCAAACATCGCGTCGCGGTGCTGCTCCACGCCACACTGGCGCGCCAGATCAATCAACAAGGCTTGCGTGGCGGCGTCTATTCGGTTCTTGGACAAATCTGCAAATACGTGCGGTGCGCTCTGGCTGAAGGTCTCAAAACGATTGGCGTCTTCTGCAAACGCGGCGCGCACATCCAAGGCACAGCCTGTTGACTCAAAAGAAGCCTGAAGTTCAGGCCAGGCGGGGGTACGGTCACAGCGGGTACGGGTCATGAAAAATCCTTGGGGTAAAAAATCAGGCGGACAGCAACAACTGGTCCAGCTTGCCGGCATCAACGCAAAACGCACGAATGCCTTCAGCCAGTTTTTCGGTGGCCATGGCGTCCTCGTTGAGGGCAAAGCGGAAGCTCATTTCGTCGTAATGGACCGGCGACAAGTCCAGTGCCTGAGCGGTGGTGGCGTCCAGCGCACGGTTAAGCGGAGTTTTGGTGGCGGCCAGAATGGAGAGCAAATCGGGACTGATGGTGAGCAGATCGCAACCGGCCAGCGCCGTGATTTGTCCCACATTGCGAAAGCTCGCCCCCATCACCTCGGTGGCAATGCCAAACTTTTTGTAGTGGTTGTAGATCTGCTTCACCGACTTGACGCCAGGGTCATTGGCGCCGGTGTTGTCAGACTCGACCCACGCAGCGCCGGCAGATTTTTTGTACCAGTCGTAAATACGCCCGACAAACGGCGAGATCAATTGCACCTTGGCCTGACCGCAAGCCACCGCCTGGCAGAACGAAAACAGCAGCGTCAGGTTGGTGTGAATGCCGCGCTGCTCCAGTTGCCGCGCCGCCTGAATGCCCTCCCAGGTGGCCGCCACCTTGATCAGCACACGGTCAATGTGGATGCCCTGCGCCTGGTACAACTCAATCAGGCGCTCGCCCCGTGCCACGGTGGCGTTGGTATCAAAGCTCAGGCGCGCATCCACCTCGGTCGAGACGCGACCCGGAATGATCGACAAAATCTCGCAGCCAAAACGCACCAGCAAGCGGTCCATGATCTCGTCGAGCGGCCGCCCCCGGAACTGGTCCACAGTTTCTTGCAGCAGCGATTGGTAGTCGGGCTTTTGCACCGCCTTCAAGATCAGCGACGGGTTGGTGGTGGCGTCTTGCGGCCGGTAAACATCAATCTGCTTGAAGTCGCCGGTGTCGGCCACCACGGTGGTGAATTGTTTGAGTGCGTCGAGTTGATTCATATTAGTGGGGCTCAAAGTATGAAGTAGGGTTAACGATAGGAAACTGATTTAAAGCAATCTTGAATTATCTGTGAAACAAAGTTACATTACTAGCTCGTATTTTATGTAACTTTAAATCATGAGCTTTGACCTTGTTTTGTTTGGCGGCACTGGCGACCTGGCCTGGCGCAAATTAATGCCTGCTTTGTTTCAGGCTTTTCGCCACGGCACACTGCCCGCTGACGGCCGCATCATCGGCGTGGGCCGCGAAGACCTGAGCGACGCGCAATACCGCGCCCAGATCTGCGCCAAATTCGTTAACGTCGAATTGGACAAACGACCCAGCGTGGAAGAGTTCAACAGCTTTGCCGCCCTGCTTGAATATGTCCGCATGGATTTATCCAAGCCCGACGACTACGCCACGCTGGCCGAATCACTTTCCCTGCGCCATGCCGACACCGTGGTGATGTACGTGGCCACCGCCCCCAGTCTGTTTACCACCGTCTGCGAGCAACTTGCCGTGGCCGGGCTCAACACCCCGAATACCCGTGTGGTGCTTGAGAAACCGCTGGGCCACGACCTGGAAAGCAACCGGGCCATCAACGAGACCGTGCGCAAGATTTTTGGTGAAAACCAGATTTTCCGGATCGACCACTACCTGGGAAAACCGGCCGTGCAAAACCTGTTTGCACTGCGCTTTGGAAACGCCTTGTTTGAACCCCTGTGGCGCCGCGAGCACATTGCCAATATCCAGATCACCATCGCCGAAGACCTGGGCGTTGAAAAACGCGGCGCGTTTTACGAGACCACGGGTGCGATGCGCGACATGGTGCAAAACCACGCGCTGCAACTGCTGTGCGCCATCGGCATGGAGCCGCCCATCAACTCGCACGCCGATGCGATTCGCGACGAAAAGCTCAAGGTACTGCGCTCGCTCAAGCCCTGGACGGCTGAATCGCTGTCTCAAGACGTGATTCGCGGCCAGTATTCGGCCGGCACCATCAACGGCACCCCGGTTGCTGCCTACCGCGAAGAAGCCGGGGTTGACCCTGAAAGCCACACCGAAACCTTTGTCGCCCTGCGCACTGAAATATCCAACTGGCGTTGGGCTGGCGTGCCGTTTTACATCCGCACCGGCAAACGTCTGGCCGGTCGCGATGCCCGCATTGTGGTGAATTTCCGGCCGACGCCGCACGCCATTTTTAACTCGCAAATTGGCATGGCCAATCGCTTGGTGATCAACCTGCAACCCAAAGACGGGCTGGAGTTGCACCTGCTGGCGCAAGGCCAAAACAACCGTCAGGGCGCCCAGACCGCCAGCCAAACGCTGGCCCCGGTGCAACTTGATTTGGACTTTGACAAGCGCTTTGGCCTGGAACGCGTGGGCGCCTACGAGCGCCTGCTGCTCGACGTGATCGACGGCCGCCTCAACCTGTTCGTGCGCAGCGACGAGCAATTTGAAGCCTGGCGCTGGGTTGAGCCAATTCTGGAGCACTGGAAAAACGACATGCAAGGCCCGCGCCTTTACGCCGCCGGCACCTGGGGCCCGAGTGCCTCCAGCGCCATGATTGCCCGCGATGGTTTTTGCTGGGCTGAGGAATCCTAAATGGTTGAGGACAGAGCTTGCACTTGCAGTACGGCGGCCTGTCCCACAAAGAATTGAAATAAATGCTTGACCGAATCAAAGCCGCCCTGCCCTCGCTGGCCCCTGCTGAGCAACGCGTGGCCAAGCTCGTGCTGAGCGACCCGCGCAGCTTTGCCAAGCAGCCCATCACCGAACTGGCCGACCGTGCCCATGTCAGCAAACCCACGGTGGTGCGGTTTTGCCGCAGCGTGGGTTACGACGGCTTGTCGGATTTCAAGCTCAAACTGGCGGGCAGCGTGAGCGAGGGCGTGCCTTTTATTCACCGCAGCGTCGATGTGGACGACAAGACCAGCGACATCATGGTCAAGGTCATCGACAACACCGTGGCGGCATTTCTGAAATACCGCAACGACGCCAGCACCGCCGCCATCGAGAAAGCCGTCACCGCCCTGGTGCTGGCCTATAACGACGGCAAACGTATCGAGTTTTACGGCGTGGGCAACTCCGGCGTGGTGGCACAAGATGCCCAGCACAAGTTTTTCAGGTTGGGCGTACACACCATTGCCTACAGCGACGGCCACATGCAGGTCATGAGCGCGTCACTCTTGAGGCCGGGCGACTGCGTGGTGGTGATCTCCAACTCGGGCCGCACCCGCGACCTGATGGACGCCTGCGACATCGCCCGTAAAAACGGCGCCACCACCATCGTCCTGACTGCCAGTGGCTCGCCTCTGGCAACGGCGGGCGACATTCACCTGGCCGCCGACCACCCCGAAGGCTTCGACCGCTACAGCCCGATGGTGTCGCGCCTGCTGCATTTGATGATCATCGACATCCTCGCCACCTGCGTCGCTTTGCGCATTGGCGGCGACACCTTGCAACCCCTGTTGCGTGAAATGAAGAACAACCTGCGCAGCAAGCGTTATACGTGAAATAGGGCTCTAGCCCTTGTTCTACTTGCGTAAGCAGCTATTAATTTTGCAGTACTTATGGGGCCTATACCGGCTGCAGCGTCAGCTTGAACCCCAGAGCATTTAGCACCATAAATATCGTATTCGTGGCTGCAATGCTAGACTTGAAAAACATTCATATGAGAAACCAAGCTATGCCCACCATCAGCATGTTTTATGGAATATTGGTCGCGATGTATGCATTGGATACTCAAAAACATCATTTGCCGCACATCCATATCCGCTACAACGATTTCAAAACCGTGCTGGCCATTCCGAGCGGCGATGTGATTGAAGGGAGCCTTCCATCACGACAGATGAAGTTGGTACAAGCCTGGATTGAGTTACATCAGGATGAGTTGATGGCAGATTGGCATTTGGCAAGTACCGGTCAAACGCCATTCAAGATTGATCCCCTGCGTTGAGAGGTGCACCTATGAGCCCAGATGTTGTTAGCGTTGTGACTTTACCCGGATTCTGTCTCCAAGCCGAATTTGAGACCGGCGAACTACGCCGCTTTGACATGAAGCCCTATCTCGACTACCCCGCATTTTCCGCGTTGAAGATAGATGCATTGTTTGAACGTGCCCATGTACAACATGGCACAGTTGTCTGGACTGACGATATAGATTTATCGCCAGATACCCTGTACTTAAAAGGTGAGCCAATTACCCAGATTTAATTGGAATCTGACCCCTGTAATACATCCGCCATCTACTTGACTGACGCCAGTTTGAGCTGGCCGTACCAGGCTTGCGTGGTAGTGCGGGTGTTGTCGGTATCGGTCATGATGCCGATGCCGAGCAAGGCGCCGGGGGGCTCGCCAAAAGCCTTGACGAAATCGGCCCGAATATCGCGCTCGTAGTCCAGCCAGCGGTTCAGGTTCTTGGCGCCCGACTCCACCACCATCTCACGAATGCGGTCGGTACGCGGGTTGACGATGACGGTGCCCGGCGCACGGGTGTTGCACCACACATACATCA
>NZ_JBAWYV010000126.1:0-9279 GCF_037143375.1 Rhodoferax sp. | reverse complement strand
TAGCTAAAGTAAAAACGGGCTGTTTTCATGGCTTTGAATGTAGCACAGTCAAACTTGAAAAAACCTTACTCCGTTTCCAGATCGATAGGAGATTAGGCGCAAAGCCGCAGACAGTGCTTTAGCACGGCAAGGCGAAGCAACGACATATCGTATTGATCTGGAAATGGAATTACGCCGTGCCGCCGACCGTCAGGCCATCGATGCGCAAGGTCGGCTGACCCACGCCCACCGGCACGCTCTGACCTTCTTTGCCGCAGGTGCCCACGCCGCTGTCGAGCTTCAGGTCGTTGCCGATCATGCTGACGCGCTTCAGGCACTCCGGGCCGCTGCCGACAATGGTGGCGCCCTTGACCGGGTACATGATCTTGCCGTTTTCGACCCAATAGGCCTGGCTGGCCGAGAACACAAACTTGCCCGAGGTGATGTCCACCTGCCCACCGCCAAAGTTGGTGGCGTACAGGCCCTTTTTGATGCTGGCGACGATTTCTTCGGGGGACTTGTCACCCGCGAGCATATAAGTATTGGTCATGCGCGGCATGGGGATGCTGGCATAGCTTTCGCGCCGGCCATTGCCGGTGGGCTTGACACCCATCAGACGCGCATTCATGGCGTCCTGGATGTAGCCCTTGAGAATGCCGTCCTCGATCAGCACATTGCGCTGGCTGGTGTTGCCTTCGTCATCCACATTGAGCGAGCCACGACGGTCCGGCAAGGTGCCGTCATCCAGCACCGTGACGCCCTTGGCCGCCACGCGCTGCCCGACGCGACCGGCAAACGCACTGGAGCCCTTGCGGTTGAAGTCCCCCTCCAGCCCGTGGCCAATGGCTTCATGCAGCAAGATACCAGGCCACCCTGGCCCAAGCACCACGGTCATTTCACCCGCCGGCGCCGGACGCGCTTCAAGATTAGTCAGCGCGGCTTTCACCGCCTCGTCCACATATTGATTGATGATGGTGTCGTCAAAATACGCGAGGCCAAAACGGCCACCGCCACCCGCCGAGCCCACTTCGCGACGGCCTTTTTGCTCGGCGATCACGGTCACGCTCAGACGCACCAAAGGGCGCACATCGGCGGCCAGCGTGCCATCGGCGCGCGCCACCATCACCACATCGTATTCAGCGGCCAGACCGGCCATGACTTGCGCCACACGCGGGTCTTTGGCCCGGGCCAGGCCCTCGACTTTTTCCAGTAACTTGACCTTGGCCGTGCTGTCCATCGAGGCAATCGGGTCCAGCCCGCGGTACAACGACCGACCAGACGCTATTTTTTTAGTAGCTACCTTCGCACGTCCCGCCTGGGCTACAGACGAAATAGACCGAACAGTTCGGGCGGCATCGAGCAACGAGGCTTCAGAGATGTCATCCGAGTAGGCAAAGGCGGTTTTTTCGCCACTCACCGCACGCACACCCACGCCTTGATCGATGCTGAATGAGCCGGTTTTGACGATGCCTTCTTCCAGGCTCCAGCCCTCGCTTCGGGTGTACTGGAAATACAAGTCAGCCTCATCGATCTTCTGCGCCTTGATTTCATTCAAGGCACGGGTCAGATGAGATTCATCCAATCCAAACGGCGTGAGCAGCAGGGACTTGGCGATGGCCAAGCGTTCAAGAGTAGGTTCGCGTGAAATCATGGCGTTATTTTAGGTGGAGCATTGATAATCATGGTTTAAGTCGTCCCAAGCCCCGGCTGTTCATGCTGAAGAATCCACTCGTACCTCGCCATCTGCCCAAGCCCTTGCGGGTGGCCGCACTCGTATTTTTAGTCACCGCTCTGGCCAGCATCGCGATGATTTGGCATTGGGAGCGCAAGCACCTTGAAAAGACCGGGCCGATGCGTTCGGATTGGCCCAGGACCACGCCCGCGCCACCAAAGAAAATGTGGACCGTGCCCTGTCGGCCACTTACGCCCTGGCCGCCGTGGTGCACCAAGGCCATGGCAAGGTCGACCACTTCAATGAAGTCGCGACCCGAATGCTGCCGTTTTACCCCGGCGTTTCAGTCCTGATTCTGGCGCCCGGTGGCACCATCAGCAACGCCTTCCCGTTGGCGGGCAATGAAAAAGCGATTGGTCTTGACCTCCTGAAAGACCCGTCCATGAGCAACGAAGCGCGCCTGGCGCGGGACAGCGGGAAACTCACCCTGGCCGGTCCGTTTGAGCTGATCCAAGGGGGCTTGGGTGCGGCCGCCAGGTTGCCCATTTTTCTGGACGGCGCCGAGGGCAAAAGCGAATTCTGGGGTTTTGCCAACGTGGTGCTGCGCTTTCCGCAGGTGCTGGAATCAGCCCAATTACCCAAACTCGTGCAACGCGGGCTCGACTACAAGCTGTGGCGCATTCACCCGGCCACGGGCTTGCGGCAAATCATCCATGAATCACAAACCGAAGCCCTGGTTGACCCGGCAGAAGGTGAATTAGTCGTCCCCAACGGTACCTGGACGCTGAGCGTGGCGCCGCACCAAGGTTGGGGCAACCCGCTTCGGGTTTCCGCAAGACTGCTGATGGGACTGCTTTTTTCAGCGCTATTGGCCTATTTGACCAAACTCCTGACGGAGCAACGCGTCCACAAGATCGACCTTGAGGCCCAAGTCATCGCACGCACCGCCGACATCAGGGAATCCAAACTGCAACTGGCGGCCACACTGGATGCGATCCCTGATCTCTTGTTTGAGATGGACTTGAACGGCAGCTACCTTTACTGCCACACGCCGCAATCCGAATTGCTGGCCGCTCCGATTCATGACCTGCTGGGCAAGACGGTACTGCAGGTGCTCCCCGCTGCAGCGGCCAACACCGTGCTGCAAGCGTTACAGCAGGCCCACCAAACCGGCCTGACCCGAGGTCAGCAATTTGTGCTGCTGCTGGACGGGAAAAAACACTGGTTCGAACTCTCGGTCGCCACCAAACCCGTCAACGAAGGCGAGGCGCCTCGCTTCATCGTGATCTCGCGCGACATCACCGAGCGCAAGCAGGCCGAGCAGGATGTTCAGCAACTGGCCTACTTCGACGCCCTCACCAGCCTGCCCAACCGCGCCCTGCTGAACGACCGCATCCGCCATGCCCTGGCGGAAGCGACCCGGCGGCAAGAAACGCTGGCCTTGATGTTTCTGGACCTTGATCACTTCAAAAACGTCAACGACACCCTGGGGCACCGGATCGGCGACGAACTGCTGGTGGTGCTGGCCGGGCGCATGCAGGCTGTGATGCGCGAGCAAGATACGGTGGCCCGCCAGGGCGGTGATGAATTCATCCTGCTGCTGCCAAACACCACGGGTGACGGGGCGGCCCGCGTGGCCGAAAAGCTATTGCAGACCATCAGCCAACCGGTCCAAATCGAGCAGCACGAGTTGACCGTGACCCCCTCAATGGGCATTGCCCAGTTCCCGCGGGACGGCACCGACCTGGACACCCTGACCAAACACGCCGACATCGCCATGTACCGCGCCAAACAAAGCGGGCGCAACGGCTACCAGTTTTTCACCACCGAAATGCAGGTACACGCATCCCGTTCGCTGCTTCTTGAAAACGCTCTGCGCCGCGCCCTGGAGCGTGGTCAATTGAGCCTGCACTACCAGCCCCAGTTGTCGCTCATCACCGGCCAGATCGTGGGAGTGGAAGCCCTATTGCGCTGGCATCACCCCGAACTGGGCGCTGTTTCGCCGGCCGAATTTATTCCGATTGCCGAAACCAGCGGTCAGATCCACCTCATCGGCGAATGGGTGCTGCGCACGGCGGCCCTTCAGGCCAAGCAGTGGCTGGACCAGGGCTTGGCGCCCATGACGATGTCGGTCAACCTCTCGGCGGTGCAGTTTCGCCACCCCGACCTGCCGGCGCTGGTGGCACAAGTGTTGTCCGATGTGCAACTGCCGCCGCACTACCTGGCACTGGAACTCACCGAGGGCGTGGCGCTGCACGACCCGCTGGGCGCGATTGCGATGCTGGAGCGACTGCACCAACAGGGCGTGCGCATTTCGATTGACGACTTTGGCACCGGCTACTCCTCGCTGAGCTACCTCAAGCGTTTTCAGGCCTACCAGCTCAAGATTGACCAGTCGTTTGTACGGGACATCACCGAGGACCCTGAAGACCGAGCCATCGTCAGCGCCATCATCAACATGGCGCGCAGTCTGGGCATTGGCACCATTGCCGAGGGCGTCGAAACCGAAGCCCAGTTAACCCTGCTGCGCGAGCAGGGCTGCAATGAAGTGCAGGGCTACTTCTTTTGCAAACCCCAGCCGCCCGAAGAACTGGTGAAGTTCTTGCGCGACCACCGCGCTTGATCAGGACTGCACCAGCCGCTTTGACTTGGCAATCGACATCAAAATGCCCAACCCCATGCCGAGCGTGACCATGGCCGTGCCGCCGTAGCTGATGAAGGGCAAGGGCACGCCCACCACCGGCAAAATGCCACTGACCATGCCCATGTTGACGAAGGCGTAGGTAAAAAAGATCAGGGTGATGCTGCCCGCCAGCAAGCGGGAAAACAGCGTGGGTGCCTCCAGCGCGATGGCCAGGCCGCGCAACACCAGAAAGATAAAACCGGCAATCAGCAGCAGGTTGCCGATCAAGCCAAACTCCTCAGAAAATGCCGCAAAAATAAAGTCGGTGGTGCGCTCGGGGATGAACTCCAGGTGGGTTTGCGTGCCCTGCATGAAACCCTTGCCCCAAAAGCCGCCAGAGCCAATGGCAATCATGCCCTGAATGATGTGAAAACCTTTGCCCAACGGGTCGCGCGACGGGTCGAGCAGCGTGCAAATGCGCTGCTGCTGGTAGTCGTGCAGCACCGGCCAGCGCACGCCATCGGCGCACAACTGCGGCTCAAACCCCACCACCAACGCCACGCCCACCAAGCCAATCAACAGCGGCGGCAACAGCAGTTTCCAGGACAGGCCGGCAAAAAAGATGACCGACATACCGGCCGACAACACCAAAATCGCGGTCCCAAGATCGGGCTGCTTGACGATCAACCCAATCGGCACCGCCAACAACCCCCCCGCCACCACAAAATCGAGCGGGCGCAACTGGCCTTCGCGCTTCTGGAACCACCAGGACAGCATCAGCGGTACGGCAATTTTGAGAATTTCGCTGGGCTGGATGATAATGCCGACATTGAGCCAGCGTGTCGCCCCCTTTTTGGTGACGCCCATCACCGCCACCGCCAGCAACAAAGTCACGCCCACCACATAAAGCGGCACAGCCAGGGACATCAAGCGCTGCGGGGGAATTTGCGCCACAAAAAACAGGATCGCCCCGGCCAGCAGCATGTTGCGGCCATGGTCCTCGAACCGGGTGCCGTGGTCGAAGCCGGAGGAGTACATGGTCATCAACCCGGCGCAGGCGAGCAACAACACGGCAAAAGCCAGCAGCCCGTCAAAGCCGCGAAACCAGGGCGCGATACGCTGCCACGGGTGAATGTTTCCAAATTTTTGCGCCATAGGGGAGGGATTATCCCGCGAGTGGTCCGCCCAAGACGCGCGCCCTTGATATACCAAGCTGTTTTCCCAACCTATGATCCAACGAATGTCATCCTCACTTCCCCAGCAAGCCCTCACCCACCTCCTCTACCTCCACGGTTTCCGATCCTCGCCGCAGTCGGCCAAAGCCCGCGTCATGGCGCAACTCATGGCGGAGAAGCACCCGGACATCCACTGGTGGTGCCCGCAATTACCGCCATCGCCCAAAGAAGCCATGGCCATGTTGACAAAAGGCATCCAGCACTGGCCGCGTGCCTCGATGGCGGTGATCGGCTCATCCCTGGGCGGGTTTTACGCCTCACAGGTTGCAGAGCAAACCGGCTGCCAGGCGGTGCTGTTCAACCCGGCGGTCAACCCGGCGCGGGATCTGGCCAAGTACATCGGCGAGCAAACCAGCTGGCATGACCCCCAGGAGCACTTTTTCTTCAAACCTGAGTTTGTGCAAGAACTGCGCGACCTGACCCTGCCCGCCATCGCGCATCCAGAGCACTGCCTTGCCGTCATCGCCCAAGGCGACGAGGTGCTGGACTGGCGCGAGATGTTTGAGCGTTACCAAGGCGCTCAGATTCGTCTTTTAGAAGGCAGCGACCACGCGCTGAGCGACTTCGAGGTGCATTTGCCGACTGTGCTGGCGTTTTTGAGGCTGGCGTCACCAAGGAATGTTTCTTGACCTTGCCACACAAAATCCTTACTATTCACATTAATGTAAGGAGCTAACATGTCGGAAGCCACGCTCACAAGCAAGGGGCAAATCACGATCCCCGTCGATATCAGGCGGGCTTTGTCCATCAGCCCCAAGGACCGGCTGACATTCACCCCCATGCCCGATGGAACCGTGGTGTTGCGTGCCAAGACCAAGTCCTTGCAGACCCTCAAGGGCATGCTTAAACCGACGTCTGGCACGGCGGTTTCCATTTCTGACATGAGCATGGGCTCGGCTTAATGGCGGCGCTGGACACCAACATCCTGGTTCGCTGGCTTACTGACGACGATAAAAAGCAAAGTGCCATCGTTGCCCGCTTGCTTGAGTCCACAGCGAACAATAGCGAGCGCTTGTTTGTCACGGTCACCGTCATGCTGGAGACCGAGTGGGTGCTCCGGTGCCGCTATCGCTTTGACAAGCCTTCGGTCACAGCCGCCCTGGACGCGCTCCTGAGCGTGACTGAACTTGAGTTCCAGACCGAACCGGCGTTGGAACAGGCCCTTTGGCGCTACAAACAGGCGGGCGCACCCGACTTTGCCGACTGTCTGCACCTGGCTTTGGTCAGTCAAGCTGGTCAGGGGCCTTTGCTGACCTTTGACGAGCGAGCTTCCAAGCTCGATGGCGCCCAACTGCTATTCAACTCAACAAGCATCGACGATCGACTCAAATGATAGGATTAATGATTCGATGCATATTTTGATGTGATTAATGAGAAGGTAATCATGGCTAAAAAACAACTCCAGTCAAATATTCTGGCCTATTTGAAAGGCCGTGCAAATCAAGGACTCGGGTCTGCTGGCGCCAACGACATCACCACGCAAATGGGGGAAAAGCGCCCAACCGTTAACCGCTACTTGACCACGCTGGTTTCTAATGGCGCAATTTTGCGTGAGGGATCGGGCCCTGCGACAAGCTACAGAATTGCAGCGCCCACCACGCACCCCGCCACGCCGACGCAGGCGAGCCCAATCACCCCTCAATCAAATGGGACGGCATCGCCCCCGTGGAGCCCAAAGGCGCTTGAACTGCGCGCCAAATTAATGGCGCCCATTGGCACGCGGACCCCCGTTGCATACCAACGGTATTTTGTGGACGGCTACACGCCTAATCAATCGTCGTTGCTACCGCCGCACTTGGCTGAAGCATTATTCGCGACTGGCCGCGCCCAAGGCCAGCAGCCAGCAAGTACCTATGCACGCAAGGTGCTGGAGCAATTGCTGATTGATTTATCCTGGCATTCATCACGACTGGAAGGTAACCGCAAAAGCCTGCTCGATACCCAGCAACTTTTTGCCAAGGGCCGCTCAACTGGCGACGACTTGGAGGCCACCATGCTCTTGAACCACAAAGAAGCAATTGAGTTCATGGTCGATGCGGTTCCTGAGTATGGAATCACCGTTCCCGTGGTGCGCAACATTCAGAGTCTGCTGATGCAAGGCCTGCTTGAAAACCCGGATTCCGTTGGGGCCATTCGCAGCACAGTGGTCAACATCACGAACTCGGTTTACTTGCCAACACAGGTTCCGACGCTTCTGGCGGAGATGCTTGGGCTTGTTGTTGAGAAGGCAAGGCAGATCAAGAACCCGGTGGAGTCAGCATTTTTTCTTTGGGCCAATATTGCCTACCTTCAACCGTTTGAAGACGGCAACAAACGCACAAGCCGACTTTGCGCAAACCTCTCCTTGATGTTGTCCAATTGCGCGCCACTTTCGTTCCTTGATGTCGAGCAGGAAGACTATGCCATCGCCGTGACCGGCGTGTATGAACGACTGGATGTCACTCTGGCAGTGGAGTTATTTGAGTGGACATACCGCCGATCAATCGACAAGTACAAGGTGATACTGGAGTCAATGGGCTTACCGGACCCATTCCGAGCCCGGTATCGTGAGTATTTAGGCGATGTAATTCGACAGGTAGTGACTGAAAACGCAACCGTTATTGAGGCTGGCGCAGCTCTGGCGCTCCCCGAGTCGGATCGAGATACTTTTCAGGCGCTTTTGCGCAAAGAGCTGCAGAACCTTGAGCCGTTTAACTGTGCCCGCTATCGGCTAACCATCAAAAAAACTGAGGATTGGATTAAAAAAGGTCGATTCATGTAGCGCTGCGAGTACCTATTGCGTTTCGCGCCACCCCCTTTTGCAGAGACAATGCGCCTCATGTTTTTATTGTTTGAAGAAGCCGGAAAATTCATGGCCGGTCGGGTGCTGTCAGAGGCGGAATCCTCTGCACAGGTGGAGTTGGACAGTGGCAAGCGGGTCAAGGTCAAGGCGGCCAACTACTTGCTCAAATTTGAGAAACCATCCCCAGCCGCGCTGATCGCGTCGGCGCAAGCCATCAGCCAATCCATTGAACTGGAGTTGGCGTGGGAGTTTTCGCCCGAAGACGAGTTCGGCTTTGCCGACCTGGCGCGCGAATATTTCAGTGCCAATGCCACGCTGGAGCAGCAGGCGGGCACGTTGGTGCGCCTGTTTGAGTCGCCGCATTACTTTCGCCGCGCGGGCAAAGGGCGCTTTCGCAAGGCGCCGGCCGACATCATCGCGCTGGCCTTGGCTGCGATCGAGAAAAAGAAACAAATCGCCCTGCAAACTGAGCAATGGGTAAAAGACCTGAGCGCAGGCGTTTGCCCACAGGCCATTCGCGACCAGCTCTACAAAATCCTGTTCAAGCCCGACAAAAATGCGGCGGAGTACAAAGCGGTGGTCGAAGCCTCGCGCGCCACGCACCTGGGTCCGCTGGAGTTGCTGATCAAGGCCGGGGCGATTGATTCGCCTTACCAGTTCCACTGGCGCCGGTTTTTGCTGGAGAACTTTCCCAAGGGCACCGGTTTCCCCAAACTGGAAGCACCGCTCATCAAAGACGAGTTGCCGCTGTCCACCGCCCGCGCGTTCTCGATTGATGATTCGGCCACCACCGAGATTGACGATGCGCTCTCGGTGCAGGGCCTGGGCACCGGCACGGTGGTGGTCGGCATTCACATTGCCGCGCCCGGCCTGGCGATTCAACCCGGCAGCGCGATTGACGTGGTGGGCCGCAACCGCTTGTCTACCGTTTACATGCCGGGCTACAAAGTCACGATGCTGCCCGACGACGTGGTGCAAACCTACACGC
>NZ_JBAWYV010000125.1:0-9306 GCF_037143375.1 Rhodoferax sp. | reverse complement strand
CCAAAAAAAATGCGCCCAACCGGGCGCACCATGCAAAAGGGCGGTATTACCGCCCTTTTTTATTAACCACCCTTTTTGCAACGCTTGCCGGGGTTTTTCTTGTTGTTGGTGGCAGCGCCACGTTCCAGACTGCGCAATTGACCGTGAGGGGCGGTGTAGCAAACGCCTCTTGGTGCTGCAGGGCGGGGGGTGGCGAGGCGGTCTGCTTCGGTACGAATGTTCTTGGCCATGAAATAACTCCAATTAATTTTAGAAAACCCAGCGATTATCTCAGCACTTGGGCATCCCTCCGCGGTGAACGGGCTCCGCCGCTGGTGCCAGCGATAAAAAACGGCAATTAGTTACTGGGAAGTGGCGGCGGGAGCAGTTTGTTTTTCAGCATCAGCCCCAACGTTCTGATGCTCAGAAACGCAATCAGCGCCGAGGCACCGCCCAATGCCACGCCGCCCACCATCGGAGGCCAGTCACCCCGACGGACGATTTCTATGATGACAGTGGCGAGTGAGGCCAGGGGGAACGAGAACGACCAGAAACCAATGGAAAACGGCAGATGCCCCCACCATTTGTAGCGCGCCAGAACCGTTACCACCGGTCCGGCGGCGATGCCCAGTCCAATGATCAGAACATCGCCCGGTAGTTGCGGCCACAAAGTGGCGACGGCCAAGGTGGCAATGGATGCGGGCGCCAATTCCAGCCCAATCGTGGGCCGCAAGGCTTCGGGCAGGGCGCCCTCAAACAGGCGGTTCAGCACGCGCACCTCCAGCAAGGCCCAACTCACCAAACCCATGCCGAACAGCAGCGCTGCCCAACCCGGATACCCCAGCGTGCTCAAGGCCATGCTGCCGACGAGACCACCCGCCAGCGGCGGCACATACAAAGCGGGAGAGACCGCCGAAGCCGGAAAGCTGCCATTGGAGAGTGACGCCACCACGCGAACGGCAATCACGCCTTGCAGCGTCAGGGTCAGCAAGGTAAACAGGAGCCAGCCGCTGTGATTGGGCTCACCAAAGAAGATGGTGCAGAGCAGCAGTGACAAGGGTATCAGCCCCATCATGGAGCCCATCAGCGGGTGCGTGAATTCAGCGGCAATGATGCGCGGATGGCGCAAACACTTTAGGGCGAAAAGCAGCAACAACACCGCCAGCATCAGTACGCCGATACTGGCAAGGGCATTGGCCACCGGCAGCGCCAGCGTCCAGCCAAAACCCTGTGTGCGGCGCCATGTCCCGGCCAGCGCCAAAAACCCCACCGGCACGGCAAAAAGGCCGACGGGAAAACGGTTGACCCAAGGCAACAACGTCATGGCTTAAAACCAGAATTTATGACAAATCCTGCTCGGCTTCGCCAGCGCCTGCTGGCCGTGCGGTGCGATGGCCGGTTTTGGCCAGCAGCTCCAGGTAAAACTGCTCGCCGCCCTCTTTGGCCACGGCGTCGATCAGTTCAGTGATGGTGGCGAAATGAATCACGACGGCGTTTTCTTCGGTGGTGCCGAACTTGCAGTCAAAGTCCCAGAAGTCGACGCCTTCCGGCAGCGGCACGCGGCGCTGGCGTTTGACGTATTTACGGATTTCGTGCTTGGTGGCTTCGAGCACACGGTCACGGTTTTTGCCTTCGATATTTAATTTGAACGTTTTTTTCACAATAACCTTTAGGAATTTGCGGGACTGATTCCCAAGCCCTCGATTATCGGCCGGTTCTGTCTGAACGCCAGAACGCTTAAAATCGATGCCTGCCCTCTCTGCCGGCCCCACCCAACCAAGCGCACTCTATGCCATTTTCTTCTCTGGGCCTGATCCCCTCCCTCCTGCGCGCCGTCAGCGCCAAAGCCTATCTGGCACCGACGCCGATCCAGGCGGCGGCCATTCCTGCGGCATTGCAGGGTCGTGACGTGCTGGGCTCGGCCCAAACCGGTTCCGGCAAGACGGCGGCTTTTGTGTTGCCCTTGCTACAGCAGCTCGACGCTACGGCGTTTGAAAGCCCAAGGCGCGTCTCCGCACTGATTTTGGTGCCGACCCGCGAACTCTGCGCCCAGGTTGGTGAAGAGATTCGCAAGCTGGCCGAGCACATGCCGCGCGCGGTGAAAGTCTCGATTGTGTTTGGTGGCGTCTCCATCAACCCGCAAATGATGCGTTTGCGCGGCGGCACCGACATCGTGGTCGCCACGCCTGGACGCTTGCTGGATTTGCTCGACAAAAATGCCCTCAGCATCGGCAGCGTCCAGACGCTGGTGCTGGACGAAGCCGACCGCCTGTTTGACCTCGGCTTTGCCGAAGAACTCGGGCGCATCCTGCGCTTGCTGCCAGAGCAGCGCCAAAACCTGTTTTTCTCGGCCACCTTTCCCCCTGCCGTGCAAGCGCTGGCGCATACCCTGCTGCGCGACCCGGTGCGGGTCGAGGTCATTCCCGCGCTTGAGAGCGTGCCGGACATCGTGCAGCGTGCCATTGCGGTCGATACCGGGCGGCGCACGCAGTTGCTGCGCCACCTGATGGCGGAGAACCGCTGGAGCCGGGTGCTGGTGTTTGTAGCGACCAAACATGCCGCCGAGATGATTGCCGACAAACTGCGCAAGGCCCGCATCAACGCCGAGCCATTTCATGGCGAGTTAAGCCAGGGCAAACGCACGCAGGTGCTGGCCGACTTCAAGGCCTCGCGTCTTAAAGTGATTATTGCCACCGACGTGGCGGCGCGCGGACTGGATATTGCGCAACTGCCGGTGGTGGTGAACTTTGATTTGCCGCGCTCGGCCGTGGACTACATCCACCGCATCGGGCGCACCGGGCGCGCGGGCGAAAGTGGCGTGGCGGTGAGTTTTGTCAGCGTGGACACCGAGGCGCATTTCCGTTTGATCGAGAAGCGCCAGGGCTTGAGTTTGCCGCTGGAAGTGGTTGCAGGCTTTGAGCCGGTGCACACCACGACGGTGGCCGAGTTGTCAGCCGCTGGCTCCCTCTTTGACACCTCCAACGGGGGCATCAAGGGCCATCGCCCGAGCAAGAAAGACAAGCTGCGGGCGGCTGCTGCCCAGGCTCAGTTCAACAAATAAGCGCCGCGCTGGTCGCGCATGTCTTGCGCGTCAATCTCGGCGTCAAAGGCAGCTCGGCTGTCCATGGCGGCTTTGGTCAACGGGATCAGGGGTTTGTCCAGAGGACGCAGTTTGTGGCGGCGCAGGCCGCGCAGTTGCTGCGAGCGTTCCATGGTTTGCAACACACGTTCTGGTTCCATCATCAGGCTGAAGGGGTTGAGAGCGGCAAGTGTGGTGTTAGTCATGAGGATTCTCCAGTGGGTTCATAGCACCTTGCGTAAACTTTGGTGCTTGAATGAACTGTATCTCTCCACCTCAAGAAATGAAGTCAGCAAACTGCTGCATTGTTTGTAGGTGTTTGCCTGACACAAATTACAAAAGTCGAACCCGCACGCTCTTGCCCTTGACCTTGCCCGCGTTAAGCTTGTTCATGGCCTCTTTGGCAATCTCGCGCTTCACCGCCACGAAGGTGGTGAACTCGGTCACATTGATCTTGCCGATTTGCTCGCGGCTGTAGCCCGCATCTGCTGTCAAGGCGCCCAGCACGTCGCCGGGGCGAATCTTCTCTTTGCGCCCCCCCAGAATTTGCAGCGTCACCATGGGTGGCAGCAGCGGGCCGTCGCCGGTGGGGAGCAATTCTTCGACCTTGTGCCAGACCGATTCGCGCTTCTGGTACTGCTCGATCTTGCCGACCGAACCCATCTCGTTCATACTGGCCAGGCTCAGCGCCAAACCGGACTCACCGGCGCGACCGGTGCGGCCAATGCGGTGAATGTGGATTTCAGCATCGGGCGTGATGTCGACGTTGATCACAGCCTCCAGCTGTGTGATGTCCAGCCCACGAGAGGCCACGTCGGTCGCGACCAGCACCGAGCAACTGCGGTTGGAGAACTGTGCCAGCACCTGGTCGCGCTCACGCTGCTCCAACTCGCCGTACAGCGCCAGCGCGCTAAAGCCCTGCTCCTGCAGCAAGGTGACGAGGTCTTTGCACTGCTGCTTGGTGTTGCAAAACGCCAGCGTGCTGACCGGGCGGAAGTGGTTCAGCAACTGCGCCACGGTGGCCAGCCGGGTGTGGCGGGTCACTTCGTAAAAGCGTTGCTCAATCAGGCTCTCGGTGTGCTGCGACTCAACCTTGACCTGCACCGGGTCACGCATGAATTGTTTGGCCAGTTTCTCGATGCCTTCGGGGTAAGTGGCCGAAAACAGCAGGGTTTGACGCTCTTTGGGGCACTGCTTGGTAACCGTGGCGATGTCGTCGAAAAAGCCCATGTCGAGCATGCGGTCGGCCTCGTCCAGCACCAGCGTGTTGAGAGCCTCCAGATTCAGATATTCGCGCTCCAGATGGTCCATGATGCGGCCCGGCGTACCCACCACAATGTGCGCGCCTTGCTCGAGCGAAGCGCGCTGGCCACGCAAGGCCACGCCACCACACAAGGTGACGACCTTGATGTTGTCGGTCGCCCGTGCCAGGCGGCGAATCTCGATCGTGACCTGATCGGCCAGTTCACGCGTGGGGCACAGCACCAGCGCCTGCACCGCAAAACGGCGCGGGTTCAGGTTGGTCAACAGGGCCAGGGCGAAGGCGGCGGTTTTGCCGCTGCCGGTCTTGGCCTGCGCAATCAGGTCTTTGCCAGCCAGTGCGGTCGGCAGAGCCGCCGCCTGAATCGGGGTCATTTCCAGATAGCCCAGTTGTTCCAGGTTGGCCAGGGTGGCAGGGTTCAAGGCCAGGCTTGCGAAACTGGTGTTGGAAGGGATGTTGGCGGCGGCGCTAGCCACCTTTTTTTCGATAGTACTCATGAGGTGATTATCGTTTGAGGTCCAATAGTGGGCATGGAACACCCAAACAACACCGACCAGCGCCTGATCGATCTGGAAATCAAGGCCAGTTTTACCGAAGACCTGCTGGACCAATTGAACGCCGTCATGGTGCGCCAGCAACAGCAGATCGACATGCTGATTCGGGAGATCGGCAACCTGCGCCAGTCCAGCACTGACGGGGGCATTGCCGCACCGCGTAACCTGCGAGATGACTTGCCGCCGCACTTTTAAGGTGCGGTTGAGATAAAAAATCTGCAAAAACTGTGCGAAATTACCCGGTTATTCGATTCTTTACACCTCGATAGGCTCTGATTTTTGGGGCTTCGTTGAATAATTGGCCATGCAAAAATCGCGACCAAAGCACACACAAGAATTCAAGCATGACCCGGTGAGTCAGCTGCTGACGGGAAGCTCAGGCTCCAAGTCAGCTAGCGCGCAAGCCATTTCCCCAAAAACGCTTGCCACCTGGGTCAAGCTGAACCAGCAAAATCCAAGTACGCCGGCAAATGACGCCAACCTCAGCCCGGACAAAGCCGAAATCGCCCGACTCCGGCGCGAACTGGCAGCCGTGAAGCTCGAAATGAGCCGTTTGATGGATGCAACGGCGCAATTCGTTCGTTTTTCAATTTAATTCAAGCGTAATAGCGCGCCACGAAGTCTTCAAAACTGCCTTGATCAGCGGCATCAAGTTGCTGGTGTTCGCGCAAAGACGCTTCCACGCTGGCTGCAAAACGGGCGCTGTCGGCGGCGTTTAGCGGCTGCGCACGCAAGCCGTCGGTGTGCTTTTTGGCCATCTTCAGGGCAAAGTTGCTAAATCCGCCCTCCTCCCGCGTAGCGCGCAACACTTGCGCCGAGGGCGTGCTGTCCGGGTCGTCAATGCGACGGCGCAGGCTTTGCAGCGTGGCGGCATATCGGCGACCCCCATAAGCGGCATCCAACATTTCGGCAAACGGCTCCATGTCATCAAACAACTCATGCGCCAGCGGGCGAAACGGCTGCTCGCGGTTGTGCACCAGAAGATGCAGGTCCGGCTGGCGACCCCGGTTGACGATACGGTTTTTGTTCTCGTCGTTTTCGCCTTGCTCGCGGGTGGTGATCGGTGGGCTATCGCGAAACAGGCACATCAACAGCAGCACGTCGGCAAAAGTATTTTGTTCTGGGGCAATGCCAATGTCGATGAACGGGTTCAGGTCAAACAGGCGCATCTCGACATATTCAACGCCATAGGTTTGCAGCGCCTTGGCCGGGCGCTCGCCCAGCTTGCCAATGCGCTTGGGGCGAATGCCGGCATAAAACTCATTCTCGATCTGCAGCAGGTTGGCGTTGAGTTGCTTCCAGTGGTCGCCGTCGCGCACGCCGATTTCTTCGTAAAACGGATCGGGTGTGCGGATGGCCTGTTCAAGTGCCTGGGTGTACTCGGTCAGCGAGTTAAAGCTGACGTGCAGTTGGGCCTGCGCCCGGTTCTGGTAGCCCATGTCGCTCATGCGCAAACTGGTGGCGTAGGGCCCATAAAGGGTACCCGGGGCCAGTTCCAGCAAGTCAGACTTGCGGCCCTGCAGGAACGAGTCGCAAATCGCCGGGGACGCGCCAAACAAATACGGAATGAGCCACCCAAAACGTAAAAAATTGCGGATCAAACCGAAATAACGTTCACTGACGAACGCCTCGGAGGGGCCTGTGCCCGCGCAGCAGCCCTGCAGCGCCTGCCAAAAATCGTCAGGCAAAGACCAGTTGTAGTGCGCCCCGGCAATGGTCTGCATGCGTCGGCCATAGCGCAGGCCCAAACCCTCGCGGTAGACGGTTTTGAAGCGCGCCGCGTTGGAGCTGCCATAGTCGGCGATCGGGATGTCCTTGTCGTCGCCCAGCACGCAGGGCATGGAGCCGGCCCAGATGAATTCGCCGTGCAGATGCTGGGCGCTGTAGCGGTGAATATCCCGCAAGAATTGAAGGGGAAATTCCGGGTCTTGCGAGGGTGGCGTGATGAATTCAAGCAGCGCTTCGGCGTAGTCGGTGGTGATCCAGGGGTGCGTCAGCTTGGACCCCAAATCGGCCGGGTGCGGCGTGGCTGCCAACCGACCTTGCGCGTCCACCCGCAAACATTCGCGCTCATAACCCCGGGCGATACCCTTCAAGACCTGGGCTTGCCCGCTGGTGGAAAACTGCCTGACCGCATCACAACAAGTGAACTTCAACATAGACTCTGATTCCTTAAACCTTGGCGGGACCGACCGCCGTGACACGCCGTGAACCAGCGCCAGCCCCAACACTTTGAAACGGCTGGCAGTATGGCAGTTTTTGAAGTCGCTCGCGAAAGGGCCAGACCATGGACAATGACGCCATGCCTTATTTACCTGCCTTCATCGCCCCCGCCCGCTTCACCGACCCGGCCGCCGCGCTGGCAAAGGCACGCGAGATTTACGACACCAACATCGCCCACCTGCGCGAGGCCATGCAGCGTTTTGTGGCTGGCGATACCCTGCCCGGCCATGTGCGCGCCTGCTACCCGTTTGTGAGGGTGCAGACCGACACCGTGGCGCGGATGAACTCTTTGCACAGCGCCCGTTTGAGCTACGGCTTCGTGGCGGGTCCGGGGCGTTTCGAGACCACGCTCACGCGGCCGGATTTGTATGCCCGCTACTACCTGGAGCAATTCACCCTGCTGCTTGAAAACCATGAGATTGAACTGGAAGTGGGGACCAGCTCACAGCCAATTCCAGTGCACTTCTCTTTCGCCGAAAACGACCACATTGAGGGCAGCTTGAGCGCCGAGCGCCGCCAGTTGATGCGCGATGTGTTTGATTTGCCCGACCTGGCTGCTATGGACGACGGCATTTCCAATGGCACCCATGTGCCGCGCCCGGGTGAGCCGCAGCCACTCTCCCTGTTCACGGCACCGCGCGTGGATTATTCGCTGCACCGACTGCGCCACTACACCGGCACCGCCCCTGAGCATTTTCAGAACTTTGTGCTATTCACCAACTACCAGTTTTACATTGACGAATTTGTGAGACTGGGCCATGAAGCCATGGCCAACCCCGACAGCGAGTACACCGCCTTTGTGGAGCCCGGCAACGTGGTGACGCGCCGGGTCGGTACTGTGGTGATGGCCGGCGACGAACTCGGCAAAGTGCCGCCCCGCTTACCGCAAATGCCCGGTTACCACCTGGTGCGCGCCGACAACAGCGGCATCAGCATGGTCAACATTGGTGTCGGTCCGGCCAATGCCAAGACCATCACCGACCACATCGCCGTGCTGCGCCCCCATGCCTGGATCATGCTGGGCCACTGTGCCGGTCTGCGCAACTCGCAGCAACTGGGTGACTATGTGCTGGCGCACGGCTATGTGCGCGAAGATCATGTATTGGACGAAGAGTTGCCGCTGTGGGTGCCGATCCCGGCGCTGGCCGAAATTCAGGTCGCGCTGGAAGCGGCGGTGTCCGATGTCACCCAGCTCAGAGGGCCGGAGCTCAAGCGCATCATGCGCACCGGCACCGTGGCCAGCACCGACAACCGCAATTGGGAACTGCTGCCCGACAACGGCCCGCAACGTCGCTTCAGCCAGAGCCGTGCCGTGGCGCTGGACATGGAAAGCGCCACTATCGCCGCCAACGGTTTTCGCTTTCGGGTGCCTTATGGCACTTTGCTTTGCGTAAGCGACAAGCCTTTGCACGGCGAGATCAAGCTGCCCGGCATGGCGAACCACTTTTACCGCGAACGGGTTGACCAGCATTTGCGCATCGGCATGCGGGCGATTGAACTGCTGCGTGAGCAAGGTATCGACCAATTACACAGCCGCAAGCTGAGAAGTTTTGCGGAAGTGGCGTTTCAGTAGTTTTGAGATAAACAAGGCGCTACGACATACACCCAGGTCATTGAGCGAGACGTCGCGGGTGCGATGCGTTCAACCTGGGTTCATCAACCCAGAAGTTTGACAAGTGTGGCACTGAAGGTGGGCCGACGCAGGCACAAAGCGAGGAAGTATTTGCTTCCGCGCTTGAAGATGTAAAGCACGATTTCAACCGCAATTGACCCGCCGCTAGGGGTCAGCGCCGTGCTCTTTTTCCAGGTATCCATGGCGTGGTTCATGCTCACATAGGCCAGGTTGTACCCGGGGGTTTCCTGTGAAAAAGGCAAGCCCGGTAACACGACACTGACGTCCTGCCCTACCAGTGATTCAGCCATCCGCCCCAGCAAATCAGCGGCGGCCAAGGTGCACTCGACGATGCAGCCGTTTATATCCATCACCAAGGCAGCGTTCGACTCTGAGGTTGGCATCAGGCCGGGGTCCTGCAAACTCTCATGCTCGTGAAGTAGGTGAGTCGTGAGAAAGTGGTCATGTGACGCTTCTTTTTGAGCTCTGATGTCCTTCTCTTTATTTTGAAATTGCAGTTCTTTGTTGGCGATGACCAACTCTGCCGCACGCTTGGCCCGCTCTGCATGTTGAAAGTTCATATCTTCGCTTGCGAAAG
>NZ_JBAWYV010000124.1:0-9392 GCF_037143375.1 Rhodoferax sp. | reverse complement strand
CCACCATAGCCTTATCGCGCAGGTGGGACTCATTGACCTCAATCCAGGGGCAGGTGGCCGGTGCGTGGTCCAGGATGTCGCCCAGCAACCTGGCGGACTGGATGGAGAGCAACAGGGTAGGTGCCTGCTCGGACCACAACTCGTCGATGGCCGCCAGAAAATGCTGCGAGTCCACCGGTGTGGTGTCGTCGATACCGACGAATAACTGCACCCCGCGCAGTTGTCGCAAGGGGCCCCACAGTAGTTGATAGCCGAAGGAAACGCTGCCAAGAACGGTGTGGCTCATGGTGTCTTAACTGATGTAGTTGAAGAGGGATAGTTTCTGGATTTGACCGTAGGACTGCAAGGCCGTCTGGTAACCGGTTTGCGCTTTCTGGAAGTCAGAGATGCCTTTGACCATGTCGAGGTCTTCAACGCGGGATTTGTCGGTGGTCAACTGCAGCGTGCGTTTGTCTTGTGCGCTGTTAATGTTGTCAGCACGGTTCAACCATTCGCCGGCTTGGCCTCTGGCGGCCTGGATATTGCTCATGCTGGCGTCAATTTGGGTGAGTGCCAACGAAACAGTCTGGCTCACACTGCTGCTGGTCGCTGCGGTTTTGAGACCTGAAATCGCAGTATCCAATATCTCGAAGACATTTTTTTGAGTACTGTTGCTGAGTTGAACAACATCCCCATTGGCAGGTGCGCCGTTGGCGACAAACGACATGCCGTCAAATTGGATGGCTGAGCCTGCAACATAGGGTTGGGCTACTGGTGCAGGTACTCCAATATGAGTGGGATCGATTGTGTCGTCAAAAACCTGGTAGGTTGTCGTACCTGCCGCCACGCTGAAATTCACACTGTAGCTGTGGCCCGTCAGCGCTGCCGGTGATACCACTTGCCCGGCATCAGTCGACAAAGTGCCTTTGTTGCTAGTTGTAGGCGTGACGTCAAAAGTGCCGTTGCCGGAACGCACGTTCATCCAGACGGCCTGACCGTCCATCGCCCCGGGTACGGCAACATCGGTGCTGCTCCGCTGGCCTGCGATGCCGTTGAAACTCACGGTGCCCGCTGTGTCCGTGAAGGGGGTACTGTCGCTGCCCAGTCCGCCAAACAGGGGGACACCGTTGGCGTCAGGACGGTTTGCCAAACTGAACAACTGGTCCCGCAGACTTTGCATTTCCTGGGCCTTGGAAGCTCGGTCGCTCACATTGAGCCCCCCATTGCCAGCACTGACAACGAGTTCACGAATGCTTTGCATCAAGTTGGTGGCGTCTCCCAGTGTGGATTCAGCCAAACTGATGGCGCTGCTCTGGGCGCCCAGCGCACGTTGTTCGGTCGCGACCCGCGCCAGGCGCGTTGCAGCGCGTTCAGCTTGTGCAGCACCGGTCGGGTCGTCGCTGGCCCGGTTGATGTTTTTTCCAGACGTTAACTTTCCCTGTTGGGTCGATAAGTCTGATTGGCGCGTGTAGATGTTTTGCAACGCGTTGTCGTAGGTGTTGGCTGAGCCCAGTCGCATGATTTACTCCTCTTGGGGTCGCTCTAAAACTAACGGGCCACAGTCTGCATCAGGGTGTCAAAAACACTTTGAGCAATCTGCAACATTTTGGCGGAGGCCTGATAGGCCTGTTGGTACTGCAGCAGTTTGGCGGCCTCTTCGTCAAGATTGACGCCCGCCACACTGGCGCGGTCCTTTTCAATACTGGTCGCAATGGACTCGGAGACAGCGGCCGTCGATGTGGCACTTTGAACCCGGACGCCGATGTCGGACATGATGTTGGCGAAGCCATCGGTCAATACGGCACCTTCAAACATGACCACATCGCGCAAAGCCATCATGGCTTCAGCATTGCCAGCGTTCAGTTTTAGATTGGTGTTGGCTTGAACTTTACCCGTGCCACCCACATCGACTTTGTCACCCACAACGGGCGTTCCGTTGAGTTCGAGTGACCAGCCAGGGGTCGTTGTTGGTGCATAAACAATCGCCTGACCGGGAATGTATGTATTTCCGGCGGACACGGTGGTGGATGTCGTGGAATCCACCAGGTCATAGGTGGTAGCACTGGTGAATGTCAGGGTGTATTTGTCGCTGTTTTTATCGGCAATGGTGAGGGCCGATAGGCTCGAGACAACCAGGGTGCCCTTGTTGCTTATGTAGGTGCTGGCCGCCACCGGACTTGACATGGCGAGTTCAGTGGGCGAAGTTAAGGCCGTTTTAAGGTTGGATGCAACAGCACTGAAGGGTGTAATCAGAAAACGGTCACCCCCAGCCAGTGTGCCAGCGCTGATAGCAATATTTAACCCGTCGATCTGCAGTGGAGGGACGCTTGTGAAAGCGGTCACCTTGCCGTCCGACAGGCGTGTGATGCTGCCCGCATTCGCACTGGAAAAACTGACTTCATAGTTTGAGGCGACCATTGCCGTCGAGCCTGATGTGGGCGTGGTTTGAACCGTCACCTTCAAGGTCGCCGTGCCTGTGTTGGTCGGTGAGGCAAGTCCGTCGGGTAGCGCGCCAAGACTGAACAGGTCTTTGCCTGTGTTGCCGTTCAAATCAACCCCGAGTTTGTGCTGGTCGTTGACCGCCGTACCAATGGCCAAAGCCATGCGTCCGAGCAAGTTCCGGGCGTCGACCAAATCTGTATTCTGAAATTTCAGCAGTCCTGATACCTGGCCGCCACCCAGCATCGACTCTTCCACAACGATGGATGCCCCGCCGCGCTGGAGGGTAAGTTTGGTTTTTGAGGGGTCGGAAAAAGCATCCTTCCCCACGCCAAGCGTCGATGCCGAGGCCCCTATCACCAGTGGCTGACTACCGGCTAAAAAAATACTAACCGAACCGTCGTCGGCAGGAATACTGGTGGTTTGAACGTATTGGTTCAAGTTCTTGATAAGCTGATCGCGCTGGTCCAGCAAGTCATTGGGCGTTTGGCCAGATCCCTGAGCTCGCGAGATTTGCTCATTGACCTTGGCGATTTGTCCGGCCAGATTGTTAATGGCTGTGACGCCCTCTTTCAATTGGCTGGTGACGCCATAGGCGATCTCATCCAGGCTGTTTGAGGCCGTCCGAAAACGTGAGGCCAGATCGTCGGCGCTGGTGAGTGCTACTGTGCGAGCGCTGAGGTCGGTGGGGGCGCTTGCAACGTCTGAAAATGAGTTGAGCATGTCACTCACTGCGGCACCCAGTCCGTTCGCGCCACCCTGGAAAACATTTTCAAGCTGGGTGAGTTGTTGTAACCGTGTGGTGTCCGAAGCCGCAGTTGAACTGGAGAGCGCGGCTTGGCGCGTCAGGAATTCATTGTGGTTGCGTTGGATGGTCTGGACGTCAACGCCTTTTCCTATGTAGCCGCTGCCAGTGTTCTGACCCTGTGCAGTTTGCAGCACCACCGACTGGCGCGAGTAGCCGGGCGTGTTGACATTGGCAATGTTGTTGCCTGCTGTTTGCAGCGCCACCTGATTGGCCTGCAGGGCGCGGGTGCCAATGTTGAGAATGCCGCTCATATGCTTTGCGCCACAACTTGCGAGCGTTGCAGGCGCTGCGCGACTTGAATGGCCTGCCCGAGTTTGGCACCGTAATTAGGATCGGTGGCATAGCCGGCTTTTTGCAGGCTGGTTGCAAACGCCTGGCCTGAGCCGGTCTGCTGACTGGCCTGAGCGTAGCGTGGCGATTTGGTGATGAGTCGGGCGTAGTCGCGGAATGACTCTTCATACGAGCTATAAGCGCGGAACTTGGCCACGGTTTTTTTGGCATCGCCATTGACGTACTCGGTGGTGCTCACTTCCGCCACCTTGCCGGTCCAGCCCGCTCCGGCCTTGATGCCAAAGAGGTTGTAGGAGGGCGCGCCACCTTTCGTCTTGATCTCGTGTTTGCCCCAGCCGGTTTCATGACCGGCCTGGCCGACCATGTAGCTGGCCGGGATGCCGCTGGTTTTTTCCACATTGATGGCCGCTGCCGTGTGCTGTTGCACAAAATTGCTCTGACTGAGGGTGGGTGCTTTTTTCGGGCTGGCACTGTTGGCGCCATAAGCCGCCAGTGCCGACGCTTTGCCGAGGGCGCTGGTGGTCGTTGATTTTTTGGCAGAATCCACGCCACTGGGTTCCGTGCCACCCATCTGGCGAGTCAATTGGGCGGCAATCAAATCCGACAGACCGCCAGGCTTGCCAGACATCTGCACGGCAAACTGCTGGTCCAGCAGGTCCGTACCGAGGTCGCTACCGGGGTTGTCCGTCAGGCCGGATTTCATGGTGGCCTCGCGCATGCTCTTGATGAGTTCGCGCATGAACAGCGACTCAAATTGCTTGGCCGTTTCCTTGATGGCTTCGGGCGTTTTTTGCCCGGCCTGCAACTTCAGGTTGTTGAGGGTGCGCGCATCCGCGGCGAGCGAATCGGAGGCGGATGAGATTTGTCCGTAGCTCATGTCAGATCACCTCCAACTCCGCGTTCAGCGCGCCCGCCGCCTTGATGGCTTGCAAAATGGCCAGTAAATCTTGCGGTGTGGCGCCCAGTGCATTCAGTGCGCGCACCACTTCTGAGAGTTGGTTGGAAGGCGGCAACTGGATCAACATGCCGGGTTCTTGCCGAATCTGGATGTTGCTTTTCTCGGTCACGGTCGTCGTCCCGCCAGACATGGCGTTGGGCTGACTCACCATCGGGGTCGTGGTGATGCTGACCGACAGGTTGCCATGGGCAATCGCGCATGAACCCAGCGTGACGGAACCGTTGAGCACGATGGAGCCGGTGCGGGAGTTGATGACCACTTTGGCCGAGGGCACAGAGGACTCCAGCGGCAATTCTTCCATTTCGGCAATGAAAGACACCCTTGCATCGGATTCGGTGGGGGCATTGACCTTGATGGTGCGCCCGTCCAGTGCTTTGGCAGAACCTTCGCCAAAGCGTTTGTTAATCGCCTGGGCGACGCGGCGAGCGGTTTGAAAGTCCGAGGCCTCGAGGCCTAGATTGATGCTGTCGCCTTCAAGCAAAGGCGTAAGGACCACCCGCTCAACCTGTGCGCCATTGGGAATGCGGCCAGCACTCAGGTGGTTGATCTGCACTTTGCTGCCGCCGCCAGAGGCGCCAGCGCCCGCCACGATCAAATTGCCCTGAGCCATGGCGTACACCTCGCCATCAGCGCCCTTGAGGGGCGTGGCAATCAGCATGCCGCCTTTGAGAGATTTGGAGTTGCCCATGGACGACACGTTCACGTCAATCGCCTGGCCAGGCCGGGCAAAGGCGGGGAGTTGCGCCGTCACCAGTACGGCTGCAACATTTTTAAGTTGCAGTGAGGCGATTGATGCTGCGGGCAGTGTGATGCCGAGTTGTTTGAGGTAATTGGTGATGCCCTGTGAGGTGTAGGGCATCTGGGTGGTTTGGTCACCGGTGCCGTCCAGTCCCACGACCAGACCAAAACCGGTCAACGCGTTGCTGCGAACGCCTTCAACCGCGGCTACTTCCTTGATGCGGTTGGCATGCGCTGCTGGCGTTGCCAACAGGCTGGCCAACAGCCAAAGCGCTGCCAGCAGCCAGAAGTGGCGGTTGTGGTGTGGTGTCTGAATAGTGTGCATGGTTGTTACCCCTCGGCACTATTCTCAACATCTTTAGAAAGGGAGAAAGCTGAAAAAGAACCGTGTTAACCATCCAACTGTTTGCGCTTCGGCTTGAGCGCCGCGACCTTTGGACTCGATACGGGCGTTGGCTACTTGCGTTGAATTGACGATATTGCCTGGTTGCACCAAGCTTGGGTCGATGGTGCCGGAGAAGCGCAGCACGTCTACGTTCTGGTTCACGCCAATCTGTTTTTCGCCTGCTACGACCAGATGGCCATTGGGTAAGACATCCACCACGGTGGCGGTGATGGAGCCAGTAAAGGTATTGGCGCTTTCTGTACCGCCTTTGCCGGAGAAGTCGCTGGCAGAGGATGTACCAACACCGGCTTTCAGGTTGGCCAGGTCCAGTGGCGACAGCAATGGGAAGGCCGAGACGCTGGCAGAGCCGGAGCTGGTGCGGTTGGCGGTTGATTTGGAAACTTGGCTGGCGGTCACGGTTTCCACGATCAGAATCGTGACGATGTCACCCACTGCGCGGGCACGCGGGTCTTCAAACGCGGGCCGGTAGCTGACCTTTTGAAACAGGCTGCCGTTGTTGGCGCGGGCGGGGAGTGCGGCCATTGGTTGCGCGGCCTTGGTTTCGGCAAAGTCCACTTTGACGGTTTGCGGCAACGACTCGCACCCGGCGCAGAGGGCGCCTATGGCCAGCACCAGGCCGCAACCTTTCAAGGCGTGGCCCAACTGATTCAAGCGTGCAGAAACGGTATTCATGATGATCTTTACAGTTGGCCCAGCTTTTGGAGCATCTGGTCCGAGGTCTGAATGGCTTTGGAGTTCATCTCGTAAGCCCGTTGCGTCTGGATCATCGTGACCAGTTCCTGCACCACGTTGACATTGGACGTTTCTACATAGCCCTGCATCAAGGCACCCAAGCCGTTCGAGCCGGGGGTTCCACTGTTGGGTTGGCCAGACGCTGGCGTTTCGCTGTACAGGTTCTGGCCCTTGGGGTCCAGACCCGCCGGGTTGATGAAACTGGCCAGCGCGATGGTGCCAATCGACTGCGGGGCAACGGTGCCAGGAATCTGTGCGGTAACGGTACCGTCACCCGCAATGGCAATGCTGGTGGCGTTGGCGGGAACCGTCACGCCATTGGCAATTGGCAAGCCGGTGGCGGTGACTAGTCGGCCTTGCGAGTCCACTTGGAACGAGCCGTCACGCGTGTAGTTGGTGGTGCCGTCGGGCATGGTGACCTGGAAGAAGCCATTGCCCTGCACCGCCACATCCAGCTTGTTGCCCGACTGTTGCAAGGCGCCTTGAGAAAACGAACGGCTGGTGGCCACGGTGCGCACACCCAAACCGACTTGCAGGCCGGTGGGCAATTGGGACTGCTCGGAACTGTTGGAGCCAGCTTGGCGCAGGTTTTGGTACATCAGGTCTTCAAACACAGCGCTGGCGCGTTTAAAACCGTTGGTTGATGAATTGGCCAGGTTGTTGGAGATAACGTCCAGCTGCATTTGCTGGGCTTCCATGCCGGTCTTGGAGATCCACAGAGAGTTGATCATGATGGTGTCCTTCGGTAATTAGCGGGTTTACTGCATGCTCAGCAATTTGTCGGCCGATTTTTCATTGGCTTCTGCGGTTTGCATGAGCCGCATTTGCGTCTCAAACTGCCGGGCAGTCGCAATCATGCCGACCATGGTTTCAATTGCGTTCACATTCGAGCCTTCCAGCACGCCCACATTGAGACGGGCAGTGGCATCGCTAGGCAATGGATCGCCGGAGGTGGACCGAAACAGGCCGTCGTCACCACGCTTAAGTGGGTCATCGGCCGTGGGCGTGATGAGTTTCAGGCGTCCCACGCCAGTCGGTGGCTGGTTGCCCACCTTGGCACTGAGGTTGCCGTCAAAGCCAATCGAGACTTCGGCGCCGGTTGGGACTGAAATAGGGGAGCCACCGTCGCTCAGCACGGTGAGGCCATTGCTGGTTTTCAAAGTGCCGTCATTGGCGACTTCAAATGAGCCGTTCCGGGTGTACGACTCGGTGCCGTCCAGCGCCTGTACGGCAAACCATGAGTTGCCCGTGGTCATGGCATCCAGACTGCGCCCGGTGCGCTGGGCCGAGCCGGGGGTGTCCAGGTGGCCCGGCGTCGCTTCCAATGCGAGCACACGAGTGGGTGCGCCATCGCCCCGAATGGGCACGGCCCGAAAGGTTGACAACTCGGCACGAAAGCCGTTAGTGGAAGCATTGGCCAGGTTGTTGGACAGAACCGCCTGGCGGTTGGCGGCCGCATTCGCGCCTGACATCGCGGTGTAAATGAGGTGGTCCATGGCGGTTCCTGTTCAGAGCTTTAGTAAAGGTCCGTGGCGATCAGCGAAGGTTGACCAGCGTTGTCATCACCTGATCCTGCGTTTTGATGGTTTGCGCGTTGGCTTGGTAGGCGCGTTGCGCGGTCATCATGTTGACCAGTTCGGCGGTCAGGTCAACGTTGGATTCTTCGACCGCACCTGCCGTCAAATCACCAAATTTCCCGGCGCCCGGGGACCCCAGCACTTCAGCGCCAGATGTAAAAGTCGCAGTCCAGGTCCCTCCGCCGTTAGCGGACAGACCTTGCATGTTTCGAAAGTCGGCAATGGCAATCTTTCCTTTGGATTGGGTTTGACCATTGGAATACTTTGTGTTGATCACACCTAAGGCATCAATGCTGACGCCGGTGAGTTCACCGGCCGTGTAGCCATCCTGAGTTAAATTGGAAACAGCAAAAGAAGTTCCATATTGCGATGCTTTCGTGACATCCAGCGTGGCGGTGAAGTTGCCGATAGCAGGGTTAGGAGATGTCAATGTCAGGGGTTGCGTCGACGTAGGGAATGTTAACTTGCCCGTGGTGTCAAACTGCATTTGAAACAGGGCGCCCGATGCTGCAAACGGTGTACTACCTGGAATCAATGGAGTGGCTGGGTTTAAACCAGCCGTTGTATAAGTACGCATGACGGCAGGAAAGAGTGTGCCGAGGCCATAAGTTGGCTTGTTCACCCATCCTGAGGTAGGAGTGCCTGCGGCAACTAAGACGGCTTCGGCTGCGTTGGCTGCGAGGTTGGTGGTATTGAGTGTCGCATTGCTCGCGTTAATGGTCGCGTTAGCTAGGTTGATTGCCGTGTTAGTGGTGTTCAGCGCATAGTTGGCGGCATTGGTGGATCCAATGACGGCATTTGCGGCAAGTGCGGTTGTACCTGCTGTCAAGGCATTTGCATCAAAAACATTCCAAGTGTCTTTTGGTATAGCGGGGTTCGCCGATGGGTCTGGCCCCACTTTGACAAAGTACAAACTCACTGGAACTTCTACACCTTGAGAATCATAAGTGGTGAGCGAGGTTCCGTAGGTAGTGATGGGTGTCGGCGGTGATATGTTGGTCGCTACAACTGCGCGTGCATCCAGATTGAACTCTGCACCGATGGTTGTCGTTGCACTGGCTGGGATGGGCGCATTGGTGGGGACAGATAGTTTTTGCGGCGTGATGCTGGTAGTTACACCCTTGTTATCGGTTGGGTAACCCATGACATTGGCGCCAGTATTGGTCACGATATTGCCACTACTGTTCAGTTTGAACTGGCCATCACGTGTGTAGGCCGGGGTGCCATCGGGCTGTTGAAGTTTGAAAAACCCCCCTCCGTTGATGGCGACATCGAGGTTGTTGCCCGTGATGGTGATGTTGCCTTGTGAAAATTGTTGTGAGACGGTGGCAACGGAGACCCCAATGCCCGCGCCAGAGCTGCCACTGGCACCTAAAGAAGACGCCACCAAGTCAGAGAACTCGGTACGCGAAGATTTCATGCCGACCGTGTTGGCATTGGCAATGTTGTTGCCGATGACGTCAA
>NZ_JBAWYV010000123.1:0-9480 GCF_037143375.1 Rhodoferax sp. | reverse complement strand
CCAAGGGTCTGGGGGTCTTCAGAGTGCCGACTAAGCCACGAAAGATCGAACTTCACTGCCGCCAGTGAGCCGCCGATGTCGTCATGAATCTCACGGGCCGTTGCAGCGCGTTCTTGCTCAATCGTCATTTGCAGATGCTCGGCAAAATCTGCAAGACGCCGTTCAGACAAGGCCAATTCCATGTCGGCCACTTCTTTCGCGCGCCGGATAGTGTGAACTTCGAGCGATCGGCGAATGATCTGGGCCAATTTGCTCAAATCATCTTTGGCCAAGTAGTCGCTCATGCCCATTTTTATGGCCGAAACTGCCGCAGGCTCACCTATGGCACCCGAAAGCAATATAAAAGGTGGGGGGTGCGGTACTTGTTGCTGCAGCACTTGCCAGGCATCCAGGGCCGTGAAGCCCGGCAACCTGTAATCCGCCAGAATGACATCAAAACTGAAGGTTTGGACTAGTCGCGCAAACTCGTCCAGTGTTTCAACTCTTTCCAGTTCGTAGCATTCTCCAGACTTGAGTAAGGCGAGTCGGACAAGTTCGTGATCCAGAGCCGAATCCTCCAAGTGAAGAATTCGTATTAAGTCGGAGGAACGTTGTTCGTGTTGCATGGTTAATTCTGTCATTGTCCGCGATAGTTGTCTGACGAATCTGGTGCCCTGTTCGGTGGCAAACGAGGCCTGCTATTTGAATAAATTGCATTGAATCCTCCCAAATATTGGGATAATCCTGATAACCTGAGCCATTACAGCGTGCGCCCACGAAAGTCATGATAGTGTGCGATGCTTGGTGCTGAGATTGGACACAAGAATGCAACCGAATCAAACATCATCTTCAGTTCCCGCTGTGCAGCTTCCTGTGATGCTGGTCGCAGAGGTGCAGGATTCGCTTCTGGTTGTTGTGCACGATTTAAATCGGCTTGATGGATTGTTGGCGCATACGATGACCAATTTGATGGAACGGTTCACCAGCGCCAGTGCCAATCTCGCAGATCCCGTGCTGGTTGATTCGAAAGAATTGGATGCGGTTCGAAGCGCATTGAGGGCGGCTGTGACCGAGTTGCAGTTTCAAGACATGGCGTCACAACTCATTACGCATACCTCCAAAATTCTCCAGGGCTGCGCGTATCGATTGGCTTCCGAATCCATGGGGCAGGAAGACGGCGAGGCCGTGCCCTTTGTTGAGGATGTCCCTGAGAGGCCGAATCCCGTGACGCAAGACGAAATGTACGCAGGTTCAATAGAGCTTTTTTGAGCGTACCCATTTATTTATAACTGAAATTGTCGGAGCTTCAAATGCCTTTAATACTCGCTGTTGACGATTCGCCGTCCATGCGCAAGATGGTGTCGTTTACTTTAACCGGGGCTGGCTACCAGGTGGTTGAGGCAGTGGATGGAGTTGATGCCTACGAAAAAGCCTTGGCTCAGACGTTTGATCTTGTATTGACGGACCAAAACATGCCCAGACTTGATGGGCTGGGTCTCACTCGAAAGTTGAGAGATCACCCTTTATTTAAAACTGTCCCCATTCTGATGTTGACAACAGAGTCGAGTGACCTGATGAAGCAGGCTGGCCGTGCTGCAGGCGCGACCGGTTGGTTGGTGAAGCCGTTTGACCCAGCCCGACTGCTTGAAGTTATAAAAAAAGTGATCAAGTAACGCGCTCAGAATTGAGTTGGCGAAGTTTAAGAAACATTGGAGATAGATATGTCGGAAGCGCATCAAGAGAGTGGTGGTTCAGGGGCGGATTTTGACCTTAGCCAGTTTTATCAAATCTTCTTTGAGGAGGCTGGCGAAAATCTGGATTTGATGGAGCAGATGCTGCTCACACTCAATCTTGAGACGGCAGACGACGAAGAGCTGAACGGTATTTTCCGGTGTGCGCATTCCGTCAAAGGGGGCGCAGCAACCTTCGGGTTCTCTGATGTTGCCGAGTTGACGCATCAAATGGAGTCCTTGCTGGATCGTTTGCGCCGCCATGAATTGCAGCCCAATGCGGCAATGGTTGATGTGTTGCTGGAGTCCGCCGATGCGTCCAGAGGACTTCTGGCGCGTCATCAGGCAGGCGGGGAGGGCGTTTCTCCACCCACCGCTGATTTGGTAAAGAGGATTAGCGTGCTGGCTTCCGGGCAGCCGGCCTTGCCCAAGGCGATTTCCGCACCTGTTCAACCGGCAGTGGTTCTGGTTCCGGCGCCACCCCCAGTTGTGGTGCAGTCAGTGCCTAAATCAGCAAAAACAACACGATCGCTTGAAATTCGAATTGGGCCACTGGATCACCCAGAGCAGGCGGACGCCATTAAAGAGTTATTTCGGGATATTCCCGGATTGGGAGACATTAAAGTCTTGGTTAGTAATCAGGCTGACACGCGTGTATTTGCGGTTGAAACTTCTTCATCCGATGAAGATTTGCTTGATTTGTTCGCTTTTCACGTCTCCAGGGCACAAGTGTCCATTAAAGAGATTGAAGAAGCCGCTGTCGCCCCTGATCCTGGTTATGGTTTGTTTGAAGATATCGCAGAAGCACCCGTAAAAGCCTCTTACGCTGATGATCCACCACCCGGCGCGCCATTGGCGCCACTGCCAGGGTTTGGATTTTTTGATGGAGCACCTGGTACCCCAAGTGCTTCTGTCGAGGCTGTGGCATCCACTGCAGTTGCCAAGATTGCCCCCAAAACTCCAGCGCCCATCGTGCAGCCAGAAGCGGCTACGATTCGGGTTGCTATCAGCAAGGTCGACCAGCTAATCAATTTGGTGGGCGAGTTGGTCATCACACAAGCCATGCTGGCGCAAAACAGCCGTGCGTTAGACCCCGCGCTTTACCAGCAACTTTTGACGGGGTTGACAGACCTTGATCGAAATACACGGGATTTGCAGGAATCGGTGATGTCGATTCGGATGATTCCCATGTCGATTGTTTTCAGTCGATTCCCACGGATGTTGCGTGATCTGGCGAACAAACTGGGCAAGAAAGTTGATTTTGTGACGCAAGGTGAAGCCACAGAACTGGATAAGGGCTTGGTTGAAAAAATCACGGACCCACTGACCCATCTGGTACGCAACAGTTGTGACCACGGCGTGGAAATGCCTGCTGATCGCATTCGGGCTGGTAAATCTGAAACTGGAACGATCACTTTATCCGCGGCGCATCAGGGTGGGTCCATCGTGATTGAGGTGCGTGACGATGGGCGTGGAATGTCTCGCGAAAAGATTTTGACAAAAGCGCGTGAACGAGGGATGGATGTATCCGATCAAATGCCAGATTCTGAAGTCTGGATGTTGATTTTTGCGCCGGGCTTTTCTACGGCTGAAGTGGTAACCGATGTTTCGGGTCGTGGTGTTGGCATGGACGTTGTGAAGCGAAACATTGCCGCTTTGAACGGAACCGTGGAGATTGACTCGTCAGAGGGATACGGCATGAAGGTGTCGATTCGCTTGCCACTCACTCTGGCCATCATGGACGGCATGTCAGTGGGTGTTGGTAACGAGGTCTATATCCTGCCACTCTCCTCGGTCGTTGAGTCTTTCCAGGTTAAATCCGATGCGGTGAGTACGGTTGGCCAAGGTTCCCAGTTGGTTAAAGTCCGCGAAGAATACATGCCGGTGATTGAACTTGAAAAAGTTTTCCAGGTCCCGCGTTTTGATTCCGAGAAGTCTAGTGACATCATGGTTGTGATCGAGGCTGACGGGTGCCGCGTTGCCTTGCTGGTCGATGAACTATTGGGCCAACAGCAAGTTGTCGTGAAAAATCTGGAGTCGAATTACAGGAAGGTTCCCAATATTTCGGGGGCCACGATCCTTGGAGATGGCAAGGTGGCGCTGATCCTGGATACCGGCGCGCTGGTTCGTCGCTCGCGTCACTAACGCCTGTTACATAAAGGAACTCAAGATGGGTGCAATGGAAAAAATTGGTGACATGGTCTCGGCCGGTGCGCGGGAATACCTGACCTTTCGGCTTGACCGTGAAGAATACGGCATTGATATTTTGAAGGTACAGGAGATTCGTGGCTATGAGCCACCAACTCGCATTGCTAACGCACCTAACTTCATCAAAGGCGTTGTCAATTTACGTGGAACGATTGTTCCCATCGTTGATATGCGGTTGAAGTTCAACTGTTCAAAGGTTGAATACGATTCCTTCACGGTTGTCATTATTCTTAACTTGCGAAGCCGAATTGTCGGGATCGTCGTGGACTCTGTCAGTGATGTGATGGAGCTTCCTCCTGAAAGCCTGAAGGCCGCTCCTGACGTTGAAAGTGTGATCGGCAACGATTCCGTCTTGGGTCTGGGATCTCTTGGCGACCGGATGTTGATATTGCTGGATATTGAAAAGTTGATGTCTGGCGTAGATATGGAGTTGGCGCCTGATGTCGTTTAATGACTCATTAGTCAGTAAACATGGGTGGCGAGCAGCATGTTGCTGAGCAACCTACGTTTCCGTCCCTTGGCTTCCTTGTCAGCGCAGACAGGCGGATTTGCAGATTCTGGTGGCCCTGGAATGCAGGGACGCGAATTTGTTTGGACCGATGCTGACTTTGATCGCGTTCAAGCGTTGATTTACCAGCGGGCCGGGATCAGTTTGCATGATGGAAAACATGCCATGGTCTACAGCCGTTTATCGAGGCGTTTGCGTGATACGGGTCACCAAAGCTTCAAAGAGTATCTGGGTTGGTTGGAAACCAATGATGGTCCTGAATGGCAAGAGTTTGTGAACGCCCTGACCACGAATTTAACCTCATTTTTTCGGGAGCATCACCACTTTGAGATTTTTGCAGACCACTTGAAGTCCAAACCTTCAAGTAGCCCATGGCGTGTCTGGTGTAACGCCGCGTCAACGGGTGAAGAGCCTTACTCAATCGTCATGACCGCCTTGGAGTCGCTTGGCGCCAAAGCCAATTTTTCATTAACTGCCAGTGATATTGACTCCAAGGTCTTGGCCTCCGCAGCCCAAGGTGTTTACCGCATTGAGGGACTTAAAGGTGTAAGCGAAGAACGTATTCAGCGTTTCTTTATGCGCGGCAAAGGTGCCAATGAGGGTATGGCCCGCGTAAAGCCTGAGTTGCAGCGACTCATTCAATTCATCAGTGTTAATTTGATTCGCGACGATTGGCCATTTCGGGAACCGTTTGATGTTGTTTTCTGCCGCAACGTCATGATTTACTTTGATGCGCCGACACAGCGCAAGGTCTTGGAGCGTATTCATCGTGTGATGGCGCCTGGTGGTTTGTTATTTGTCGGGCATGCAGAAAATTTCAGCGAATCGAGGGATTTGTTTGTTCTTCGAGGAAAGACCGTCTATGAGCGTCGCTAGATTCCCTAATCATTGGCGTTGTGAGTTTTTCCCATTTGCTATCCTGCTGAATTCAAGGAACATATGACGCAGCCTTCATTTGGTTCTGGACCCTCGTTGGTACGCGCTGGAGGTGCCCCGATTGCCCCCAAGGTCTTGGCAAACGGGCGCATATCTCGCGTGGATCAGTTCAAGGCGCAAGCTCGCAACCCTGGTGAGGCATCATTTTTTTATCACGATCACCACTTTCAATACGATGCTGTGAAAGTGTTGCCGGGTGAGTATTTTGTTTCAAACGAAGACATCGTCATCATGACGGTGTTGGGCTCCTGTATTTCAGCCTGCATTTGGGATGGGAAAGTCCGTGCCGGCGGCATGAATCACTTCATGCTTCCAGATGGCGACAGTGCCGATGGGTTTGGTCGATATGGGTCCTATGCGATGGAGTTGCTGATCAACGAAATGTTGAAAAAAGGTGCTCGCCGAGAGTCGATGCAAGCAAAAGTTTTTGGTGGTGCGCAGGTTATGGCCGGTTTTACCACCATGAATGTGGGTGAGCGCAATACAAAATTCGTTCTTGACTATCTTTCCACAGAGCGCATTCCGGTGGTGTCGCAGGATGTGTTGGATATTCATCCCCGCAAAGTTTGTTTTTTCCCGACTACTGGCAAAGCGCTCGTCAAGCGACTAGCGCATTCTCATCCCGAGACGTTGGCAGTGGAAGAGCGCAAAGGCAATGCGGCGATTGTTGCAAAGACCACATCTGGCGGCTCTGTCGACCTTTTTTGAGTAGATTCAATTGAAGAAAATTCGAGTTTTGGTAGTGGATGATTCTGCATTGGTGCGAAGCCTGTTGGCTGAGATCATTAATCGGCAAAAAGACATGGAATGCGTCGGTTCTGCCAACGACCCACTGATCGCCCGCGAGATGATTCGCGAGCTTAACCCCGACGTTCTCACTCTGGATATCGAGATGCCTCGCATGGATGGCATTGATTTTTTGGGGCGGCTCATGCGCTTGCGGCCGATGCCAGTCGTGATGATTTCGACGCTGACAGAACGCGGTGCCGAAGTCACGATGAAAGCATTGGAACTAGGTGCGGTAGATTTTGTTTCCAAGCCCCGGATTGGCGTGGCTGATGGCTTGAGTGAGTTGTCAAACCAAATCGTGGAGAAGGTCCGCATTGCTGCTGCCGCACATATCAAACGTGCGGCCACGGCACCCTCCTTGGCAGGCGCTGCTGCGGGTGAAGTCGCTCCCAGTCGCCCATCGGTTGTCTCAATCGGGCGCATCTCAACAGAAAAAATGATCTGTATTGGCGCTTCGACCGGTGGCACCGAGGCCATCAAGGAAATATTGACGCGTTTGCCGGCGGACTCTCCAGGTATTGTCATCACCCAGCACATGCCACCAGGTTTTACAACCAGTTTTGCAGCTCGATTGAACAGCCTGTGCCAGATTACAGTTAAAGAAGCCGTTAATGGTGAGCGAATTCTGCCGGGCCATGCGTACATCGCCCCTGGTGGCAAGCAGTTCAGAGTAGACCGCAGCGGTGCCAATTATTTGGCTGTGGTTGAAGATGGCGAGTTGGTCAATCGCCATAAACCGTCGGTGGAGGTGCTCTTCAAGTCCGTGGCCAACGTGGTGGGCCGCAATGCTTTTGGCATTATGTTGACCGGCATGGGTAACGATGGCGCCAAAGCGATGCGTGAGATGAAGGATGCCGGTAGCTACAACTATGTGCAGGACGAGGCTTCGTGCATTGTCTTTGGCATGCCGCGTGAAGCCATATTGCATGGCGCAGCCGACGAAGTGTTGCCACTCACATCGATTGCGCCAGCCCTGATTGCCAAGTTGAGTAGCGCGACCGACCGCTACCGCGTATAAATCAACTGCCCGCGAGTTCTTCCCAGCGGGTCATGGCTGCGAGCATTTCCTCTTCTATGGCGGCGTCCCGTTTGTAGAGTTCCGTGGCGCGCTCCGGGGCTTTTGCGTAGAGGTTGGCATCTGCCAACTCGGCATGAACAGTGGCTTGCTCCAGTTCCAGTGCGTCAATTTTGGCCTGCAAAGTGTCGAGTTCGCGTTGGGCTTTATTGCTGAGTTTTTGGATACTTAAGGATTTGGTCGAATCAGCAGATTTATTGCTTTTTTGGCCTCTAGCCCCCGTCTGTTGTGCGTAAGCAGCTATTGAATTTGTAGCGGTCTTAATCTCTTTACTGCGTTTGGATTGAATCAGCCAGTCTTGAACGCCACCTTCATATTCTCGCCACAAGCCATTGCCCTCGCAGGCAATCGTGCTGGTGACCACGTTGTCAAGAAAGGTGCGGTCATGGCTGACTAAAAACACGGTTCCTTCGTAGCTTTGCAACAATTCTTCTAGCAATTCGAGGGTTTCGATGTCCAGATCGTTGGTCGGTTCGTCCAGCACCAAAACGTTGGCCGGGCGTGCAAACAAACGCGCTAATAGCAAGCGGTTGCGCTCGCCACCCGACAAGGATCGCACCGGTGAGTTGGCGCGGGCGGCTGAAAAGAGAAAGTCGCCCAGGTAACTCTTGACGTGCTTGCGTTGGTTGCCAATTTCGATCCATTCGCTGCCGGGGCTGATGAAGTCCACCAGGGTGGCATCGAGATCCAGCGCGTTGCGCATTTGGTCAAAGTAGGCGACTTGCAGGTTGGCACCTTGGCGAATCTTGCCGCTGTCGGGCGTGAGTTCGCCCAAAATAAGTTTGAGCAGTGTGGTTTTGCCAGCGCCATTAGCGCCCAGCAGACCAATTTTGTCGCCCCGCATGATGGCAGCGGTAAAGTCTTTGATGATGACTTTGTCGCCAAACGACAGACTGGCGTCCGTGAGTTCGGCCACCAATTTGCCGCCCAGTGCACCAGAAGCTACGTCCATGCGGACATTTCCAACGGAGTCGCGGTGCGCCTTTCGGCTTGCACGCAGATTCTCAAGACGCACGATGCGGCTTTGGCTGCGGGTGCGGCGGGCTTCGACGCCTTTTCGAATCCAGATTTCTTCTTGTGCCAGCAGTTTATCGGCCTTGGCGCTGATCACCGCTTCTTGCGCAAGTTGATCCTCTTTAAGAATCAGGTATTGGGCAAAATTACCGTCGTATGACCGGAATTTGCCACGGTCCAGTTCAACGATGCGTGTCGCCACCCGGTCCAGAAAGCTGCGGTCGTGGGTGATGGTGACAACGCTGCCCTTGAAGGCAATCAGCAAGTCTTCAAGCCATTCAATAGAGTCGAGGTCCAAATGATTGGTTGGCTCGTCCAGCAGCAGTACATCCGGCTGGGCGACCAGGGCCTGAGCCAGGGCGACTCGTTTTTTGGTGCCGCCCGACAAAGTGCTGATGATTGCGTTTTCGTCCAGATGGAGGCGGTGCAGGGTTTCGGTAACGCGCTGCTCCCAGTTCCAGCCGTCTTGCGCTTCAATCGCACTCTGGAGCGCGTCAAGGTCGCCAATGCCGGAACAATATTGGTCAATTAAGGCGATCACCCCCGCAATGCCAGCGCTTGCGGCGACAAAAACGGTGGCATCCGGGTCGAGAACTGGTTCCTGCGCGACATAGGCCAGTCGCAGATTTTGTTGCAGTTGCAGGGTGCCATCGTCAGCTTTTTCGAGGCCGCCCAGGATTTTAAGAAAAGATGTTTTACCCGTGCCGTTGCGTCCGATGACGCCAACGCGCTCACCAGTTTCGAGTGCAAAGTCAGTGTGGTCGAGTAAAGCGACGTGCCCAAAAGCGAGTTGGGCGTTCAGAAATGTAATTAGTGCCATAGGGGTGGGATTATCCTGCCCAGATGAAAAAATTTCTGGAAGCTTAAATTTGAGTATTTGAGAGGCTGTGCTTTGATGTTCTTAATAAGTGGATGAAGGGCGTCAACTAATTGGTGAGATCTCGTTTTTATTGGGACGGGTCATGCAGGGGATTCAATGCGCTTTTGGGCGCTCAATGTGTGGCGTTGACTCGACGTGAAAAGCCACGTCAAGCAAAGAACCATCCCTATTTTGATTGCTGTTCGTGGTGCTGATGGGTGCTATGCGAGTCACGATGTGAGACTTGCACAGTAGATTGAAGGCAATTCAGACGTATGTCAATTCCAATTTAATTACAAAACTTTGGACAAGGGTCGAAATCCGTACTAGAATACAAGGCTTCGCTGATCACAGTGAAGCAAGCGAAAAGTTCAGTTTAGAC
>NZ_JBAWYV010000122.1:0-9491 GCF_037143375.1 Rhodoferax sp. | reverse complement strand
CCTATTTGCTGTCACACATCAAGGCCCCGCTCAGGGAGGAAAAGCGGGAGGCAGCGAACTGCCCATGCGTAATTTAACAAAAAATAAGACCCTTTTCAACTAAATGGTTAAATATTTGTCGTCATGCTGACAAAAAGCATTCAGCCTTTACACTTTTCCGCATGACAAACCATGCTCCATTTCCCTTGGGCCGTCCCCGCAGATTGCGCCGCGACGCTTTTACACGCAACCTGGTCCGTGAAAACAACCTCACCGCCCACGACCTGATCTACCCGGTTTTTGTGGTGGACGGCCAGCAGCAACGTCAGGTCATCCATTCCATGCCCGGTGTTGAGCGCCTGAGTCTTGACTTGCTGCTACCCGTTGCAGAGGAATGTGTTCGACTGGGTATTCCGGTCATGGCCTTGTTTCCCGTGATTGATGGCTCACTCAAAACCCCGGACGGACGCGAAGCACTCAACCCGGACGGTCTGGTGCCTCGCGTGGTGCGGGCTCTCAAAAAGGAATTCCCCGATCTGGGCGTGATGACCGACGTCGCGCTTGACCCCTTCACCACCCACGGTCAAGACGGCCTGCCCGACCCGAATCCGGCTGAAGACGGCTACATCATGAACGATTTGACGGTCGACATGCTGGTCAAGCAAGCGCTGACCCAGGCCGGTGCTGGCGTCGATATCGTGGCCCCGAGCGACATGATGGATGGTCGCATCGGCGCCATTCGCCATGCACTGGAATCCAACCACTTTGTGCACACCCGCATCATGGCCTACAGCGCCAAATACGCGTCCGCCTTTTACGGACCGTTCCGCGATGCCGTCGGCTCCGCTGGCAACCTGGGCAAAAGCAACAAAAAGGTCTACCAGATGGACCCCGGCAACTCTGACGAAGCCCTGCGCGAAGTGGCGCTCGACATTGCCGAAGGCGCCGACATGGTGATGGTCAAACCCGGCATGCCCTACCTGGACGTGGTGCGCCGCGTCAAGGACGAGTTCAAGGTCCCGACTTTTGCTTACCAGGTCAGCGGCGAATACGCCATGCTCAAGGCCGCTGCGCAAAACGGCTGGCTCGACCATGATGCGGTGATGATGGAAAGCCTGCTCGCCTTCAAGCGCGCCGGGGCCGATGGCGTGCTCACCTACTTTGCGCTGGATGCCGCCCGCTTACTACAAAAATAATAGCTGCTAGCGCAATGACTGCGGGGGCTAGAGGCCAATTTGTTATAAATTTGGTGAGAAAGACCTGACATGCGAATTTTCACCATTCACGGCACCAGCGTGACCGAATCGGATGCCTTGGGGCCTTTGCTCACAGCGCGGCTGCCTGACCAGGGCTACCTTTGGATCGCTTGCGCGCGGCGCGAGTTTGAGGTACTTCAGGCGCAGATTCAGTCCACATTGCAAGCCCTGTGCGGCATGCAACTGGTGGACCTGCATATTTCCGACCTGCTCAGCAACCAGTTGCCCTCTCACTACGACTACACCTCGCAGTACGACATTCTGGTGTTTCGTCGCCTGGCCGCCGGTAACGCCGAAACCGACCTGGAGCAGCCGGGCGTGCCACTGCACCGTTTGCCGACCCGGGGTGGGCCACCTATTTTGCGGCGTATTGACACCAGCCCGGTCGGGTTTGCGGTGTTCGACCATGTCCTGCTCACCGTGCACCCCACCGACTGCGCCGTGCGAGATGCCTACGCGGCGAAACTGCTGAGTGCCGCTTCGGCCGAATCGCATGCGTCCGGTGCGCGGCTTCCCAGCGGACCAGCTGACCTGATGCTGCGCATCGTCAACCACATGGTGGACGGCTACCTGGAACTGCGCCGTGAGCTCACGCACCAACTCGACCACTGGCAGTCTGAACTACTCAACCCCAAAACCCGTTTCAACAACTGGAGCGCCCTGCTTGAGGCGCGCCTGTCCTTGCACCATCTGGACGAGATTTGCGAAGACCAACGCGCTGCCGTGCAGGACTGGACCGAAGCCATCAAAACCTGGCCTGATGCCGATTCGCCATTAAGCCAGCGCGAACGCGACCTGCTGCAAGTGCGCAGTCGCGACGTGCTCGAACACATCGAGCGCGTGGTGCACCACGTCCGCCGGCTGGAGCAAAGCGCCGAAACGGCGGTTCAAATGCACTTCAATGCCCAAAGCCACCGCACCAACGAAATCATGCGCACGCTCACGGTGCTGACGGCCATCTTCTTACCGCTGAACCTGATTGCCGGCATCTTTGGCATGAACTTCGAATACATCCCCATGCTGCACCAGTCCAATGGCTTTTTGTTTGCCATGGCCTTGATGCTGTCCATCGCTTGCGGGCTGGTGGTTTTTTTCTGGCGCAAGCGCTACCTGGAGCGCTCGGCACGTTAACAGGAGGGCTTAGTTGAGGCTTGCGCTTGACAGCACCAGAGGGCAAGCTATCATCAACTGGTCTTACCACTTAACTATTTATGTTTCCACTTCGCCCCGTCGCCCGCTTGGCTGATACCGTTGCTGGCGAGCTTGAGAAACGCATTCTTGAAGGCTCGCTGAAACCTGGTGACGTGCTCCCCTCCGAGCGCGATCTGGCTTTGGAACTCGGTGTTTCGCGGCCCTCGCTGCGCGAAGCGATCCAGAAACTGGTCGCCAAAGGTCTGCTGACCACGCGCCATGGTTGCGGCACCACGGTGACCGACCGACTGGAGGCGCACTTTGTTGATCCCTGGCAAGCCATGCTCAAGGGCCATCCGATGCTGCACCGCGATTTGCTCGAATTTCGCCAGATGCTTGAAGGTCAGGCGGCCTACTTGGCCGCAGAGCGCGCCCTGGATGTGGACATTCAGCGCTTGGACACCGTCTATGCCGCGCTGGAGGCCGCTTACGACAGCAACGACATGCAGACCTGTATTGACGCGGACGTCGCCTTTCACCAAGCGGTGGCCGAGGCCGCCCATAACGTGCTGATCGGCCACCTGAGCGCCAGCCTGATGCGGGTCATTCACGGCCATGTGTCGACCAACCTCTCGCAGCTGCATCAACAGCCGCCACGCTGGGAACAGCTAAAAGCGCAGCACCATGCCATTTGGCAATCCATCCGAAATCACCAGCCCGAAGCGGCCGACCGGGCAGCGCGCAACCATATCGAGTTTGTCCGGCAAAGCATGGATGACAACGCTCGCGAAGTAGAACGCCGCTCCACTGCCTTACGCCGTTTGGGTGAGCCCGCGCTCTAAACGCACTCGTCGGTGGCCTCCAAAGTGCCACGAAGGCTGTCAGTTTTCTTGCAGCCTAACGACTTGAACTGCTGAACTTCGGCGCGCTTGCTCAGGCAACCGCCATCAAGCCGCCAACCAATTAGGGTTTATACCTATAGACCATTTCTTTCAATATTTTTACATTTGCTTTTACTGGTATTACCAGTTTACCAATACGAATAATATTGAGGAGACTCCGGTCATGGCATCCCACCCATCCAACGCACGTCTGTATCCGTCCAAACCGACGGATGTCTATCTTTTTGCCACCTGTCTGGTGGACCAGTTCGCGCCCGAGGCGGGGCTGGACAGCGTGCGTCTGCTGGAGCGAGAGGGCATTCGGGTTCATTTTCTGGAACAGCAAACCTGCTGCGGCCAACCCGCCCACAGCAGCGGCTACCCCGACGAAGCCCGCGCCGTGGCCTTGCAACAACTTAAACTTTTCACCCAACCGTGGCCGGTGGTGGTGCCTTCGGGCTCCTGTGGCGGCATGATTCGCCACCACTACCCGGCGTTGTTTGCCGACGACCCGGCGCTGCACGCTGTGGCCCAAAATTTGGCTGAGCGCACCTACGAGTTGAGCGAATTTTTGGTGCAGGTCGTCAACTTCAACCAGCCAGACCTGGGTGACGCTTGCACCGTAGCCCTGCACACCTCCTGCCATGCGCGCCGTCAAATGGGCTCGCACGACACCAGCAGCGCATTGCTTGAGAGCCTGGCGCAAGTGACCGTGGTGGAGCAAGCGCGCATTGAGGAGTGCTGCGGCTTTGGCGGCACCTTTGCCATTCGCTACCCCGACATCTCAGAAGCCATCGTCAGCGACAAGGTCGCCGCCTTGAAAGACACCGGATGTGAGCGCGTGGTCAGCGCTGACTGCGGTTGCCTGTTCAACATCACCGGACGCGCCGCCAAACAAGACGAAGTGGCCCACCGTAGCACACCGTCGTTGCCGGGTGAGCACCTGGCCAGCTTTCTGTGGCGCCGTACCACCACCGGAGAAACCGCATGAGCGCCCGCGACCTGATTCTGGGCCGCTTGCGCGCCACCGCCATCACCAACAAACCAGAGCTGCCTGATGTGACCGGATGGTTTGCCACGCACCGCCGTCACGAGGACCAGGATCAGCGCATCGCGCGCCTGCGCACCGCGCTCGAAGCCGTCCACGCTGAAATTCACGACACAATCAACGCCGACTGGCCTGAACTGTTGCTGCAAATTGCTGCCACCAAAGGCCTCTGCAAGCTCGTGATTGGCACCGAAACGCCGCATGGCGCTGCCCTGGAAGCACGTCAGCCCACCTCACTCAAGCTGGTGCGCTACGAACAATCAATTGAAGCCTGGCGCGACACGCTGTTTGATGACGTAGACGCCGGGCTCACGATGGCCCGCAGCGCCATCGCTGAAACCGGCAGTCTGGTGGTGTGGCCCACCGCCAGCGAGCCACGTCTGATGTCGCTGGTGCCACCCATCAACTTTGTGCTGCTCGACGTCACCACCATTCACGCCGACCTGCACACCGCCATGACGGTCGAAGGCTGGAAAGATGCCATGCCGACCAACGCGCTGCTGATTTGCGGCCCCTCCAAAACTGCCGACATTCAGCAAACGCTGGCCTATGGCGCCCACGGCCCCCGTGAGCTGGTGGTGCTTCTGTGCCACCCACAAGGAGCCACAGCATGAGCAAAGTCATCCCCATCCACCCGGCTGAAGATTTCAAGGAACGCAGCCGCAACGTTTTGAACGACCCGGGCCAGCGCAAGAACTTTCGCGGTGCCATGGACTTTTTGCAAGCCAAACGGCGCAACCAATTCCCCGACGAAGAAGAGCTGGAAGGCCTGCGCGATCTTGGCTCTGCCATTCGCAAATACAGCCTGGCCAACCTGCCCCGCTTGCTGGTGCAACTCGAAGCAAATTTAAAAAGCAACGGCGTGCAGGTGCACTGGGCCCAAAACGCCGATGAGGCCAATGCCATTGCGCTGGGCATTGCGCGACGTGTCAAGGCCACGCGCATCATCAAGGGCAAGTCGATGGTGAGCGAGGAGATTGAGTTCAACCACGCGATGGAAGCCGCCGGTATTGAGGCGTTTGAGTCCGACATGGGCGAGTACATCGTCCAGTTGGCCGGCGAGACACCCTCGCACATCATCATGCCGGCGATCCACAAAACCAAGCAGGAGATTGCCGCCCTGTTTGCCAAGGAAATCCCGGGGGTGGCCTACACCGAAGACGTCGATGCGCTGATCCGCATTGGCCGCAAAGTGCTGCGCCGCAAGTTTGCCGACGCCGACATCGGCCTCTCCGGCGTTAATTTTGCGGTGGCCGAAACCGGCACGCTGTGCCTGGTCGAAAACGAAGGCAATGGCCGCATGTGCACCACCGTGCCCCGCGTTCACATTGCCATCACCGGCATTGAAAAAATCGTCGAAAAACTGGAACACCTGCCGCCACTGCTGAGCCTGCTGACGCGCTCGGCCACCGGCCAATCGGTCACCACCTACGTCAACATGATCAGCAGCCCGCGCAAGCCGGGAGAAAAAGACGGCCCCGAAGAAGTGCACCTGATCCTGCTCGACAACGGCCGCACGCAGGCCTTTGCCGACGAAGAACTGCGCGCCACCTTGCAGTGCATTCGCTGCGGTGCCTGCATGAACCACTGCCCGGTGTACGCCCGCATTGGCGGCCACGCCTACGGCACCACCTACCCCGGCCCGATTGGCGCCATCATCTCGCCACACATGCTGGGACTGGAGTCCACCTACCCGCTGGCGTTTGCCTCTACCTTGTGCGGTGCCTGCGTCGAAGTCTGTCCCGTGAAGATTCCGATCACCGACATTCTGGTACGCCTGCGCAACGAGGCGCAAGCCCGCCCCGGCAGCGCGGACGCCACCTTGCGCGGCAGTGGTGCTGCCCGCACCACGCTGATCAGTCTCATCTGGAAGGGCTGGTCGCTGGTCTACAGCCGCCTGGGGTTCTACAAACTCACCTCGTGGTTCATGAGCCGGGGCCGCGCTTTGTCGCCCACCGAGCAAGGCGCCTGGACACGTAGCCGCACACCGCTGATTCCCGCACCCAAACGCCTGCGTGACCTGTTGAAGGATAGAAAATCATGAGCCCCATCGTTGACGCCCTGTCTCGCATCCTACCCGTGCGTCAGGTCATTACCGACAGCCTGCGCCGCCTCGCCTATGGCACCGACGCCAGCTTCTACCGACTGACGCCCGAAGTCATCGCGGTGGTTGAATCCGAAGAAGAAGTGCAAGCCTTGCTGCAGGCCACGCGCAATCATGGTCGGCCGGTGACATTTCGCGCAGCAGGCACCAGCCTATCGGGTCAAGCCGTCACAGACAGCGTATTGGCGCTGATCGGCGAAGGTTTTGCCACCTGCGAAATTGCCCCCGATGCCACCAGCGTGCGCATGGGGCCCGGCATGATTGGCGGCGAGGTCAACTACCGGTTGGCACCCCATGGCCGCAAGATTGGCCCCGACCCAGCCTCTATTAACGCCTGCAAGATCGGTGGCATCGCCGCCAACAACGCCTCGGGCATGTGCTGTGGCACCGCCCAAAACAGCTACCGCACTTTAGTCGGCATGCGCGTGATCTTGAGCGATGGCATGTTGCTCGACACCGAAGACCCTTACAGCGTGGCCAGTTTCCGGAAAAGCCACGCCACCCTCGTGGATGAGCTGGCACGACTGGGCCAGGCCACCCGCGCCGATGAAAAACTCGCGGCCCGTATCCGCCACAAGTACAAGATCAAAAACACCACCGGCTACAGCCTGAATGCCCTGATTGATTACGAGGACCCGATCGACATCCTGGCGCACCTGATGATCGGCTCTGAGGGCACGCTGGGCTTTATCTCGCGCCTCACCCTGGCAACCGTGAATGAAGACCCGTTCAAGGCCAGTGCGCTGGTGTTTTTCCCGACGATAGAAGCCGCCTGCCAGGCTGTCATTCGCCTGAAGCAAACTCAGGTATCTGCCGTCGAACTGCTGGACCGCCCGGCCCTGCGCTCGGTCGAAGACAAGCCCGGTTTGCCCCCTGTGATGCGCACCCTCAGTCGCGATGCGGCAGCGCTATTGATAGAAGTTCGGGCTGAAACCGCGCTGGTCTTGCAACTGCGCATCGACGCCGTGCTGGCCACCCTGGAAGGTATTGCCACGGTCGAGGCACCTGCCTTTTCAACCGACGCGGCCACCTGCGAGATGTACTGGAAAGTGCGCAAAGGCACATTCCCATCCGTCGGCGCCATGCGCCGTGCGGGCACCACCGTCATCATTGAAGACGTCGCTTTCCCGGTCGAATCGCTCGCGGCGGCCACGCTCGATTTGCAGGCGCTGATGCTGCAACACGGCTACACCGAGGGCATCATTTTTGGTCACGCGCTGGAAGGCAACCTGCACTTTGTGTTCACGCAGGATTTCTCTGACCAGGCCGAGATTGACCGCTACGCCAAATTCATGGACGACGTCTGCGACCTCGTGGTCGACAAGTACGACGGCTCGCTCAAGGCCGAGCACGGCACCGGTCGCAACATGGCGCCGTTTGTCGAGAAGGAATGGGGCAAACAGGCCACCGACCTGATGCGCCGCATCAAACAGCTCTTTGACCCACAAAACCTGCTCAACCCCGGCGTCATTCTGAATGATGACCCGATGGCGCACTTGCAGCATCTGAAACCGATGCCCGCCGCCGAGGCGCTGGTGGACCGCTGCATTGAGTGCGGCTTTTGCGAACCGCTGTGCCCGTCGCACCGCCTCACGCTGTCACCGCGCCAGCGCATCGTCAGCTGGCGCGAACTCTCGCGCCGCACCGCAGCAGGTGAAAGCACCGCCGATGTTGAAGACGACTTCGCCTACTACGGCCTCGACACCTGCGCCGGCTGCGGCCTGTGCTCCACCGCTTGCCCGGTCGGCATCGACACGGGGGAGTTGACCCGCCTGCTGCGTGGACGCGGCATGGGCAACACCTCCAAAAAAGTGGGCCAATGGACCGCCGACAACTTTGGCAAGGTCGCTACCGTTTCGCGCATCGGCCTCAGCCTGGGCCACATGGCGACCAGCATCATTGGCGAAAACGGGGTGGCCAAGCTCTCCAGCGGCGCCTGGAAACGCGGCATGCCGCGCGCCGGAAAACTGCCCGCGCCCTACAGCGGCAGCGGTGACCCGGTGGTGTATTTCCCGACCTGCGGCGGTCGCATCTTCGGCGCGAACACGCCCGAAGAAGCCACCCTGCCGGAAGTCATCATGGAACTGCTGGTGCGCGCCGGTTACGCACCACGTCTGCCTGAAGGTTTTGACAAACTCTGCTGCGGCCAGATGCTCGCCAGCAAAGGCCTGGCCGAGGAAGCCGATGCCATGTCAGAGGCCGTGATGCAAGCCCTGATGCAAGCCGCCGACGATGGACGGGGCGGCTACTACCCCATCATCATGGACGCCAGCACCTGCACCGCGCGCATGCACAAATACTTGGCAGGCCGTTTGCCCTTGCTGGACTTTCACGAGTTTGCCGTAGACGCGCTGCTGCCGCGCCTGCGGGTGGTGCGCAAGCCCGGCCCGATTGCGCTTCACATCAACTGCAGCGTGCGCCGCACCGCCTCCGATGCCAAACTGCGCCAACTGCTGGCCGTTTGCGTCGAGCAAGTCATCGAACCCGCCGGTGTGACCTGCTGCGGCTTTGGCGGCGACCGGGGCTTTGTGGTGCCCGAACTCAATGCCCATGCGCTGCGCAAGGTGCATGACGCCCTGCCCTCAAATTGCTGCGAAGGTGTATCGACCAACCGGACCTGTGAGATCGGACTGACCTCCGAGACCGGGCGCTCCTACCGTTCGATTGCCTACCTGCTTGAAGAATGCACCCGAGAGGAGGTGCCTATGCACTGTTAACGAGGTGCAAGGTTAGTTCACGCAAATCGGCACGATTTTTGCGTTATTTTTTAAAATTAGTTTGAGGAGATTTTTATGATTTGGCAACAGGTTTACGACCCCTTTGGAAACATGGTGATTTCCACCCTGCTGGCCGCCATTCCCGTGGTGGTGATGCTGGTGGCCCTCGGCTTCATGCACATCAAGGCGCACATTGCAGCGGGCCTTGGTTTGCTGGCAGCCGTGATCGTGGCGGTTTTCGCCTATGGCATGCCCATCGGCATGGCGGGTACAGCGGCCATGTATGGCGGCTTTACCGGCTTGCTGCCGATTGGCTGGATTGTGCTCAACATCATCTTTTTGCAGCAACTGGCCGAACAAAACGGCAGTTTCAAA
>NZ_JBAWYV010000121.1:0-9771 GCF_037143375.1 Rhodoferax sp. | reverse complement strand
CGCTCGTCTTCGGTCAGGCCGTTAGGATCTTTCCACAAGGCAATGTCACGCGTCATGTTGACTTCTTGCGGCATCCAATGGTTGGCGCAGCTGGAAAGGTACTTTTCCCAAGCCCATTTGTATTTGAAGGGAACCAGTTGATTGACGTCGGTCTTGCCATTGATGATGCGTTTGTCGGCCGCATTGACGCGGCGAGGACTGCTGGCAAGTGTGGCTGAAGGCAATGAGGGCTCCATCGGTTGGCTGCTGGTTAAGCCGTGTGCAAAAGGCAATGGCGGGGTAGGCTTAAGTTCTTCGTCCCAGGTCAACATATATTTTCCAATCCTCGGATTATGAGAGCAGCGAAATGAAATGAAAAGTATTCATTCACATCGCTGACATATTGTTTAAGAGATGTTGTGCAGCAACATCGCCACAACACCGTTCACGCCCACTAAAGTCTTATTGACATGACTCACAGGTGGGGTCGTCGACACCACAAAATTTGACATCGGTTGCGGGTCCTGATGCCATCTGTATTTTTGCGGCCGCTGCCGCTGCATCCATGGCGCTCATGCCCGTGTTGACGGGTTGCGTATCGCTACCCGACGAAACCGCATTCATGCGACCCGCTGCCACTGTTGATTTTTCAACATGGGTGGCCGACATGGTGCGCAGGTAGTAGGTGGTTTTCAGTCCGCGAATCCACGCCAGCTTGTAGGTGTCGTCGAGTTTTTTGCCGGAGGCGCCTGCCATATAAATGTTCAACGATTGTCCTTGATCGATCCATTTCTGACGACGCGCTGCGGCCTCTACCAGCCAGCGTGTTTCGACTTCGAAAGCAGTGGCATACAAAGACTTGATGTCAGCGGGAATCCGGTCAATCGGTTTCAAAGAGCCATCGAAATGTTTCAGGTCCATCACCATCACATCATCCCAAAGACCCAGTCGTTTGAGGTCGCCAACTAGGTAGCTGTTGATGATGGTGAACTCGCCCGAGAGGTTGGACTTGACGGACAGGTTGCCAAAGCACGGTTCGATGGAGGCATCCACGCCAATGATGTTGGAAATAGTGGCGGTGGGCGCTATGGCTGTGCAGTTGGAGTTGCGCATGCCGTCGCGGGCAATCTTCTGGCGCAACGCGTCCCAGTCAAGCGTGGCAGAGCGGTCAACTTCCACAAAGCCACCACGTTCTTTGGCCAACATGTCAAGGGTATCAATCGGCAAAATTCCCTGGTCCCACAGTGAACCTTTGAAGCTGGCGTACTGACCCCGTTCACGCGCCAGTTCGGTCGAGGCCCAGTAGGCGTAATAGCAAATGGCTTCCATGGACCGATCGGCAAACTCAACCGCAGCATCACTGGCATAGGGAATTCGCATTTCATACAGACTGTCTTGAAACGCCATCATCCCCAAGCCCACCGGGCGGTGACGCGTGTTGGAGGTGCGCGCCTTTTCTACGGCGTAGTAGTTGATGTCAATCACGTTGTCGAGCATGCGCATCGCGGTGGTGATCGTCTTTTGCAGCTTGACGTGATCAAGTACTTTGGATCCGTCGGGCCCCGTTTTCAAATGCTGCAACAGGTTGACTGAGCCGAGGTTGCACACTGCGGTCTCCGTGTCGCTGGTGTTGAGTGTGATTTCAGTACACAGATTGCTGGAATGAACCACGCCGCAATGCTGCTGCGGCGAGCGCACATTGCAGGCATCCTTGAACGTGATCCAGGGGTGGCCGGTTTCAAACAGCATGGTGAGCATTTTTCGCCACAGGTCGGCGGCCTGCACAGTGCGTGCTGGTTTGATGTCGCCGCGTGCTGCCTTGGCTTCGTAAGCGACGTAGGCGGTCTCGAATTCGCGGCCGAATTTGTCGTGCAGGTCCGGCACGTTGTTGGGCGAAAACAATGTCCATTCGCCTTTTTCCATCACACGGCGCATGAACAAGTCAGGGATCCAGTTGGCCGTGTTCATGTCATGTGTTCGGCGGCGATCATCCCCGGTGTTTTTGCGCAATTCCAGGAACTCTTCGATGTCGAGGTGCCAGGTTTCCAGGTAGGTGCAGACCGCACCTTTGCGCTTGCCGCCCTGGTTAACCGCCACGGCCGTGTCGTTGACCACTTTCAGGAAGGGTACCACCCCTTGCGACTCGCCATTGGTGCCTTTGATGTGAGCGCCCAAGGCCCGCACGCGGGTCCAGTCGTTGCCCAGTCCACCAGCAAACTTGGACAACAACGCGTTCTCTTTGATCGCATCGTAAATGCCACCCAGGTCGTCGGGCACGGTGGTCAAGTAGCAGCTGGAGAGTTGTGAACGCAAGGTGCCACTGTTGAACAGCGTGGGCGTGCTGGACATGAAGTCAAAAGACGAGAGCACCTCATAGAACTCAATAGCGCGCGCTTCGCGGTCAGCTTCGTTGAGAGACAGGCCCATGGCCACGCGCATGAAGAAGGCCTGAGGCAATTCAATGCGGGCTTTGCTGATGTGTAAAAAGTACCGGTCATACAGGGTTTGAAGACCGAGGTAATCAAACTGCAGATCCCGATCGGCTTTCAGTGCGGCAGCCAGTCGTGGCAGGTCAAACTGAAGCAGCTTGCTGTCGAGTAACTCGTGGTCAACGCCATTTTTAATAAATCCGGGGAAGTAGTCGACGTAGGCTTGTGCCATCTCGGTTTGAATCACGTCCCGGCCCAAAACTTCTTTGGCAATCGTGTGAAACAACAAGCGCGCCGTTGCGTAGGTGTAGTCGGGGTCTTTCTCGATCAACGTGCGCGCAGCCAGCACCGAAGCTTTGTACACCTCATCCATTGGAACGCCGTCATACAGATTGCGCAAGGTCTCGGCCATGATCGGTTCCGGCTTGACGTCAGCACCCAGACCGGCGCAGGCCGACTGAATCAGGCCATTTAGGCGGTCCAGATCCAGCACAATCCGCTGCCCTTGGTCCAAGGCATGGAGCACGGGTGTCGGGGGCGTCTCCTGGCTAGCTTGGGTGGCGCGTTCCTGGGTGCGCTTTTCACGGTAGAGCACGTAAGCGCGTGCGACCTCGTGGTGACCACTGCGCATCAAGCCCAGTTCAACCTGGTCTTGAACGTCTTCGATATGAAAGGTTCCACCGCCCGGGCGTGAGCGCATCAGGGCGCGAATCACGGCTTGCGTCAAGACCTCGACGGTTTCCCGAACACTGGCCGATGCGGCGCCTTGGGTGCCGTGAACGGCCAGAAAAGCTTTCATCATTGCCACGGCAATTTTGGCGGGCTCAAAAGGCACGACAGCGCCGTTGCGGCGCAGGATTTGGTAGTGACTGAATACGTTGGCCACGGTGCTGTTGACCGCGTCAGCGTTAGGCTGCGTCAACGTATCGGGTGAGGTCGGGTGGGGTTTTAAAACGGCTTGCATGGGTTTCCTCGTCTCGAGCTTTGTTTTAGGGGGTGGAGTGACGCTGCGAACGACATCAAAACCAGACGCTGAGCGACGGTTTTGGTCAGCAGGACACACTATATATGGGGTTCGGCCTGAATTCAAGCACTACCGGTAGTGTATCAACCGAGGGCTGAATTTTTCAGCACAGCAGGTAAGACCGAGGCCGGGCAGGGTCTTTTTTTATCTGGCGGGCGTGGAAATGCTCAGCTTATAGCGCCCAGGCCCTCGGGCAGAAACCGGTTTGGCAGGCCCAGCGATCGCTGTAAACGAGCCCAGTCGAAGCCACTTCCCGGGTCGGTTTTGCGACCGCGTGCAATGTGTTCGTGGCCAACGATGTCCGCTATTGGTTGGTGTTGCAGGATGGCTGCGCTCAAAGAGGCCAGCGTTTCATACTGTCGGTCATCAAACAGGCCGCCTTCAATGCCTTCCAGCTCAATGCCGATCGAGTGATCGTTGCAGTTGCTGCGCCCCCGGTAGCTCGAGACGCCGGCGTGCCAGGCTCGGTCAAGGGTGCTGACAAACTGCTGCAGTTCGCCTTGACGCCGGATGAAGAAATGCGCCGACACCTGCATGCCTTGAATGCTCTTGAAATACGGGTGCTGATCCCAGTCGAGTTGGTTGGTGAACAGCTGTTCAACTTCCTTGCCACCATACTGACCCGGCGGCAGACTGATGGAGTGCAGCACGATGAGATTAATCGTTGCATGTGCCGGTCGAGGGCCGAAGTTGGGTGACGGTTGCCGTCCCGCAAATCGGTACCAGCCGGCATCCCAAAGCGGCGACAGGGGCAGCAACTCAGGCGTGTTCATCGTCAGAGTCGCTGCTGGTGGTGTCAATATTGAGGCGGGCGATCCGGTAGCGGATTTGTCTCAGGCTCAAGCCAAGTCGTGCTGCTGCGGCGGTGCGGTTAAAGCCGGTTTCTCTTAGCGCCTGAACCAGAATTTCGCGCTCTTGGCTGTCAAGATGGCCTTGCAAGTCACTCGGGATCGTGGCCGTGTTCTCTTCGATGCATGGTGAGGAAGCGCTCGGTGTAACGGGTTCAGGCGCGAGGGCCTGAAAGCAGGAGGGCTCAATTTGCAAGTCATCTTCATCGCTCAACGTGACGGCGCGGTGCAGCAGGTTTTCTAACTCGCGGACGTTGCCAATCAGCGGGTCAAGTGCCAGTTGATTGAGTACGGCGGTAGGCAGTACGGGCAGCGGAATGTTGGCTTCCAGTGCAATCCTGCGGAGCAAGGCGGTACACAGTGCAGGCAGATCTTCCCGGCGTTCACGCAGGGGCGGAATCACGATTTCGATCACATTCAAGCGGTAATAAAGATCTTGCCGAAAGCGACCGGCCAGCACTTCGGCCGCCAAGTCTTTGTGGGTGGCGCTGATGATCCGCACATCGACCGGTTCTTCTTGCGTGGATCCGATCGGACGCACGTAACGCTCTTGTATGACGCGCAACAGCTTGGACTGCATGGCAAGCGGTAAGTCGCCAATCTCATCGAGAAACAAAGTGCCGCCATGGGCCGCTTGAAAAAAACCTTCCCGGTCTTGGGTGGCGCCGGTGTACGCACCTTTTTTAGATCCGAAAAACTCCGCCTCCAGCAGGTTTTCAGGAATCGCGCTGCAGTTCACAGCCACCCAGGCGCTTGCTGTGCGGTGGCTGTTGGCGTGGATGGCGCGGGCCACCAACTCCTTACCCGTGCCAGACTCACCCCGGACCAGGATTGGGGCCATGCTGCGTGCGACTTTGACAATCCGTTCCTTGACCAGCTTCATGCTGGGGGATTCGCCTGCCAGTCGCCTTAACGCGGCTTCGCCAGCGGCGCTGGGAGCCAAGCTGTCTTCGGCTCTTCTTTGCAGCGGTAGCGCGCGGTTGACTGTGGCCGTCTTGGCGCCAGTGTCTTGCACCGCGGAGGCGATGACATTGCGAAACTGCTTGAGATCCACCGGCTTGGTCAAGTAGTCAAATGCACCCGCTTTCAGCGATTCCACCGCATTCTCTGCTGAGCCATAGGCAGTGATGACAACACAGCGTTCGCTACGTTGTTGCGCCTTTATTTGATGAAGCAAGGTCAACCCCATGCCGTCGGGCAGGCGCATGTCGGTAATGATCGCGTCAAACTGTCGTTCGCTCAGGAGTTGCATTGCATCGGCCAGGTTTTCGGCGGTTTCTACCCGGTAGCCTTCGCGCAAGAGTGTCAATTCGTACAACGTCCTCAAGTCGGGTTCGTCATCGACCACCAGAATTTTGGCAGAACTCGTCGGTGTGTTGGTGGCCATGGCGTTAGATATGTTTGGTGCGGAATGTCATCAGGAATTCATTGCCTTCTACCGGCGCGCTCCGGACGTTGCGCAAGCTTCGATGGTAAGCAATGGAGGCGCCATGCCCCTCGCACAACTCGCGGCAAATGTAGAGGCCCAATCCACTGGAGCGGCTCTCTGAGGAGAAAAAAGGTTCAAACAAATGCCGCTCAACCGATTGATCCATGGGCTGGCCATCACTCCACACGCTTAGCTCCCCCTGCCCCATCGGCGAGGTGCCTGTGGATACCTGAATGGCATCAAGTTGCGTGCTGGCATAGCGTCTGGCGTTGTCGAGCAGGTTCACCAGAATCCGGCGCAGGTGTTCTGACTCGAAGCGCACCTCAATATCTCTAGGCGATAAAGCTATCCGAAGCCGGTGGTCGCTTTCGGTCTGACTTTGCCAGTCACGGCAAATTCTTGTCACTGCCTCGTTCAGGTCGAGAGAGCTGGAGGTGAGGGCATTTTCACGCTGTTGAACGCCTGAAATATTCAGCACCTCTTCCACGATTTTCCCCAACCGCTTGGCGTTTTGTTGCACCATCTGGGTGAGTTGTTTTTGTTTGGGATCGGTGAGGTCTTCGTCAAGCAAGGCATTGGCCTGGGCAATGGCTGCCAATGGGTTGCGAATTTCGTGAGCCACAGCAGCAGACATGCGGCCCATGCTGGCCAGTTTTTCGGTGCGAATCCGGGCCTCCATCTCTCGCTGATCTTGCAAGAACATGACGCACAAACTCTCCTCATCACTGTCATTGGAGGCTGTCAGTTGGGTGCGTGCCCGCAAACGCCTGGGACCCTGCCCCATGTGATGAATGGTGACATCCGCCTGCTGGGCTGCTTTGTTTGAAAAACTGAGGTTCATCAGGTCGATTAATCCTTGCCAGCCGATTTGTGAAGCCAGATTAAACGAGTTGTGCCGACGGGTTCGATCGGCTCCGAGAAGTTGGCGAGCCGCCGGGTTGGCTGCTCGCACCAAACCGAGCGAGTCGACGACCAAAATACCGTCCGTCAGGGACTCAATCACAAGCTCGTTGACTTGCCGCTGTACGCGCGTAGCCAGTTGACTGCGAACCGCCCGAAGCTCGACATTGGCCAGTCGTGTAGCGATCTGGCTGGCCAGAAAGGCAATGCCGAAACAGCCTGCACCGGTCAGTGCGGCCTGCAAAAAATGGGCGGTGGTCTCTAGGGGGGCCTGGGCTGAAGCCCAAGCTGCATGGCCAAATAACATCATCGTCACACCAGCCGCCGCGGCCAGTGCCAATAGGAGCGAGCCCAGGACCGAGGCCGCCAAAACAGGCAAGGCGAACAAGGGTTGGTAGTTGATGCTGTTGCCCTGGATGACTTGCAGGGCCGCAAAAACCAGAACGTCAATCCCGATGGTCACGATCCACTGGGTATCAAAGGTTCGGCTCAGGTGGCGTGGACGAGCCAGCAGGCGCACCGCAAGCGTTGCTGCAAAGTAACCCGTGCAAAGGATGATCAGTGTGACGTCTCGGGTCGTCCCAAGCGCAAAAAAAGCGCCCTGAAGCAGGATCAACCCCACGCCCAGCGTAACCCGTGCGGTCATGAAGCCGCGCCAGATGCGCTCGAACTCCTGGGGGTTGTCTGCCGGTTCAAGTCCCGGTTCAAGCAGGGAGGGGCCGAACCAGGACTGTGCTTCTGGCGGCACGCTCATTCAGGACTCCGCGCGGTGAAGATGATCTGCGCTGCAGTACACCCCATTTTTACCGTGAACGACGTCCACCAGCGGGAGGTGCACGGCGCAATAGGTGCAGCGCACCATCTCGAGCGGCTTTGGCGAGTCCTTGGAGGCTGGTTTTGAACTTGAAGGCCGGTTGGAGCGCCAGAGCCAGATGCCGAACAGCACCACCGAAAGTATCAGCAGTAATTTCATGCAGACCGCCCAAGAACGATCTCCATAACGAAGCGTGATCCGACGTAGGCCAGCAAAAGTAGGCCAGAGCCGATGTACAGAACCCGCACCGCGCGCCTGCCACGCCAGCCGAAGCGCGCCCTGCCAATCAGCAAAATAGAAAACGCCAACCACGAGAGAACCGAAAACGCCGTCTTGTGGTCCCATTTCAGAGGTGTGTTGGCGCCATACAGTTGCTTCTCAAACACAAAGCCTACCAGGAGGGTCGCGGACAACAACAGGAAGCCCGCGCTGACAAAGCGAAACGTCAGGCGCTCCATGGTCAAAAGTGGCATGCCACTGTGTGGATCGGCAGCCAACCGAAAGCGCTCTTCAGCCCGTGTCATGAACCAGGCATGGACCACGGCAACGCCGAAAAGTCCGTAGGAGGCAATCCCCAGAGCCCAATGCAAGGGTAACCAGGGTGAGGCATTGGCGCTCAAAGGGTTGCCAGGAAACAGGGTGGCTAGCACCACAGCCACCGCACCCAGCACTGATAGCGTCCAGCGGGTTTGCAGTAGCGGGTAAACATGGCTTTCAACGGCGTAGACCGCAGCTACCAGCCAGGCTGTGACGGACAAGGCCGGCGCAAAACCAAAGCGGGGCTCGGCGCCAAACAAGCTCCATGCCAGCAAGGCGCCATGGAGCAACCACGCCAACCGCACAGCCACGCGCGCTGTGCGCGCACCCAGCCGAGCGGCGCCGATGGCGGACACTGCGTAGGCCACCGCGCTGCCGGTCGCCAAGGTCAAACTTAAGGGGGTAGCACTGGCTAAAATCATGGGTACAGTTTAGCGTTTTGCATATTGCCATGTCTGTTGGCTCCCAACCTGGGTTCCGTTGATCGGAATACTCTCTATGGCCTCCGCCCTTACCGATAAATTATCCCGCCTCGTTAAAGAAATTCGAGGCCAGGCCCGCATCACCGAATCCAACGTAGCCGACATGCTGCGTGAAGTGCGCATGGCCTTGCTTGAGGCCGATGTGGCCCTGCCCGTGGTGCGCGATTTCATTGCGCGGGTCAAAGAAAAAGCCTTGGGGCAGGACGTGCTGGGCTCGCTCTCGCCGGGCCAGGCGCTGGTCGGCATTGTTAACAAAGAACTCGCGCTCACCATGGGCCAGGGTGTCAGCGACATCAATCTGGCGGCCCAGCCCCCGGCCGTGATCCTGATGGCCGGTTTGCAGGGGGCTGGTAAAACCACCACTACCGCCAAACTGGCCAAGCACCTGATTGAGAAGCGCAACAAAAAGGTGTTGACCGTGTCTGGCGACGTTTACCGCCCGGCCGCTATTGAGCAGTTGAAAACAGTGACAGCCCAAGCGGGTGCCGAGTGGTTCCCCAGTTCACCCGACCAAAAGCCGGTAGATATTGCCTTGGCCGCTTTGGACTATGCCCGCAAGCATTACTTTGACGTGCTGCTGGTCGATACCGCCGGTCGTCTGGCGATTGATGAAGCGCTGATGCGTGAAATCAAGGACCTGCACGCGGTACTGAACCCAGTGGAAACCTTGTTTGTGGTTGACGCCATGCAAGGCCAGGATGCGATCAACACGGCCAAGGCGTTCAAGGACGCCCTGCCGCTCACCGGCATCATCCTGACCAAGACCGATGGCGATTCACGCGGCGGCGCGGCGCTGTCGGTGCGACAGGTCACTGGTGCCCCCATCAAGTTCGCCGGTACCAGCGAGAAGCTGGACGGCCTCGAAGTGTTTGATGCCGAGCGCCACGCCGGGCGTATTCTGGGCATGGGCGACATTCTGGCGCTGGTCGAACAGGTTACGGCGGGCGTGGATGTGGCTGCGGCTCAAAAGCTGGCGGCCAAGATCAAGAGCGGCGCCAGCTTTGATTTGAATGACTTTTTGGCCCAGATCCAGCAAATGAAACAGATGGGCGGCCTCGCCAGTCTGATGGACAAGCTGCCCGCCGCGATGGCGGCCAAGGCCGGTCAGGTCGATATGAACAAGGCCGAGAAAGACATCAAACGCAAGGAAGGCATCATCCACAGCATGACGCCGCTGGAACGCCGCAAGCCCGAGCTCATCAAAGCCACCCGCAAGCGCCGCATCGCCGCGGGTTCGGGCGTGCATGTGCAGGAAGTCAACCGCATGCTCAAGGAGTTTGAGCAGATGCAGGACATGATGAAGAAGATGAAGGGCGGCGGCATGATGAA
>NZ_JBAWYV010000120.1:0-9780 GCF_037143375.1 Rhodoferax sp. | reverse complement strand
TCAGCGCAAGAACGCGTCGTAGCCGGTCTTCAGGATCAGCGCGCTCACCACACCGATAAATACCAGGCGCACAAACCCCGTGCCATGCTTGAGCGCCAGGCGCGTACCAAGCAGACTGCCCGCCACATTGGCCAGTGCCATGGCCAGCACAAAGTGCCACCAAATATGCCCTTTGGCAATGAACAAAACCAGCGACGCCACGTTGGTGGTGGTGTTGATCAGCTTAGCCGAGGCCGAGGCACTCAAGAAATCGTATCCCAGCAAGCGCACAAACAAAAAAACCAGAAAGCTGCCCGTACCTGGCCCGAAAAATCCATCGTAAAACCCGATGACAGCCCCGATGGCCGACGCCAGATAGGCCTCTTTGGCACCCGAGAAGCGCGGCGCGTGGTGGCGACCCAACTCTTTTTTAAACAGCGTGTAGATCAGCACCGCCAGCAAGACCCCCGGCAGCACCTTGCGCAAGTAGGCGGGCGACACCACCGTGACCAACCAGGCCCCGGCAAACGCGGCTACAAAACTCGCCGCCGCCGCCGGCAACAAGGCAGCCCAACGCATCTCGACGCGGCGGCTGAATTGCACGGTGGCAAAGGCCGTGCCCCAGACCGAGGCGCCTTTGTTGGTGCCAAACAGGGTGGCCGGCGGCGCAGTCGGGAAAACGGCAAACAGGGCGGGCACCAAAATCAGGCCGCCACCGCCCACAATCGAATCCACAAACCCGGCCAGGAGCGAGGCGAACGAGACAATGAACAATTCCATGCCGCCATTGTCGCACTGAGGCTGAAGCAATTATGCTATTTTATTTATAGCTGCTTGCGCAATAAAAACGGGGGCTACAGGCCGATCAGGCATAAAAAAGGCACCGGGGTTGCCGGTGCCTTTTTCAAGCGCTTATGCGTGACGCATGCGTTATTTTTTGTCTGCCCGTAGGCGTTTGTCTCCTGGGCCGCTCTCCTTCAGCAGGCCTGAAGCCTGTTGACGATGGCATTAATGTACGCCCCAAAACCCAGTAAAACCATTGGGATTAACCCTTTCAGGATTAACCCTTTTACGCCGAATTGTCCTGGACGATCCACTGCGCCGCCTTCTCCGCAATCATCAGCGTGGGCGAGTTGGTGTTGCCACTGGTGATGAGCGGCATGACGCCCGCATCGACCACCCGCAGACCCGCGACGCCGCGCACCCGCAGGCGCGAATCGACCACGGCAAAAGGGTCGCTGGCCAGCCCCATTTTGGTGGTGCCCACCGGGTGAAAAATGGTGGTGGCAATGTCGCCCGCCAACTTGGCCAATTCAGCGTCGGTCTGGTACTGGATGCCCGGTTTGAACTCTTGCGGCTGGTATTTGGCCAACGCCGGTTGCGCCACGATGCGCCGCGTCACCCGCAACGAATCAGCCGCCACCTGACGGTCGGCCTCGGTACTCAGGTAATTGGGTGCAATGGCGGGCGCTGCGTCAAACTGCGGACTTTTGATCTGCACCGTGCCCCGGCTGGTCGGGTTCAGGTTGCAGACGCTGGCGGTGATCGCATTGAAGCTGTGCAGCGGCTCACCAAAGGCATCGAGGCTGAGCGGCTGCACGTGGTACTCGATGTTGGGGTAGGGCTGGGCCGGGTCGCTGCGGGTAAAAGCCCCCAACTGCGAGGGCGCCATGCTCATGGGGCCGGTGCGTTTGAAGGCGTATTCGAGCCCGATCATGGCCTTGCCCCAGAGCGAGTTGGCCTGGGTATTGAGCGTCTTGACGCCCTGCACCTTGAACACCGAGCGGATCTGCAAATGGTCCTGCAGGTTGGCGCCCACGCCCGGCGCGTCCAGCGCCACCGCAATGCCGTGCTGTTGCAGCAGCGGGGCCGGGCCAATGCCGGAGAGCTGCAAGATTTGCGGCGAGCCAATGCTGCCGGCACTCAAAATCACTTCGCGCGTGGCCGTGGCAATGACCCGCGTGTGGCCGTCCCAGACCTCGACGCCGGTGCAACGCTGGCTGCCATCGGCTTGGCGCTCCAGCAACAGCCGGGTGACTTGCGCTGAAGTCCACATCTCGAAATTGGGCCGCCCGTAGCAAGTGGGCCGCAAAAAGGCCTTGGCCGTGTTCCAGCGCCAGCCTTCTTTTTGATTCACTTCAAAGTAGCCGACCCCTTCGTTGTCGCCCTGGTTAAAGTCGTCGCTGGCCGGTATGCCGGCCTGCTGCGCAGCTTGCGAGAACGCGTCCAGCACATCCCAGCGCAGGCGCTGTTTCTCGACCCGCCACTCGCCGCCAGCATTGCGATGGCGCAGCACCTGGCGGTAAGGATCGTCATCTTTGCGCATCAGTTCGGGCTCGATGCCACGCGCGCCGTGGGCGGCGTTGGCACCCTTGTAATGATCTTCATGCAGCTTGAAATACGGCAGCGACTGGTCCCAGGTCCAGGCGTCGTCGCCAGTCAACTTGGCCCACTGGTCGTAGTCGCGCGACTGGCCACGCATGTAAATCATGCCGTTGATGCTGCTGCAGCCGCCCAGCGTTTTGCCGCGCGGGTAGCGCAGCGAGCGGCCATTCAGACCGGCGTCGGGCTCGGTGTTGAAGAGCCAATCGGTGCGCGGGTTGCCAATGCAATACAGGTAACCGACCGGGATGTGAATCCAGTGGTAGTCGTCGCGGCGGCCGGCCTCGATCAGCAAAACGCGGCGGCTGGCGTCCGCCGACAACCGGTTGGCAAGGAGGCAACCGGCCGTACCGGCGCCGATGATGATGTAGTCAAACGTGGTGCTCATGGTGCTGGGCCAGGTGCTGGTTTTAATGCCCGACCCAGTTCGGCTTGCGCTTTTCCTGGAAGGCTTTCTGACCCTCTTTGGCGTCCTCGGTCAGCGTGAAAAGCGCAATCTGGCTTTCGGTGAACGACATGGATTCTTCAAACGCCATCGACTCCACGGCCTTGAGCGTGTACAAACCGCGCCGGATGGCGGCCGGCGACTTGTCCAGCAAGCGCAGCAGCAACCACTGCAGCTTGGCATCCACATCGTCATCGACGTAATTCACCAAGCCGACCTCGAGCGCCTGCGCCGAGGAGATGGGCTCGCCGGTCAGACACATCTCGTTCAAGGTGCGCCGGGGAATCAGGTGCTGCAACACGCTCAGCACTTGCGCCGGAAACACGCCGACCTTCACCTCGGGCAAGCCAAACACCGCGTGGCTGGCGGCCACCGCCAGGTCGCACATCGACATCAGGCCCATGCCACCGGCCATACAGGCGCCATTGACACGGGCAATCAGCGGAATATTGCTGGCGCGGGCGGCGCGCAGCAGCTTCGCGAGGTGGCCGTGCGGCTCGGAGTAATCGGTGGTGAAGGCGTTAGCCGACTGCAAATCAGCGCCAGCACAAAAGGCCTTGCTGCCAGCACCGGTGACGACGATGGCGCGGAGGTCGCGCTGCCCCTGCGCCAGCGTGATGGCCTGCGCCATGCCCGCCAGCACCGCGTGGCTCATGGCGTTGCGCCGCTCTTCGCGGGTGATGGTGAGCCACAGCACGGGGCCGCGTTGTTCCACACTCAGTTCGGGCGATGACGTAAAGATCGAGGGGGTCATGTTGTCTCCTGTTTTGGTCATTTTGCCGCAACATCCTCTTCTGAATAATCAAACGCAAGAGCCGCGGTTAGCGTTAGGATGAAGCTGTCATATTTTGATATTTTTTGAACCTGATTTTGATGAATCGCCGTTTCCATGACCCCGAACACACCCCGCATCTCTTGGCCCAGCACGCCTGATGGCGCGCGGGTGCTGTCGGGTAGCTGGACGGCGGCACGTCTGGCCGACCCCGGGGTGTGGCCGCAAATTCAAGCGTCGCTGAATGATTGCCAAACCTCCGAAGCACGTCACTGCGTCTGGGATTTGCGTGAACTGGAGCGACTCGACCACACCGGCGCCCAAGTGCTCTGGAACGCCTGGCGCCACCAGTGGCCGACGGATCTGCTGATGAATGAACCCCAGCGCCCGATGCTGGAGCGGGTTGCCCGCTATTCCACACCACCGCCGCAGGCCACGCGGCGCACACCGGTGCAGGTTTTTTTAAGCCTGGGGGCGCAGGTCTGGCGGCTCTTGGACCACGGCAAAGCCTTTGTCCGCCTGCTGGGTCAACTGCTGCTGGACATGGTGCAACTGGCGCGCCACCCGCGCTCCGGCCCGTGGCGCGATGTCTCGGGCCACCTCCACCACATTGGCGCGACCGCACTGCCCATTACCGCGCTGGTTGGTTTTTTGATTGGCGTGGTGCTGGCCTACCTGATGTCGCTGCAGCTGCGCCAGTTTGGCGCGGACGCCTTCATCGTCAACATTCTGGGCATCTCGCTGATCCGCGAACTCGGGCCGGTACTGGCCGCCATCCTGATTGCCGGGCGCTCGGGCTCGGCCATCACGGCGCAAATTGGCGTGATGCGGGTCACCGAAGAACTCGACGCCATGCGCGTCATGGGCATTGCCAAAGGCTTCCGGCTGGTGCTGCCGCGCGCCATCGCCCTGGCCGTCGCCATGCCCTTGCTCACGGTCTGGACCACACTGGCCGCGCTGGCCGGTGGCATGCTGGCCTCGGACCTGGCGATGGGCGTGACGCCGGCCTATTTCTTTGCCGCCATGCCGGGCGCGGTGGAGGTCTCCAACCTGACGCTGGCGCTGTCCAAGTCGGTGGTGTTCGGGCTGCTGATTGCGCTGATCGGTTGCCACTTTGGCCTGCGCGTCAAACCCAATACCGAGAGCCTGGGCCAAGGCACCACGGCCTCGGTGGTGGTCTCCATCACCATGGTGATTCTGGTGGACGCCTTGTTTGCCGTCATTTGCAAAGACATTGGCATATGACCGCATCCCCCGCGCCCGCCCAAGCCGTGGTCGAGATCGACCACCTCTGGTCCGTGTTTCGCAATAGCGGTCAAGAGGCTGTCGTGCACCAGGACCTGAATCTGCGCATTCAGGCGGGCGAGATGCTGTCGATTGTTGGCGGCTCCGGCAGCGGCAAAACGGTGCTGCTGCGTCAGATGCTGGGGCTCGAAACCCCGACGCGTGGCCGTGTCACGGTGCTGGGCCAACCGGCCTCGGAATTGAGTTCGGACGGTGCGGCCAGCCGGGTCGGCATGCTGTTTCAGCACGGCGCCCTGTTTTCGGCCTTCACGGTGCTGGAAAACATCGCTTTTCCGTTGCGCGAACTGCGCACCCTGCCCGACGCCCTGATTCGCGATGTGGCCATGGTCAAGCTGCAAATGGCCGGGCTCGACCCGGCGCAAGCCCACAAAATGCCTGCTGATTTGTCGGGCGGCATGGTCAAGCGCGTGGCGTTGGCGCGGGCGCTGGTGATGGACCCGCCGCTGCTGCTGCTGGATGAACCCACCGCCGGACTCGACCCCGACAGCGCCGATGCCTTTTGCACCCTGCTGCGCTCACTGCACCGCGAACTGGGGCTGACGGTGGTGATGGTCACGCACGACCTCGACACCTTGTTTGAACTCAGCACCCGCATTGCCGTGGTGGCCGACCGGCACATCATCGTTTGCGGCACCCCGCGCGAGGTGAGGGTGTTTCCGCATCGGTTCACCCAGGAATTTTTTGGCGGGGCCCGTGGCCAGCGCGCGGCCAGCTTGTTGCGCGACCCCCCGCCTACCGTGTAAAAAGAGAACCTTATGGAAAACAAATCCCACGCCCTTGCCGCCGGCACTTTTGTGCTGGTGGTGCTGGCCTTGCTGGTGAGCCTGGCAGTCTGGCTGACGCGCGACAACCGGGCGCTGCAGGTCTACGAGATCACCAGCCAGCAAGCGGTCACCGGCCTGCAGCCGCAAGCCAGCGTGCGCTTCAAGGGCGTCACCGTCGGCAAGGTCACCAACATCGGCTTCGACCCCTCGCTGCCCGGCCAGGTGCTGGTGCAAATCGCCATCGACGACCAGGCGCCCATCACCGCCTCCACCTTCGCCAGTCTGGGGTTTCAGGGCGTGACCGGGCTCGCCTTCATCCAGCTTGATGACCGCGGCGAGTCCAAAACCATGCTGCCCGCCAACCCTGCCAAGCCCCAGCGCATTCCCCTGCGGCCGGGGCTGGTGTCGCAACTGAGCGACCAGGGGCTGCACATTTTGTCGCAGCTTGAAGAATCCAGCCGCCGCGTCAACTTGCTGCTCAGCCCGGAAAACCAGCAAAAACTGATGACCGCCGTGGGCGATCTGGGACTGGCCGCCAACAGCGTCCGGCAACTGAGCACCCGCACCGAGCAACTGCTGCCGCCACTGGTCCTGACCACGACGGAAGCCCTCAAAACCATGCAGGCGACCTCGTTGCAGGTGGGCGACAGTGCCGACGAAGCCCGTGCCTCGGCCCGCGCCTTCCGGACTGTGACTGAACGCATGAGCACCCCCGGCGGCACGCTGGACCAACTGACCCAAAGCGCGAGCACGCTGGCCGCCATCGGGCAATCACTCAACAGCGCCACCCTGCCGCGCCTGAACCGGGCTGTGGTGGAAGCCACCCACAGCGCCAACCGGGTCAGCCGGGCCGCCGACAGCCTCACCGACAACCCGCAGAGCCTGATTTTTGGCAACGGCCCACCCGTGCCCGGCCCCGGCGAACCCGGCTTTGCAACCACCCCAGGCAAACCATGAGAATCGCTATGCAATCAATAGCTGCTTACGCATACAAGACGTGGTCTAGAGGCCTATTTGTTATATTTTTTGTGGGACTGGCCGGTTGCGCACTGCCGACGCCACCCGAGCGCCCCACCCTGTACGACTTTGGCCCGGGCCGCCTGAGCCAGAGCGCGCTCGCCAACCCGGGCCCGGCAACGGCTTTGCGCCCACTGGTCATCGCCGAGATCGACGCCAGCCCGGCGCTGGACAGCAGCGCCGTGCTCTACCGGCTGGCCTACGCCGACCCCCAGCAACTGAAACCCTACGCACTGGCGCGCTGGAGCATGACGCCGGCCCAACTGCTGCGCCAGCGACTGCGCCAAGAGTTGGGTGAACAGCGCACGCTGCTAAACCCCGGCGACAGCGCAGGCGCGGCCCCTGGCAGCGTAACGCCGCTTACCTTGCGGCTGGAGCTGGAGGAATTCAGCCAGTTATTTGAGAGCCCCAGCCTAAGTGCGGGCCTGTTGCGCCTGCGCGCCAGCGTGGTCCAAGGCCACGCCACCGGTGACAAAACTGTGGCCCAGCGCACCTTTATCGTGCAGCGCCCGGCCCCCAGCGCCGATGCGGCGGGTGGAGTGCGCTCTCTAACCGCAGCGACAGATGCGGTAATTCACGAGATTGACCTGTGGTTGCGGGCCTTGGCCCTATAAAATTTGGCCATTCGATGCCGCGTGCATCTCCCGCTCGGCCACCGGCCGACGCCCTCAGGAACCTCCCATGACGACACCCACCCCTATTTCAGGCCCCAACTTTTTCCAACGCATCCCGCTCGCCTTCAACGCTTTTTTCAAAGTCTTGTTCGCCACCCCCAGCGCACCCGCCCCAGTGGTAGAGGCGCCCACGCCCCTCAAAATCGCCACACCCGATGCCGCCCTGCAACTGCTGGGCCTGTTTCAACGCGACGCCCGCCTGATCGATTTCACCCAGGAAGACCTCGCCAGCTACTCGGACGCCGACATTGGCGCCGCCGCCCGCGTGGTGCACGAAGGCTGTTGCAAGGTACTGCGCGAGCACTTCACCATCACCCCGATGCGCCCGGAGCCTGAAGGCAGCCGCCTCACCCTGCCCGACGGTTTTGACGCCCGCGCCATTCGACTGACCGGCAACGTGGTGGGCACCGCCCCCTACAAAGGCACCCTGAGCCACCGCGGCTGGCGTGCCACTGAGACGCGTCTGCCCCAACTGACCCCCAGCCACGACGTGACCGTGCTGGCCCAGGCCGAGGTGGAACTGTGAGCGCGCCGCTTTATTCCATCGGCATCGACCTCGGCACCACCCACTGCGCCCTGGCCTATGTGGACATTGGCGCCAGCGACGGTGAAACCACAAGCTACGGCGTGCTGGAGATTCCCCAGCTCACGGCACCCGGTGCGGTCGAGTCGCAGCCCCTGCTGCCGTCGTTTTTGTACCTGCCGCACGAGGCCGAACTGGCCGCTGGCGACCTCAACCTGCCGTGGTCCAGCAAGCAGGACTTTGCCGTGGGCGAGTTCGCCCGCAGCCGGGGCGCGTTGACGCCGATCCGGCTGGTGTCGAGCGCCAAAAGCTGGCTCTGCCACGCCGGTGTGGACCGCCGCGCTGCCATTCTGCCGTTTGACGCGCCACCCGAAGTGGCGCGTGTCTCGCCGCTGGACGCCTCCACCCGCTACCTGGCCCACCTGCGCCAAGCTTGGGACCATGCCCACCCCGAAGCGCCGTTTGACCAGCAGGATGTGACCGTCACCATCCCCGCCTCGTTCGACCCCGCCGCCCGCGAACTCACGGCCGAGGCGGCCCGCGCTGCCGGTTACAACAACCTGACCCTGCTGGAAGAACCGCAGGCCGCGCTCTACCACTGGATTCAGGGCAGCGAAGGCCGCTGGCGCAAAGACGTGAAACCGGGCGACATCATTCTGGTGATTGACGTGGGCGGCGGCACCAGCGACTTTTCGCTGATTGCGGTGCTGGAGCGCGACGGCAACCTGGAACTGCACCGCGTGGCGGTGGGCGACCACATCCTGCTCGGCGGCGACAACATGGACCTGACCTTGGCGCATGTGGTGGCGCGCAAGCTGGCCGCTGACGGCAAAACGCTCGACCCCTGGCAAATGCGCGCCCTCACCTACGCCTGCCGCGTGGCCAAAGAAAACCTCTTGAGCGATGCCGCGCTGGAGGTGCAATCCATCGTGGTGCCGAGTCGCAGTTCAAAACTGATCGGCGGCTCGATCCGCACCGAACTCACACAAGCCGAGGTGCGCACCACCATCCTGGAAGGTTTCTTCCCCGAGGTCGATGCGGCCAGCCGCCCGACCAGCCGTACCCGCAGCGGCCTGACCCAACTCGGTCTGCCCTACGCGCAAGACGCTGGCGTGACCCGCCACCTCGCCGCCCTGCTGGGTCGCCAGGCTGGTGCTACTGCCGAGCTGGAAGGCTTTGCCGGCCAGGTGGATGCCGACGCCAGCTTTTTGCACCCGACCGCCGTGCTGTTCAATGGCGGGGTTTTCAAATCCACCGTGCTGATTGAGCGCACGCTGGGCACGCTCAACAGCTGGCTCACCACCGAAGCCGCTGCGCCCGCGCGCGAACTGGCCGGAGCCGACATGGACCTGGCTGTGGCCCGTGGCGCCGCCTACTACGGCTATGTGCGCCGCGGTCAGGGCGTGCGCATTCGGGGCGGCACGGCGCGCGCCTATTACGTGGCGGTCGAATCCTCCATGCCCGCCATTCCCGGCATGGCGCCGCCGGTGCAAGCCCTGTGCGTGGCGCCGTTTGGCATGGAAGAAGGCGTCGAAGCCGACTTGCTGGCGCAAGAATTTGGCCTGGTGGTGGGCGAACCGGTGCACCTGCGCTTCTTTGGCTCGTCGGTGCGCCGACAAGACCAGCTCGGCACCCTGCTGGACTTCTGGCAACCCGAGGAGTTGCAGGAGTTGGGCGAGATTCAGGCCACGCTGCCGGCCGAAGGTCGCCGCATCGGTGAAATCGTGCAGGTCAAGCTTCGCGCCGTGGCGTCCGAGACCGGCACGCTCGAACTCACAGCCGTCGCTACCCAGGGCGGTGAGCATTGGAAGGTCGAATTCGACGTGCGCAGCAATACCTAGTGCCCGCGCTGATGAGCCAGTACCTCGTCGGCATTGACCTCGGCACCACCAACACGGTGGTCGCCTACGCGCCGATCG
>NZ_JBAWYV010000119.1:0-9919 GCF_037143375.1 Rhodoferax sp. | reverse complement strand
AAGCGTGAGGTACACGTTCACATCTTCACGGCTGAAAACGAGGGACAGATTCTTGCGAACATCAAGCGCAAGGAAAAGCAACATCACGAAATGAGCGCAAACATGATCGAACACATGAAGGACATTATGAACAAAGAACTGGCTGGACAGGAAAACATCGTAGACGATTACAAAGAAGATATTTTCAAAAGCAAGAACTTTACAGTTCTTCTAGGTGATTGTGTAAAGCATTCTCGCAAGATGGCTGATAACTCCATCGACTACTCCGTATTTTCTCCTCCATTCGCTGATCTATTCGTTTATTCAAACTCGGATCACGACATGGGCAATTGCAAGGATGACGGCACGTTTGTAGCGCAGTTGAGATTCTTGATTACCGAACTGTATCGGGTGATGAAGCCGGGGCGCAATGTTTCATTCCATTGCATGAATCTGCCGACGACGAAGATGCGCCAAGGTCACATCGGACTGAGAGACTTTCGAGGCGACCTGATCCGTGCTTTTCAGGATGCCGGGTTTATCTACCATTCGGAGGTTTGCATCTGGAAAGATCCAGTTGTAGCGATGCAGCGCACAAAAGCTCTAGGATTGCTTCATAAGACTATCCGCGAGAATTCGACAATGACCCGTATGGGACTTCCCGACTACGTTGTGACCATGCGAAAGCCTGGAGAGCTTGCAGAGCGCGTGACTCATGGCGATGATCTGCCGGTCATGTTGTGGCAAAAGTACGCAAGCCCGATCTGGGATGACATTAACCAAAGCCGGACTCTTAATAAACTACCTGCTCGGGATGATAAAGACTTGAAGCATATGTGTCCGCTGCAGCTTGACGTGATCGAACGGTGCATCCATTTATGGACAAATCCTGGCGACTTGATTTTCAGCCCATTTACAGGAATTGGATCTGAGGGTTATTGTGCCGTCAAGATGGGTCGTAAGTTCATTGGGACTGAGCTTAAACCAGCATATTTCGAGTTGGCTTGCCAGAACATCGAGGATGCTGAAAAAGAGCAGCATGGCCTGTTTGATTCGGTGGCAGCATGAGCATCGCACTAAAAATTACAGCAAAGATCATCTTTGGCGTTGTTGGGTTCTTTATCCTGGTGCTTGGACAGGCTCCGTGGTGGGGATGGCTTATTTGGCTTTACTTCATCATTGTGATGTGAATGTTTTTGTTGCAAGTGTCAAAAAACAGGCGCAAAATGTAGGTTCAATCAAGGCTGTGGTGGCCAATAGAAAGCAACAATGACTCTTTTCATAACCCCGTACAGACCCTTCAAACAGACGTTTAGGCGCTCTGGTTGCTTTCGGGAATACCACCTGTATGGGGTTTTCAAAGGGGTTTATTCATGCTGAAAGTTAAAGACTGGGACCGTTTCCAGCACTTCAAAGATAGAAAACCACTGTGGATAAAGCTGTATCGTGACCTGTTAAACGATATTCAATGGCACGAATTGAGTGGTGACGATGCAAAAACGCTTGTAATGCTGTGGCTTATCTCTTCAGAAAATGAAGGAGAACTACCGTCTATCAAGGAAATTGCATTCAGGTTCAGAATGTCAGAAAAGCCAATTAAATCAACAATCTCAAGACTGTCTCATTGGCTGATACAAGATGATATCAACTTGATACATGATAACAACCTGATATCAGACGGATATCAAGACAATATAGGTGCTATACCCCTCACGCGCTCGCTAGAGAAGAGAAGAGAAGAGAAGATATCGGATAACGGTTTTGATATCTTCTGGAAAACGTATCCAAAGAAGAAAGCCAAGCCAGCGGCAGAGAAGGCGTTTAGGACGCAAAAGATAAACGGTGAGTTGCCGGATATCTTGTCAGACATTGAAGCCAGATCGCAGACACAAGACTGGATCAAGGAACAAGGGCAATTTGTGCCATACCCGGCAACATATCTGAATAACAGGCTTTGGGAAGATGAAAAGCAGCAAGGTCAAAGCAGTCTAGGAGTTTTCCTATGAACGGGCATCAATCAATCATCGCAATGCGCCATAACCGCATGAAACCGGCTTACGTGTGGCTACAGGATTCAGGACTTATCCCGACAGACAATGCTGTGACTTTGGCAGTTTCTGACATACCGGAAGCCATAGACCTTCGGTTTTTGGTTGGCGTAACCGTGCTGGCAGAATCACAAAACGCTGACAGACTGCGGAGAATTACGACAGCTTGCATACAGGCAAAGGCTTTGCGTGTCATAGCAAGCCTGCATCGCAACGTGGACAAATATTGGACTGAAACCGTGTCAATAACCGACACTGACGGGGTGATGACATGGCAGAACTGATCGGATTTGACGATATCGACTTCTCTGTTTACGAGAGGGAAACGGACGCATCGCAAAAGGTTAAGCCTGCTTCGATATGGGTGAAGGAACTGATCGAGCGTATCAAATGCCCTATTAAGCAAATCCGGTCTGTCATGCCGTGGCGTAAAACACACCTACAGATTCAATTCAGGCCGGGAGAGGTAACGGTATGGGGAGGGGCGAATGGGCAGGGTAAAAGCCTTGTTACAGGGCAAGTATCGCTAAGTCTTTGCGCTCAGGGCGAGAAGGTTTGCGTCGCAAGTTTTGAGATGAAGCCAATGAAAACACTTGAGCGCATGGCTCGGCAATGGTCTGCATACAACGTGAACGACCCGGCATTTATTGGGAATGATGAGGCGATTCGACAATTTTTGGACTTGTACGGCCAATTCTCGGACTGGACCGATGGCAAGCTGTGGCTGTACGACCAGCAGGGGACCGTGACAGCAAAGCAGGTTTGCGCCGTGGCTAGATTTTGCGCTAAGGAAAAGGGCATAACTCATTTCGTGATTGACAGCTTAATGAAGTGCGTAACCGGAGAAGATGATTACAACGGGCAAAAGCAGTTTGTTGATGAGCTTTGCGCCATTGCTCGGGATCACAACATTCACATTCACCTGGTTCACCACGTCAAGAAGCCTACAGATGAGGCGCACAAGCCGGGAAAATACGACTTTAAGGGCACCGGAGCGATAACAGATCAGGTTGATAACGTGATAGCGGTATGGCGCAACAAGGCCAAGGAAAAGAAGCGAGAAGCTGGCGTAGCGGTGGCAGATGGTGAACCGGATGCTTTGCTGATCTGTGACAAGCAGCGTAACGGAGAATGGGAAGGCCAGATAGGGCTATGGTTTGACAGAGTTTCCATGCAATACGTTGGAAACCACGGTGATAAGCCTTTATCGCTGTACAACCATCCTGAGCATGGATAAATTCAGAGAAAAGCTGATAGCGCATATTTTGTTTATGAAACAACACGACCCAGACTACGCAAGAGCAGCACTCAAGAGCTATCACGAAGCGATGCCGTGGATGGAACTAACCAAAGGTGTGAAAGAGGCAATGAAATGAAAGTAATCATCAGCAAAGGCCCATACGGATCATTCCGCTACTGGATCGGCATGGACGGACGCGGTAATTGTTTTGCAGAGGGCAAGTCATACCAGCTTGAGCATTGCCGCCAGTTGGCTTGGATGATTCTCGGGTTTTTCTTGAAGGGTCAAGGCAAGCCTAGCAAATGGGGAACTAATGATTGGGAATGGATTGAGAACCTATGACACCAGAACAACAAAACGAAATACAGCGCAGGGCAAAGCAGGATGCAACAGCGCAAATGGCAGGCTGGCCGACGAAAGGAAATCCATTCTCCAGTGCTGAAAAAGCAACTGTCTACCAAAAAGCGTTTGACGCAGCAGCCAAGGAACTAAAGGAGCTGCGCAGATGATAGTCAAACTGGACTGGCCTAACAAGGCTTTGGCACCAAACCGAAGCAACGGCAGGCATTGGGGCGGTTTGGCTGCGATAAAGTCACAAGCCAAGGGCGATGCCTATGTACTTGCTAAAAACGCGGCAAAAGGCCGCAAATTCGATGCAGACAAGGACTACGCGGTATCAATCATTTTCGTGATGCCAGATAACAGGCACCGGGACTGCGATGGGATGCTATCGAGCCTTAAATCGAGTCTGGACGGTATAGCGCAGGCTATCGGGGTTGATGACCGACATTTCAAGCCTATTTTGGTTGACTGGCAGCATGGCACAAAGCCGGGAGCCGTGATTCTGGCAATCGGGTGCGAGATACGATCAGGGGCGAATCTTGAGTAAGCGCATATTTAACCTGATAAATGAACAGGTAAGGCGCAGAGCGCAAGAAGCCATTTGGGAAGCGCCTGATGGTTATCGGGTGACATTGTGCGAGCAAACACGCAGCCTAGACCAAAACGCAGCGCAATGGCCGTACCTTGAAGGATTTGCCAAGCAAAAGCAGCTTTGCATTAACGGCGCTATGCAATGGGTGACAAATGACGACTGGAAAGACGTTTTAACCGCTTGTTGGAATGGCGAGATGCGGATGGCCTTGTTTGACGGTAAGGTAATCATGATGCCGCAACGGACTAGCAATATGGGCAAAAAGGTTTTTAGCGAGTGGATGGAGTTCCTGGTCGCAATGGCTGCACAGTCCGAAGTAACGCCGATTTACAAAACTGGACCAAAGCATGACCAAAGCTGAGATTGTCTGGAAAGGCGATGAATTCCTTTTTTATGAACACAGCAAAGCCGTTCAAATTCATGGGCCGCATCAACGAGGACGTAAACGCCTATGTAGCACTGGGAAACGTAGGAAAGTTGTTTATTACCGTTCCTAGGATTAGACTAGAGCAACTCGCAACTCAAGCTAACTCAGGTGGGCTAACTGATATTTACCTCGACTTGGGAACTTACGTCAAGAGCTTCTATTCTGTAATGTATGCGCCAAGCTGTGTAAAAATCACAGAAATGGGAGTAACAAGTAAACGCTTACACCACATGGTGAAATGGAAAAACGCTGTTCCTGAGATAGTAAGTGGTAATTTTAAGAAACACTAACTGCAAAATCCCCTTTATAAAATGATGCCCGACCATTTACCGACAGACGAAACCCGCAAGCTGGTTGAAAGCACCAGCGGGTTAGGCTTGCCGCATGAAAGCATTAATGCCTATCTATCCAACTAACACGATATGTTCAGAGTTGGGATGCAAGGAACTTAGAACACGCTTAAATTCTTTCTGCTTAAAGCATGGCGGCAAAGACTACACAATAAAAGAAAGCGATTCAGTATATAAATCAAAGGCATGGCAAGCAATAAGACGAACACAATTAAGCAGACAACCATTGTGTCAGTCATGTCTAAGCAGGGGGATAGTATGTGCAGCACTACACATAGATCATGTTTTCCCTTGGCAACGCATAAGAGGCAACGCCTTCACACACAACATCTTCCAATCACTCTGCCCTGAGTGCCACTCCTACAAGACAGGGCAAGAGAAGCAAGGAAAGTATGAGCATTACCACTCAAACGGGGTAAGGGTTTACTCTGATGCCGACTACGCGCTGGTGGTCATGAATGAGGAAAGAACTTAAAAGTGGGTGATTGCTAACTTAGCAAGCCGTGTCTCAATTTCGCACAAACTGGGTTGGTTATAGGGGTGGCATGATAGGATGAGGATATGACAAATAGACTTCCACCAGAATTACACATAGTTCACGGCACAAAAGCAGAACACAAAGCCAAACCATTGCCTGAAAAAGTTCGACAGCGAGTTCCAAAAGCTGATTGGCTGGATAACCATGATGCCTGGAACCGTGATGAATTTATCAGCGAAACAAGTGAATTTTTATGGGACACCTATGGCATTGGTTCAAACCAAGACAAACATATTTTGGCGGCACTGGCTATGCAGTTGGAAATTTACGTTCAATGTTGCAAAGGAATCAAGGCTGGCGGTGTTGTTGTTAAATTCAACGGTGGCGCTAATATTGGCCCCAATCCTTACCTGACCGCTGGTGACAAAGCATTGGCTAGGGCAATAGTTTTGATGAATGAATTGGGGTTAACGCCTCGAGGCAGATTGGCTACAAACAAAGTTGAAGGCGGCAAATACGCCGATCTACTTGCTGGCCCATGAATTACGAAGATGGAATTTTCTATGCTGTGCAAGTAGTGCGCGGCGAGATTCTGGTTTGTAGAAATGTTCGATTAGCTTGTCAACGTTTCCTGAATCAATTAGAAGATCAAGCCTGGGCATATGAATTTCACGCAAAGTATGCCCAACACGTTCTAAAGTTTATTGGTACGCTTAAGCACACCAAAGGCCCAGATGCTGGAAAACCATTAATACTTCAGCCGTTCCAAATCTTCATTATTTGCGCGGTGTACGGATTTCGTAGCAAACGGAATTTAACCAAGCGAATGGTTACAGATGTAATTATTTACATTCCCCGCAAAGCCGGTAAATCCACATTGACAGCGGCAATTGCTTTATACGAATTAGGATTTGGCGAAGCTGGCGCAGAGGTTTATTCGTTGGCAACCACTCGGGATCAGGCCGGTATTGTGTTTACTTCCGCAACTGGCTTTATTGACTCAATGCCTTCTGACATTGCTGCGCTATACAACGCTGGACGTCACCAGATCATGAAAGCTGGCGATGCTCAGTCCATGTTCAAAGCACTTAGTCGTGATGCAAAAAAGACAGGTGACGGTCTAAATCCAAGTTGCGCGATCATTGATGAAGCCGCTCAAATTGTAGACAGAAACTCTATTGAGGTGCTTCATTCGGGTATGGTGGCTCGGCAAAACCCTCTAAGGGTGTACATCACTACTGCCAGTTTTACTAAGGAAACCAAATTCTACGAAGACATGATGATGGTGCAAACCATGTTGACCGGCGAAGCTACTGATAATCCTCACTGGTTTGGTTTGTTGTACGGCCTTGATCCTGGAGATGATTGGCGCGATCCGACGACATGGGCAAAAGCCAATCCAATGCACGGAATCAGCGTCTTTGGAGATGCGATTGCACAACGAGCAGAAGAAGCAAAACATAAGCCAGCAGCATTAAATGAGTTCCTTTGCAAGACGTTAAATCTGTACGTCAGCGCAAATTCAGCTTGGATTGACCGTGCGTATTGGGATGATGACCGTTGCAAGTTGGGTGGAAAACGTGAGCCAGAATCCGTATTCATGGGTTTTGACTTGGCGGCAACTCGTGACTTAAATGCCGTATGCACATTAAAGAGGTTTGCTGATGATGACTATGAGGCTGAATTCAAATTCTTTTTGCCCCAGGATGGATACGATTTAATTCCAAAACATTACGCAGATATTTTTGAAGTCGCTCGTCGATCTGGCATTTTGCACATTACAGAAGGCAACGTAATGGATGACCGAGAAATTAGCGACTACATCATTAAACAGGCTGAAACTTACGACATCAAAGAAATTGGGTTTGATGCTTACAACGCCGCCAGCTTAGTGGCTCGTCTGCACGATGTAGGATTGCCCGTAAAAAAAGTTGGTCAAGGAATGGCAGTTTTAAGCAATCCAAGCAAGCATATTGAAAAACTTTTGCTTAATTACAGTATCAAACACAATGGCAATCCGTTCCTTGGTTGGCAACTTGGGAATTGCGAAGTTTACGAAGATGTGAACGGAAACGTCAAAGTCCGTAAAAATGAAGCAGACAAATCAGCAAAAGTGGATGGTATTATCAGTTTAATCATTGCTATGCACTGTTCTTTGGATAATGCTACAATTGCCGGGTTCGGTTTCCGCACTTTCTAGGGAAAATTATGGCTTTTTTAGACATTTTCAAACCAAAAGTAAACGTAAACAAAGAATCTAACACGTTGTTCGGGCAGACTGCGCTTGGCAATAACGTTGTTTACCAAGGCAGCAACCAGCGTCCAACAGTAAATACCCAAATCCTGTATGTCACCACCAGCAGCACGACCAGTGCAGGACGTCCGGTGGATATGTCCATGCTTACGCGCAACAGCACGGTTATGGCTTGCGTTGGGGCAAAGGCAAGGGCACTTGCTCAATTACCAATTAGAATCATGTGCGAGGCAGACGATGGTAGTTACCTGGATGCTGTTAAGTCGCCAGAGGTCGGCCCGAGGGACAAGGCCAAAGCCAAACAGGTAAGTAATCTCCTGAATCAGCCAAACAACTTCCAATCAACCTACGAGTTCTGGTATCAGTACCTCATGTGGCATGAATTGTCGGGCGAGGTCTTTACTTTGTGGTGGAGAAAGGATCAGGAAAATCCGACACAGACCCCGCTGGAGATGTATATCTTTGACAGCACGTTAATCGCGGTCACGATCACCCCGGCCCGGTATCCGTCCTATCGACTGTCCACTCCTTCTTATGGTTTCAGCAAAGATCAACCCCTTGCGGCTCACCAAGTCATGCACATCAAGGACGCAGCTTGGCAGGGGTCTGCTGGCTTCAACAAGGGAATACTTGCTGCTGAACTGGTGGGGCTGGATCAGGACATTGATTTATACGCAAACTACATCATGCAGAACGGCGCAAAGCCAAGCGGTATGTTTGTCACAGAACAGGTGATCCCAGACGGCAAGTACAAAGAGATCGCATCCCGTTTGAAAGAGGCGTGGAACAACATGACCGGCTCACGTCAGAGCGACCAAAGCAAGCCGGGTCAGGGTATGTTGCTCGACCAAGGTATGAAGTACACACCTTTGAATATGCTAAATCTTCAGGATGCAGATGCCAATGCGCTCAAGACCCAGACCATGAAACGTATCTGTGGTTTGTTTGGGGTTCCACCTGCGATGATTGGGATCGCTGACCAGAAGTACAACAACACGCAAACCATGCTGGACGAGTTCTACAAATCCAGCATGTATCCGCTTTTGGTCAACATCCAACAAAAGCTGAAACAGCATCTTTTCCCTGGATATCCGTCCTTGTGTGTTGAGTTTGATACTCGCAACTTCCTGAAAGGCGCGCCACTGGACCAGATGAATTTCGCCTCTGCCGGTGTTTCAAACGGCATTCTTACCCCGAATGAAGCCCGTGAATATATGGGAATGAAGAATCTTGATGGTGGCGATGATCTGAAACAGGACGCAAAACCAACCGATCAACTACCCGGCTCCAGCCCACAGGATACTGGCGGAGGGGGCGGGAGTCAGAGTAAAAAGATGAATATTGGGGTCAAATAACATCATCGAGAAATAAATTGTCAAATTTCTGGATGGTGGTAGCATATTTGGCAATGTATAAGCCAAACGAGCCTATTACTGGGAACAGGGGACGGCCCCGCAAGGTAATAAAGGATGTGGACTTAACCAAACTGAAGGTAATCCATGACAAAACCATTCCAGATGATCTGCGAAGCGAAATTGAACCTTGCCAAGACAGCAGGAGCAATAGAAGCAAGGGTAACATCTTGGGGGGCTAGAGAAGGAGCAGATGGGCGCAGGTTTAACTACAAGCCCGAAGGGTTTATGGATTGGGCAAATGAGTTTGCCAAGTCTGGTCGACCACTTCCCATGTTCGTGAACCATTCATCTGATGCCATCCCGGTTGGCGAATGGACTCAATTTGAGTTTGATGAAATGGGTATGACAGCATCAGGAAAGATGTTCGTCAACACCACCCAAGGAAACGACCTGTACAAGATCATGAAAGACAGCCCCACATTATTTGGTGGGGTTTCTGTTGCAGCTTACGCTGACGAATATGCAATGGTGGACGCTAATGGTGATCCAGCCCTTGCTGACGATGAAGAAGCCTATTTCCAAATTGCCAAAGGTGGCTTGCGGGAGGTGTCTGTCGTGATGTACCCAAATAATCCAGTTGCAGAAGTCAGTCGGTTGGAATATTTCCTTCCAGACGGTTCTGCTGACTTGCGAGTATTGGAAGAATCTCTGCGAGATGCAGGGGTATCCAAACAGGCAGCGGTCACAGCCGCTTCTGTATTCAAGAAAGTGTTGGAGCAGCGAGACGCTGTGACTGCGCCTATTGAACCTGCGCCGATCCAGAGAGATTCTGAAGCGGAAGTGACCGAGATTCT
>NZ_JBAWYV010000118.1:0-9959 GCF_037143375.1 Rhodoferax sp. | reverse complement strand
TCATCCAATAAACTACTGCTGTGTTGCATTTGAATTTGAGACCGCCCCCCGTTCTTCTTGCGCAGATAGCTACCAATTACATAGCACCAAGAGCGGCAACCCCGTTTGGACAGCACACCCTACCGGCCCACGTCAAAACCCCGTAGTCTTGGGCTTTTGGCCTCATGCCAAACCGCCTGTTGGAGACCCCATGCAGAACCCCGATTTCTTGGACCATGACGCCATTCGCAGCACGCTGGAAGCCGCGCTTCAGCGCCAGCGCACCGCCTACCTGGCCCGCCCGGTGCCCACGCTCGACGAGCGCCGGGCAGACCTGAGCCAACTGCAACGCTTCATCCGCGAGAACAAGGACGCGCTGGTGGCGGCGGTCAACGCCGACTACGGCCACCGCTCCAGTCACGAAACCCTGTTCACCGAAATCTTCCCGGTGCTTGACGCCGTGGACCACACGATCAAGCACCTCAAGCCCTGGATGAAACCGCAGCGCCGCCCGATCGACCTGCTCAACTTCCTGGGTGCCAAAAACCGCGTCATCCCCCAGCCGCTAGGGGTGGTTGGTTGCCTGGTGCCGTGGAACTTTCCGATCAACCTGAGCTTCATGCCGCTGATTTCCATTTTTGCCGCCGGCAACCGGGCGATGGTCAAGATGTCGGAGAACTCGCGCCACCTGGCCCGGTTGTTGATTGAAAAAATACCAGCCTACTTCCCGCCGGACAAGCTGGCATTCTTTGACGAAACCGGCGGCGTCGGTATCGCGTTCTCGCAACTCAAGTTCGACCACCTGCTGTTCACCGGCTCGGGCCAGACCGGCCGCGCCGTGATGGCTGCCGCCGCCCAAAACCTGTGCCCGGTCACGCTGGAGCTGGGCGGCAAGTCGCCCGCCATCCTGTGCGACGACTACCCCGTGCGCAAGGCGGTCGAGCGCCTGATGTTCGTCAAGCTGCTCAACGCCGGCCAGATTTGCACCACGGTCGACCACGTTTACGTGCCCCAGGGCAAAAGCGCCGAGTTTGTCGAAGTGGCCCAACAGATCGTGCGACAGCGCTACCCGCAACTGGACACGCCCGACTACACCGCCATCATTGACGACAAATCCTTCCAGCGACTCACCCAGGCGCTGGAAGAAGCCCGCGCCGGCGGCGCCACACTGGTGCAGCTCATTCCCGGCCCGGCGTGGGACGCTACCAGCCGCAAAATCGCACCGCACATCGTGCTGAACGCACCGCGAGACAGCGCCTTGCGCACACGCGAAATCTTTGGCCCGATCTTGCCGCTAATCGAATACAGCACGCTTGAAGTGCCTATCAATGCCATCAACGCCGGGCCACGACCGCTGGCGCTTTACCCATTCAGCCACGACCCAGCAACCATTCAAACCCTGCTGGAGCGCGTCATGTCGGGCGGCGTCAGCGTCAACGACGCGCTGTTTCACGTCGGCCAGCACGACCTGCCGTTTGGCGGCGTCGGCGACAGCGGCATGGGCCATTACCACGGGCACGAGGGCTTTGTCACCTTCTCCAAAATGCGCCCGGTGTTCTACCAAGCCTCCTGGAGCGCCATCAAATTCCTGTGGCCGCCCTACGGCAAATTTGCCACCAAATACCTGGCTTTTTTGACCCGCTGATTCGCTACGATATTAATAGCTTCTTGCGCAGGTAACACGGGGGCTACAGCCCTAAACACCCTATATTTCCACGGACAGAAAAAAAATTCGCCACAGCAGCCAAAACCGCATCATATCTTTCTAAAGAAACAAGGCAGGTATAAAATTCCCACAGAAAAGGAGCTTCACCATGCCTGCCATCGCTCAACACCCCCCCCCCAAGCCCGAAGCCGCCGCTGTTCTCAGCAAAGCGGTGGCCCGCGCTGCCGAGCGGCTGGACGTTTCCAAATCCTTGCTTGCCAAGGTACTGGGCGTCAGCCCGCCCACCATCACCCGGCTTTACAGCGGCAACTACCTGCTGGACCCCAAGCGCAAAGAGTGGGACTTTGCCCTGCTCTTTGTGCGCGTGTTCCGCTCGCTGGACTCCATCGTGGGCAACGAGTCCACCGCCCGCCAATGGCTCACCAGCGACAACCTGGGGCTCAACGCCAAACCCATCGACCTCATTCGCAACACCGAAGGCCTGGTGCGTGTCGTTCAATACCTTGACGCCAGCCGTGGTCTCGTCTGACGCCCGCCCCTGGGCGGGCACCGTATGGCGCATGGTTGAAGCGCAGCACACCGCCTCCACCATGAAAATCGTGGACAGTGTCGATGAGCAAGACCTGCTGGAGAGCCTGCTGGAAGGCAGTAAACCCACCCCACCCACCAGTGTCGTGGCGCTTGATTACTTGCTGGCCACCCCATTTCGCTACTACCCCTTGCGCGGCGGCTCCCGTTTCAGGGCCATCACCGATCCGGGTGTTTTTTATGGCGCCGAGTCGGTCCGCACTGCGAGTGCCGAGCTGGGTTTTTGGCGCTGGAAGTTTCTCAAAGACGCGGTGGCGCTGAACAAGCTGGAACCCGTCGCGCACACCGCGTTCAGCGCTGCGGTCAGCACGCTGCTGGTCGATTTGCGCCAGCCGCCGTTCAGCGCCACTGGGGTGGCTTGGAGCCACCCCAGCGACTACAGCGCGACGCAAGCCTTTGCCAGAACGGCCCGCAAGGCCAACATCGGAGCCATTCAATACCCCTCAGTGCGCGACCCCCAACCCGCTTGGTGCATGGCGCTGCTCACGCCGCAAGCGTTTGCCAAGCCCAAACCGCATCCCTTGATGCAAACCTGGTGGCTTGCCGTGCATCAGAACGGCGTCACTTGGCGGCGCGACAAAGAATCAATGACCTTTGCCGCTGCGGCATGGCAGACATAAGCAAGATCACTTGATCTAAAATAAAAGCATCAATTGATACCAAAGGAAACACCATGGTCCTTGTCACCCCTGAAAAAATCGCCTCGGTCATGGCGCTGCTCCCGCTGCCGCATTCGTTTGCAGAGCTTGACGACCTGGTTGCCCACGGGCTGCCCAAGGACGCGCTGAAAGCCAGTGTGGACCGCGTGTGCGTGAGTGGCGAAGACCGCAAAAAACTCCTGTACCGCATCATTCCCGAAGCCACTTACAAGCGGCGGCGCAGCAACCTCACTTCTGACGAATCCGAGCGGGCCGAGCGCTTGGCCCGGGTGTTTGCCACCACCGAATACGTGTGGAATTCTGAAGACGATGCGCGTGCGTTTTTAAGCACGCCCCACCCCATGCTGCAAGGCCGCACACCGCTGGATGTGTCCATGACCGAACTGGGTGCCCGACGGGTTGAAGAATTGCTCTGGAAACTCTATTACGGCATTGCCGCCTGATGCAGATCTACCGCATTGGGGACAGTCGGCATCCGCTGTGGGACGGCACCGGCGCAGCTATGGTGGGTGGGCGCTGGAACAGCCCGGGCCGCCCGGTCATCTACGGCTCTTTAAGCTACGCCTGCGCCATGCTGGAAATTCTGGTGCATGCCAATATTGGCCGCATTCCTGCCACGCAGGTTTATGTGGTGGCTGAGTTGCCTGACAGCATCTTCATCGAACGCCACACTGCACAGTCCCTTCCCCGAGGCTGGGACAGTGACGACCCCTCGATTGCCCGACGTTTTGGAGACCAATGGCTGCAGGAAGCGCGCAGCGCCGTGTTGGTGATCCCCTCGGTAGTGGCGACACTCGAATGGAACGCCATCATCAACCCGCTGCACCCCCACGCCAACCAGTTTGTGCTGTCCCCAACACACAAAGTCATCTGGGACCAGCGCCTGTTTACGCGCCTGAACGCTTGAAGATTTAACGATAAAACGGCTAGCGGCCAAAAAGCTTCTTAAAACCCTCGCCAATCCTGCCGCCGAGCGAGGCCCCGGCACCGGTGCCAACGCCGGGCATAACGGCGGTACCTAGTGCCGCGCCAATCAGGGCGCCCCGCGTCAAGGTCACTTCGGGCGCCTCCAGCGTGCCGCCCACCAACAAGGGCACACCCACCGAGCCACCCAAAGCAGCAGCCGCCAAGTTGACGCTGACGAGTCCGCTCAAGGTGCCATTCGGCGCAATCGCCACTTGGCCACTAGCACTCAGCGCACCAGAACTCGCGGAAAGATTGGTGAGCTGCACGGCGCGACCCTGCGTGATGACCTGCCCACCCAAGGTGTCGAGCGCGGTCTCACCGCCCCGGCTGAGGCCCACCGTGGTCACGGCTTTGGCCAGGTCAATGCCGTACACTACCGCGCCGCGCACCGTCACTTTGCTTTGCGTGTGCAACACGTCGGCCAGGCCGCTCCAACTGGCGGTGCGCGCTGACAAGGTGGTGTCGGCATCAAGGTGTCCGCTCATCACCGGCTGGGGCGTGGCACTCAGCGCGGCCAATTCAACGCCCCGGGTTTGCAACTGTCCCTTGAGCCCAAACTCGGCCCCTACGGTGGCGGCGGGCTGCAGCTTGAAATCGCCCTTGATGGTGCCGCCGCCCACCGCCATGGCCAGCGTCCAGTCGTTACCCTGGCGCAGCAAATGCGCGGTGGCACCCTGCAACTGGCCTTTCAGGACCTTGATCGACACGTCGTCGGGCAAGCCTTGCGGGTTCAATTGCGCATCGGCATTGAGCGCCATGTGGGCGCCTTTGGCACCCACCCAAGTCACGTTCTCCAACACCGTACGTTGCGGGATGTACTGCAGATTAGTAGTGTTTTCAGGCTCTAGCCCCCGTGCTACCTGCGCTACGTGCTTCTTTTTTTGTAGCGACAAGAGCAAGGCGTCGATACCCACCTGAGGCAGCACCGCACCGCGCACCAACAGGGTTGATATCTCCAGCCGCCCCAGCAGCAGGGCGCGCCAAGCGGGGCGCACCTCCAGCCGTGCCAGCGTCAGTGCCGGGCGGGTATCGATCTGCACCTGCTCCACCGCCACGGCGGGCAGCGGCCACAGCGCCACAGTCAAGGGTGAAAAGGTCACCGGCAGACCCAAAGCGGCACTGACTTCGCCCTGCGCCCGTTGCCGGAAATCATCCGAGCCAATCCAGCGTTGCAGCGCCCAAACAGCCCCCGCCAGCAGCAACACCAAAGCCAGCAGGCTCAGAGTTACCCATTTCAAAAATCGTTTCATCTGCCAATTTTGCACGTTTGGAAGATACCCACACCAGCAAACATCATGCGCAACGGATAGCATCAGCGCTTCAGTTTTAAACCCGGGCACATCGAAGCCCCCAAAGGACACCCATGAAGCTTTATTACTCCCCCGGCGCCTGCTCCCTGTCACCCCACATCGCGCTCAAGGAATCCGGCTTGGCATTTGAAGCCATCGCCGCCCCGACCAAAACCCACCAGTTGGCCGATGGCACCGACTACTACACCATCAACCCGCTGGGCTACGTGCCGTTTCTGGTGCTGGACGATGGCCGCACGCTGCACGAAGGCCCGGCCATCGTGCAATACATTGCCGACCAGGCGCCCGCCAAACAACTGGCGCCGGCCAACGGCAGCTGGGAGCGCTACAAGCTGCAAGAGTGGCTCAACACCATCGGCACCGAGCTGCACAAAGGCTTCTCGCCCCTGTTCACCCCCGGCATGCCCGACGAAGCCAAAGCCATCGCCAAAACCCGCCTGATCTCGCGCCTGACCTGGGTCGATGGCGAGCTGGCCGGCAAAACCTATCTGCTGGGCGACACCTTCACGGTGGCCGACGGCTATCTGTTTGTGGTGGCGGGCTGGTCCAAACACGTTGGTATCGACATCTCCGGTCTGGCCAACCTGGGCGCCTTCCTGGCCCGGGTCGGCGCCCGCCCTGCGGTGCAAGAGGCGCTGCGTGCCGAAGGCCTGATCAAATAGCTAGACGCGGGCCGCTTGATACAGGTCACTGTTATGCTTCGGGTTTCCCCCAAAGAGAACTTGAGTCATGAAAAACCTGTTGGCGATCTGCCTGATTGTTGCGGCCCCCTTTAGCACTACCACTTGGGCCGGCGGCAACCCGACCTCCATGCTGCCCGCCGCCGCCAGTGCCCCGGCCGCATCGGTGGTCACCGGCGAAGTGCTGGAGATCAAGGACGTCGACAGCTACACCTACCTGCGCCTCAAGACCAAAGACGGCGAAACCTGGGCTGCTGTCAACACCGTCACCCTCAAAAAAGGTGCCAAGGTCACGATTGAAAACGTGATGGTCATGAAAGACTTCGAAAGCAAGGCCCTGAAAAAGACCTTCCCCTCGATCATTTTTGGCAACCTCGCAGGCGCCGCTAAAGACGGGGCTACCCCCCATGGCAATGCTGCGGCCCCCGTTGCTGACACCACCCCGATCAAAGTTGCCAAAGCCACAGGCGCCAACGCCCGCACCGTGGCCGAAATCGTCACCAAGGCCACCGAGTTGAAAGACAAGCCCGTCAAGGTCAGCGGCAAGGTCGTCAAGTACAACCCCGAAGTCATGGGCAAAAACTGGGTCCACCTGCGCGATGGCTCCGGTGCCGCCACCGACAACAGCAACGACGTGCTGGTGACCACGAAGGACCAAGTCAAAGTCGGCGATGTCGTCACCGTGACCGGCGTGGTGCGCACCGACAAAGACTTCGGCTCCGGCTACGCCTACAAAGTGCTGATCGAAGACGCAAAAGTTCAATAAATTTCGCTCCTGCCTGTGCGCATTCAACTTCGGCAATCCCAATCCATCGCGGTTCTGGCCGCCCTCTCCATTGCGGCGGTGGTGCTGACGGTCAGCTTCCTGATCTGGGGTTTGCGAGAGCGGGAGTTAGAGCACGCGCGCATTGAGAGCACCGCCATCGCGCAAATGCTGATGGAGCAAACCGAGCAGAGCTTCGAGGCCGCCGACCTCGTGCTTCGCGGCGTGCAAGAGCGCATCTCCAACGAATACGGCCGGCAGTTTGCACTCGACAGTGCGGCTACCCATTTGCTGCTCACGGCACGCGCCTCCGGCATGCGCCAAATCACCTCCATTTTCCTGGTGGACGCACAAGGCACCGTCCTCAACTCCTCGCTGGATTACCCGATGCCCAAAATATCGGTGGTCGACCGCGAGTATTTTCAGTACTTTGCCCAGACGGGCAGCAAGAAATTTTTTATCAGCAAGCCGATGCGAAACCGCATCAACAGCAGCTGGTCGATGTACATGGCACGCCCGCTGTTTGAGGCCAACGGCAAATTTCGTGGCATCGTGGTCTGCGCCATCGGCGTGCTGCAGTTGGAGGAAATGTACCAACTGATGAAGCTTGACTACGAGCGCCCCCTTGCCCTGTACCTGGAAGACGGCACCCTGATCGCCAGCGTACCGCACCGCGAAAGTAAGCTGGGCAACGATGCACCGGAGCTCCTCAATGAAAAGTTGCCCGTCAAGCCCAACGACATCAGAACCATCCAGCATCACGGCGCAGACGGCGAACACGAGATGTTTTCACTCGGCCGCCTGAAGAAATTCCCCTTGCTGGTCAGCGTCACCGACGATGTCAACCTGAGCCTGGAGTCGTGGCGTGAAACCGTCACGCCGATCGCGGTAGGCGCTTTGCTGGTGTGCATCTTCACCGCCTCAATCGCCTTGTTTTTGAACCGCAAACTCAAGGCCAAAGAAGCCCTGACGGCCGCTCTGCGCACCGCCAACGACCTCTACCAGCACACCGTTAACTCAGTGATGGACGCCATTGTCGCCATTGATTCGTCCCAGCAAATTGTGCTGTTTAACCCGGCCGCTGAAAAGATGTTCGACCTGAAAGCAGAGGAGATCATCGGCAAACCGTTTAATTTGCTGATCCCTGAGCGGGCCCGCGCCAAGCACGTCGGCCATGTGGACCGGTTTTCAGAATCCAGTGTCAATTCACGAACCATGGCGCCGCAACTTGAAATCACCGGGCGACGTGCCGATGGCACAGAGTTCCCGATCGAGTCCACCATCTCCAAGTCGATCATCGGCGGAAAGATGCAACTCACCGCCGTGCTGCGCGATGTGACCGAGCACCGGCAATCCGAAACCGAGCTGCGCGAAGTCAACCGGCAACTGCGCAGCTTGTCGACCTCGCTGCAACTCGTGCGCGAAGAAGAGCGCACCCGTATCGCACGCGAACTGCATGACGACCTGGGCCAGCAACTCACCGGGCTCAAGTTGAGCATGTCCTGGCTGGGCAACCGCATCAAGGACGGGCGCACCACCACACCCGACACCATTGATGAAATGCGCATGCAACTTGAAACCGCCATTGCCTCGGTGCGACGCCTGTCCACCGAACTGCGCCCACTGATTCTTGACGACCTGGGCTTTGCCGAGGCCGTTTCCTTCCAGACCCGCGAATTTACCAAGCGTAGCCAGTTGGAGGTCAGTCTCAACCTCGATGCGGCCGACCTGGTGGAAGATGACATCCTCGCCACCGCCCTGTTTCGCATCGTGCAAGAGTCGCTCACCAACGTGGCGCGCCATGCCCACGCCAGCCAGGTCGCCGTCAATTTCACCACCCAGGGCGACAACCTGGTGCTCACCGTCACCGACGACGGCCAAGGCATGCCCGCGGCCACACGGCAAGGCGGCATCGGACTGGTCAGCATGCGCGAGCGCGCCATCTCGATTGGTGCGCAGTTCAACATCATCAGTGACCCGGGCGCCGGCACCACCATCAAGGTGACCGTGGCGCTGCACACACAAGCTCTGGAGCCAGAAACGGCATGAAATATGAAGTATTGGTGGTTGACGACCACGCCATCATCCGCGACGGACTCAAGAAAATCCTGAGTGACACCGATGACCTGGTCGTGGCCGGAGAAGCCGCCAATGGCAACGCAGCGCTGGACAAGGTGCGCGAACGCGACTGGGATCTGGTCATCCTCGACCTCTCCATGCCTGGGCGCAACGGCCTGGAGCTGCTCAAGCTCATCAAGGCCGAGCGGCCCCGGTTGCCAATCCTCATTTTCAGCATGCACCACGAAGAGCAATACGCCGTGCGCGCCATCCGCGCCGGAGCGGCGGGCTACTTGTCCAAAGACGGCGACAGCGAGCTGCTGCTGCCCGCCATGCGCCGGGTCGCCGCGGGCGGCGTCTTCATCAGCCCCAAGTTGGCCGAATTGCTGGCCACCGATGCCTCGCCCAACACCCATGACCAGCCTCATACCCTGCTCTCCAACCGGGAGTTTGAAGTGTTCAGCCGCATTGTGCGCGGCGCCAGCCTGACCGCCATTGCAGAAGAGTTCTCGCTCAGCATCAAAACCGTCAGCACCCACAAATCCCACATCCTGGCCAAGATGAAAATGACCACCCAGGTCGACATGGTGCGCTACGCACTCGACCACAAACTGCTCGACACCGAGCACAAGTAAGCCTTGTCTGATGCCGCATAGGATTAATCCTATGTCGGGTTTCATCCATATCCTATATTTTTTGTAGGGTCATTCAATGAGAATTGCACCAAGTAAATATTGGGTAAATATTTATTGGCAATTTACATTTGAAAGACTAGACATGAAATTCATCACCCTCCTGGCTCCTGTCGCTCTGGCAGCGCTTTTCAGTGTTTCTACCAGCGTGCTCGCTGCCGACATCAATGTTGACGCCGCCATGGCCCTGGCGAAAAAGAACGATTGCTTCAAGTGCCACGCCATCGACAAGACCAAAAAAGGTCCGTCGTACAAAAAGATCGCTGCCAAATACAAGGGCAAGGCTGATGGCGAAGAAAAAGCCATCAAGAACTTCACCACCGGTCCTAAAGTGAAACTCGAAGACGGCACCGAAGAAGATCACAAGATCATTGATACCAAAGATGCAAAAGAGCTGAAAAACCTGGCTCAGTGGATTCTTTCCCAGTAGAACCACCCTCCCTGGCAGCAACCGCCGCCAGGGCGTCTTTCGATCAACCTGCCGTTCACGGCAACCAATAAATAATGCGAACAAGTCAATTTGCGAAGTGGGCCCTGGCCGCTGCCGTATGTCTGTCGGGAGCGCTGGCCACTTTGCCAGTGACTGCCGCAGCCCCCG
>NZ_JBAWYV010000117.1:0-10062 GCF_037143375.1 Rhodoferax sp. | reverse complement strand
AAGGTGCTGTGCGATGCACCCGGCGAGTTCATCATGGTGCGCTATGCCGACTGATTTGGCACCCAAGATATTTATTTTTTCTATTGGAATTTACTCATGACTACCAACACCAATTTGTTTAATCTCGCGGGCAAAAAAGGCCTTGTCCTCGGTGTTGCCAACGAAAGCAGCATTGCCTGGGGCGCGGCTCAGATGGCGCGCCTGCAAGGCGCTGATGTCGTGGTCTCCTGCCTGAACGAAAAAGCCATTCGTTTTGTGGAACCATTGACCGGTCCTGCTGGCATTGACCTCAAGCCCTGCAATGTGGAACAGCCTGGTGAACTCGAAGCTCTGGTGGAGTATGCCGTCGCCAAACTGGGTCGTTTGGACTTCGTGGTCCACTCCATCGCATGGGCGCCGATGGATGACCTGCACGGTCAGGTGATTGACAGCAGCAGCACTGGTTTTGCCCGTGCGATGGAAGTGTCTTGCCATTCATTTGCCACTTTGGCCAAGTTGTGTGCACCGCACATGACGCAAGGCGGCAGCATGTTGACCATGACCTATCTGGGTGCTGATGCGGCTGTGCCCCATTACGGCCTGATGGGTCCGGTCAAAGCGGCTCTCGAATCACTGGTGCGTTACATGGCGGTTGAGCTTGGACCCAAAGGTATTCGCGTACACGCTGTTTCGCCTGGTCCGATCATGACGCGTGCCGCTTCGGGTATTGCTTCGTTTGATGAACTGTTAGGCAATGCTGTTACCAAAGCCCCATTGGGACGTTTGGTGAAGCTTGAAGAAATTGCCCAACTCTGTACGTTCCTCTGCACCGACGCATCATCGGGCATGACTGGGCAGACCATTTATGTCGATGCGGGTTGCCACGCCGTCGCTTGATTTTTCCGGTCGTTAAACGCCCAGTGCCTTGTCGCTGGCAAAACGACCCTGAAGATACGCAATGATCTTGCTGGAGTCAGTCATCCATTGGCTGTTACCGGCTTGATCTGTTATTTTCAGACACGGCACCTTGGTTTGCCCACTGCCACTTAGCAAATCTTCCCGGTTCTTGCCTTCGGGTTGCGCATCAAGTCGTTCAATGCGCAAGGATAAGCGGCTCATTTCCTGACGCACTTTGATGCAAAAAGGACAAGTTTTGTATTGGTACAAAACCAGGCTCTGACATGCCTGGTCGACTTTGGCTTGAGTGGCTGCAGGTCGTACCAGACCCTTGGGTCTTGAGATTATTTCCCCCAGCAACATGAGGGGACCGAGAACGAGTCGCAAGGTTTTGAAGAATTGCCGGATAAAGAATTTCATAGATCGAATTACTCAGGTTTTGCCAACTTCAGGCCACCGGTGGGACCCGTTTTGATGATTCCTAGCTCGGTGGCTCGCTTGACCGCTGCCGTCATGGAACCCAGAGGTATGCCGGTCTGTTGTGAGACTGACGTTTGGTTGAAGGTGGTGAACTCATGGGTGTTCAGAATTTTGTTGAGGTATTGCATCAACTTGGCTGTATTGCCACCCACTAGTTGTGGACTTAAAGCCGACTTGGCGGGCGTTTTTAATGCGGGTTTCCTGATCGCTTTTGTGACAACAGAGACCGGTTTTGATTTGCTTTTTTTGGTCTTGTCGATGACATCTGTTGGTTTTAAAGCATCTTCAATTGAGACTGGTTTTTCAACCGATGCCTTTGGAGCTGCCAGTGCAGAAATCTGCACCAGCAGGGGCTGATCGTCAGAAATTAACTCAGCGGCGACGTGATAAATCTTTTTCAGTTCTTCTTCAATGCCCGCGATAGTTTGAGACAGGCGTGCCACCACTTTCCAGTTCTCAAACATGTCGTCATTGCCCAGGTTGTAGGGGTTGGCGGACATGGCGGCATGAACGCGAACGGCATAGTCTCGTACGGCATTTTTGAGTTCGAGATCGGCCGTAAACACGGCGGCGCCTGCTTGCTGGATAGCCGAAAGTGCAGTGTTGGAAAGTGACATGACGTTGCTTCTTTTAAGAGTTTAAAGAAAAAATACTAGGAATTTGCAGTCGTAATCGCAACGCCTAGTGGCTTGGGTAGTGTGTCGGAATGGCTTACCTTGTGCCAAGTATCTCATTGCACTCAGTTTTCACTGAAAGAAGCTCATTTTTGCCTGTGGCACGGGTTAGGATTGGGATATGCACTTTGATTTGCTGCACCGCCACTCTCGGGCTCGGTTGATATTTCCGGCGTTGTTGGGGTTTCTGTTGGGAACTGGTGTTCAATTGCAGCAAGCCGTCTTGTCGGGTTGGCAGATTTATGTATGTTTTGTGCTTCTAGCCCCCGTACTGTACGCGTTACTAGCTCTAAAAAATATAGCATTCCAGTGGCGATTTGGGTTGACTGTGCTGGCGTTTTCGATGCTGGCATGGGGAATCACCGGTTTGCGTGCCACCACTTTCCTGAACGATGCGCTGACGGCTGATCTTGAAGGCCGCGACATTGCGGTTATCGGTGTCATATCAGCCATGCCGCAGCACAACGAATCGGGTTTGCGTTTTCGGCTGGACGTAGAGTCTGCGCAAGTGCAAGGCCAGCCGATTCAAGTCCCTGCACACCTCTATATTGGCTGGTATTCCGGTACTTTCGGACTGGGTGACGGCAGCGGGGTCAACGAATTACAGCGCCAACCTGCGCCCATCGAGGCCGGCGAGCGCTGGCAGATGACGGTGCGACTCAAAGCACCGCATGGGGGCAGCAATCCTCATGGCTTTGATTTTGAACTCTGGTTGTGGGAACAGGGCTTGCAGGCCACGGGCTATGTGCGCTCTGGGCCCAAAGATCCGGTACCGCAGCGTCTGGTTCAAACGGGTTGGCATCCGGTTGAGTACGCCCGGCAGCAGGTGCGCGATCAAATATATGACCGAGAGATCGATCGCCACTACGCGGGACTGATTGCCGCGCTCGTGGTGGGCGACCAGAGCGCCATAGACCGCGCCGACTGGGATGTCTTTCGGGCCACGGGGGTTGCGCACCTCATGTCCATATCCGGAATTCACATCACGATGTTTGCCTGGGCTGCTGCTTGGGTGCTCGGCTGGTTGTGGCGGTGCTCGGGTCGGCTGTGCTTATGGGTGGCAGCACCCAGCGCCGCTTTGGTGGGTGGTGTGCTTTTGGCCACGGCTTACGCCCTGTTCAGCGGTTGGGGCGTTCCATCGCAACGCACCGTGTTGATGTTGGCCGTTGTGGGGGGCTTGCGACTTTCGGGTCGGCAATGGCCGTGGCCCTGGGTCTGGTTGTTGGCGTGTTCCGTGGTGGTGGCGGTCGATCCTTGGGCGTTGTTGCAGGCCGGGTTCTGGTTGAGCTTTGTTGCGGTGGGTGTTTTATTTGCTACAGATTCAGGAGCTACTAGCGCAGGTAAGACTAGCGCTAGAGGTCATTTAGGTGCTATGTTTCGAGAGCAGTGGGTGATTACCTTGGCATTGACACCGCTGACCTTGTTGCTGTTTGGTCAGGTGTCCTTGGTCGGTTTGGTGGCCAATGCATTGGCGATTCCATGGGTGACCTTGGTGGTCACGCCCCTGTCCATGCTGGGTATTTTGGTGGCACCGTTTTGGGATGTGGCAGCCTGGGCCATGGCGGTTATGGCAGGCTATCTACATTGGCTGGCCGCGTTGCCATTTGCCAGCGTGTCGGTTGCGCAAGCGCCTTTATGGGCCGGTGCTGCGGGCGTTGTGGGCGGCTTGCTGCTGGCCATGCAGCTGCCCTGGAGCCTGCGTTTGTTGGGGGTGCCGCTGATGCTGCCGGTGCTGCTATGGCAAGCGCCCCGGCCAGGTTCTGGCCAGTTTGAGTTGTTAGCCGCTGATATCGGTCAAGGCAACGCTGTTCTGGTGCGCACGGCCGGCCATGCGCTGGTATTCGATGCGGGCCCCAGTTTCAGCCGTGAGAGCGATGCCGGTCACCGTGTTCTGGTGCCACTGTTGCGGGCGTTGGATGTCTCTGTGGATCGGATGATGTTGAGCCACCGCGACACCGACCATGTGGGTGGTGCCAAGGCAGTGATGGCGATGCAGCCCCAGGCCGATCTGCTGAGTTCGATAGAGGCCGACCATGAATTGCAGGCCATTCGGCCCGCAACGCGATGTGTGGCAGGCCAGCATTGGCAATGGGAGGGCGTTGATTTTCAAGTGTTGCACCCCAAAGCCACTGACTACGATGTCGGACTTAAAACCAACGGAATGAGTTGCACGTTGCGTATTTCAAACACCACGAATTCAGCGCTCCTGACGGGCGATATTGAGCAGGCGCAGGAAGCGCGTTTGGTGGTTGATGGGGTTGCGCTGAAATCTGATGTGCTGCTTGTACCGCACCATGGCAGCAAGTCGTCCAGTAGCGCCGCCTTTCTGGATGCTGTTCAGCCTCGAATTGCGTTGGTCCAGGCGGGATACCGTAACCGCTATGGCCACCCGGCTGCGCCTGTTTTGGTGCGTTATGCAGAACGAAATATTCGCGTCGTTGATTCGCCCCATTGTGGTGCAATCACCTGGCGCTCAGATCAACCTGATGACGTTCAATGTCAGAGAACACAAGGATTGCGCTATTGGCATCACCTTGTGCCGCTTTGATGTGTTGGGAAATGTTGGCTTAAAGCTTGCTAAGCTAGTACAAGGAGAGTTATTTTTTATGCAGAAATTCGACGAGATGTACACCCAGTTGCCCTATGAGTTTTTCACTCATGGCGCACAGATTCGTGACCACTACAAGATTTATGACGAATGGTTGGCGCGCCAGCCCGGCGACATGATGGCCAAGCGGCGCGAGGAAGCTGAAATGATTTTCCGTCGAGTCGGCATCACTTTCGCCGTTTATGGCGAAAAGGACGAAGAGGGCCATGGCAATGAGCGTTTGATTCCCTTTGATCTGATTCCTCGGATCATTCCCGCACACGAGTGGTCCAGCATGGAAAAAGGGCTGGTGCAACGCGTCACGGCGCTTAACCGCTTTATCTATGATGTGTACCACGACCAGGAAATCATCAAAGCGGGCATCGTGCCGCGAGAGCAAATCGAAAATAACGCCCAATTCCGCCCCGAAATGATGGGAGTGAGCGTTCCAAACAACATTTATTCCCACATCTCCGGCATCGACATCGTGCGCGCCCCCAACGCCAAAGGCGAGGGCGAGTACTACGTGCTGGAAGACAACTTGCGCGTGCCCAGTGGTGTGAGCTACATGCTCGAAGACCGCAAGATGATGATGCGGTTGTTCCCGGAGTTGTTCAACGCACACCGCGTCGCGCCCATCGCCCATTACCCCGATTTGTTGCTAGAAACACTGCGTGACAGCAGTCCCGCCACCACAGCCGAACCCACCGTAGTGGTATTGACACCCGGCATGCACAACAGCGCCTACTTTGAGCACGCGTTTTTGGCGCAGCAAATGGGTGTCGAGTTGGTTGAAGGGCAAGACCTGTTCGTCAAAGACAATTTTGTCTACATGCGCACCACGCGCGGCCCCAAACGCGTGGACGTGATCTACCGCCGGGTGGACGATGATTTTTTGGACCCCAAGGCCTTCCGGCCCACTTCTACCCTGGGTTGTGCCGGTCTGCTGGACGTTTACCGCGCCGGCCATGTGACCATCTGCAATGCGGTGGGCACCGGCGTGGCGGACGATAAATCGATTTACCCCTACGTCCCGAAGATGATCGAGTTTTACCTTGGCGAGAAACCGATCCTCAACAACGTGCCCACCTATATGTGCCGCAACAAGGATGACCTGGCCTACACGCTGGCCAACCTGAAAGACCTGGTGGTCAAAGAAGTGCATGGTGCGGGCGGTTACGGCATGCTGGTCGGACCTGCTTCGACCAAAGCTGAAATTGAAGACTTCCGCAAAGCGGTGCTGGCCAATCCGAGTGGCTACATTGCGCAGCCGACGCTGAGTTTGTCGAGTTGCCCGACGTTTGTCGAGAGCGGCATTGCACCGCGCCACATTGACCTGCGGCCTTATGTCCTCAGCGGCAAGACGGTTCAGATGGTTCCGGGCGGCCTGACGCGCGTGGCGCTGAAAGATGGCTCCTTGGTCGTCAACTCGTCACAAGGCGGCGGTACAAAAGACACTTGGATTCTGGAGGACGAAGCCACCCCTGTGGTACCTGCGCCTGCTCCCGTCCAATCCCAAAAACAGTCTTCCTGAGAATTAGGAGCATCCCTATGCTGTCACGAACCGCCGATCACCTTTTCTGGATGTCCCGCTACACCGAGCGGGCCGAAAACACTGCCCGCATGCTGGATGTGAATTACCAGACATCCCTATTGCCCCAATCTGAAGCGGTTGCGCTGGTGGGGTGGCAAGGGCTGCTGAGCATCAGTGAATTGCTGCCGGCTTACACCGAACTTCATGGCGAAATCAAGGCCCGTGAAGTGATGGATTTCATGGTCAAGGACGAGAGCAATCCGTCCAGTATCGTGTCGTGCTTGGGCGCAGCGCGCGAAAACGCCCGTGCTGTGCGCGGCACCTTGACGACCGAAGTCTGGGAAACCCAAAACACCACCTGGCTGGAAGTCAAACGGATGATCAAGTCGGGCGAGTTTGAGCGCGATCCAGCTCAATTTTTTGAGTGGGTCAAGTTTCGCTCGCACCTGTCGCGTGGCGTCACCGTGGGCACCATGCTGATGGACGAAGCGCTGTATTTCATGCGCTTGGGTACTTTTCTGGAGCGCGCCGACAACACGGCGCGTCTGGTGGATGTGAAGTTCCATGCGGTGCAAAGTGACTTTTACGGCACGGCCAACGAGAAAGACCAAGAGTACGACTTCTACCACTGGAGTGCTATTTTGCGCAGCGTGTCGGGTTTCGAGGTCTACCGCAAGGTTTACCGCGATGTGATCAAGCCCGAGCGCGTGGCTGAGTTACTGATTCTGCGGCCCGACATGCCGCGTTCACTGCACGCCAGTCTCAATGAAGTGGTTAATAACCTGGCCCTGGTCGCCAGCGACGACTCCAGCGAAACCCATCGCCGTGCCGGAAAGCTGCGTGCAGAGCTCAAATACGGCCGCATCGACGAAATTCTGGCGACCGGGTTGCACGCCTACCTGACCCAGTTTCTGGATCGCATCAATGACCTGGGCGCTCACATTAGTCGAGATTATTTGATTCCTTCGGGGGCTTGACGACTGTTACCCGGTTGTTTTTCTGGATAATCGTCGGATGGAGACGAATACATGAAAGTGGCAGAAATCAACCGGGAGCTCGATGTCGCTCGCGACGCAGGCCCTTTGCGTGACATCATCATTCCGCCTTGTCCGGAATTGCTGGTAGCCCTGCAGCGTGAAGTCAATCAGGGTGATCCTGACCCTGCTGTCATTGCCCGCATTGCCGGGGGCGATGTGGCCATGGCCGCCGCCTTGATTCGCATCTCCAACAGTTCTTTGTATGCCCGCACAGAACCAGTGCGCACGGTGGCACAGTCTGTGTCCATGCTGGGTGTGAAGCCAACGATTGCTGTATTAACCGGGTTCTTGACCCGTAACGCCATACGCGTCAACTCTCCGCTGTTGGAGCACTTTTGGGAATCGTCAACACGTCGCTCATTGGCCATGGCCTTCATTGCGCGCCAACTCTACGACGTGGACGCCGATGTGGCGCAAACCTGTGGCCTGTTTTGTCATGTGGGCATTCCTGTGATGATGCAAGGCCTCAAAGGCTATTCAGGCACCTTGGTGGAGGCAATGGCCCGCCAGGACCGTACCTTTATCCAGACCGAAAATGCCGTACACCGGACCGACCACGCTGTGGTGGGTGCGCTGGTTGCCAAGACCTGGCGATTGCCCGCCGTGATTTCCATTGCTGTGCGCCTGCACCATGATTTCACCGCATTGCACGACGACAAAATTCCAGTTGAAGTTAAAAACCTGGTGGCTATTGCGGCCGTGGCTGAGCATTTGGTGAGCAAGCACGAAGGTGTGAAAGACCAGCGGGACTGGGAGCGCCACGCCGATGAATGCCTCCTTCATCTGCAAATCAGTGCTGGTGAAGTGGACGCATGGCTGGATGCACTTTATCCCGTATTTGAAGGCGTGGTGGTCTCCTGAATACACTGGCGCTGCTGCGTGCCGGAAAACTGTCTGGAACCCGTCGGCTAAAGTTGGCTTGTGGCCTTCCAGACTTTCCGCGTGAGATTTTTGACCTTGCCGAGTCACTTGAAATTCTCGACCTCTCGGGCAATGCGCTCACTTCATTGCCCGATGACTTGCCCCGGTTGCGGAAGCTTCGCGTCATTTTTTGCTCTGACAACCAATTTACAGAACTTCCCGCCATTTTGGGGCGCTGCGAACAGTTGGTCATGGTGGGTTTCAAGGCCAACCAGATTCGCACGGTGCCGGGTGCCGCTTTACCCAAGGCCTTGCGCTGGCTAATCCTCACGGACAACCAGATCGAACAAATTCCTCCCGAGATCGGACGCTGCACCCAGTTGCAAAAGCTTATGTTGGCGGGTAACCGCTTGCAGTCTCTACCGCCGGAGTTGGCGAGTTGCACCGCATTGGAATTGTTGCGTTTATCTGCCAATCGGGTGAACGTGTTTCCTGATTTTTTGCTCACTATGCCTCGTTTGTCCTGGCTGGCTTATGCGGGTAACCCGTTTTGTGGGCACCAAGAGGAACAAGCATTCACGCAGTCGCCGATTTTCCCCATTAGCTGGGATGCCTTGACGCTGCAACACACCTTGGGTGAAGGCGCCTCAGGCGTGATTCATGAAGCGGAGCACCGGTCCGGTGAGACTGTACAAAAGGTGGCGGTAAAGCTTTTCAAAGGCAGCGTCACCAGCGATGGCCTGCCGCGCTGTGAAATGACTGCCTGTATCAGCGCTGGCGCCCACGAAAATCTGATTCCGGTGATGGGTCAGGTTATGGATCACCCAGCGGACGTTCAGGGCTTGGTCATGGCACTGATTAATCCTGAATTTAAAAATCTTGCCGGGCCGCCCAGCCTTGATTCCTGCACCCGCGATATTTACGCAGATGGCACCTGCTTTGACTTGTTGCGTGTGATTCGCATGGCCCGGGGTATTGCTTCGGCGGTGCTGCATCTGCACTCACAAGGCCTGATGCACGGCGATTTGTATGCGCACAACATTTTGCATGCAGGGCAGGGCCGGGTGTTGCTGGGTGACTTTGGCGCCGCCTCCTTTTTCACACCCGACGACGGCATGTATGCATTGGCCCTTCAAAGGCTTGAAGTTCGTGCCTTTGGTTGCTTGCTCGAAGAATTGCTGGTGCGTTGCCATACCGTGAATGATGTTCAGGCGGTATTGCCTACGCTCAACGACTTGAAAACAGCTTGCCTGAATGAGGTGACCAGTGCTCGTCCTCTTTTTCATGAGATTGAGCAAGTTTTGGCAAGCTTGAAAAATCAGGTTCGCTCAATTTAATAAAAGTTGTGGAGTGCCCTGCAGGATTTAAATTGGTTTTTTCAAACTCATTTCGACCTGACGAGCATCATGATTTCGCGATGATATTTTTCAAAATGCACAAAGAAATCTTTCATCCGCTGCAATTATTTTCTTGTTTCCTCATGTAACTGATGTGTGAAACGACACTAATACGTCAGTGTTTTCCCTGATTTATTTGTTCAAAAAAAACCATTTCACCAATGCGGCACCCAGTGCAACGCTGGTTCTCTTATGACTTCGTAATTCGTTCGTAACCAGCCTAAGTGTTTTCCCTGTTATGTAACTAAATCAGATAGATTTAAAAAATAATAACGGGGTTCTTTCAAGTAAGAACTCCGCTGGCAGACCCACTGCCGTGTATTAAATTATTTATTACTCTAAAAAATCATGATGAAGACAACACTCAAAATTAGTCTGGTCGCGGCTGCTGCCGCCCTTTGCGCCAGCAGCGCTTTCGCGGTCGAAGCCGCTGGTATCGAATTCCACGGTTATTCCCGTGGTGGTCCGGTGCTTAGCTACGATGACAACGCCAAAGGCCATTTGGGCCTCGGGGGCGACTTGCAAATGTACCGTCTTGGCAACGAAGGCGACAACGGCCTCGAGGTCGACATCATCAAGAACTTCGAAGCCGGTGGCCTGAAATGGAAATTCCATT